>SVOM01000060.1 GCA_015066405.1 Oscillospiraceae bacterium
TATCCACGGCGCAAATACACGCTCGCACCAGATATCATCACGGGCATTAAACTGCGAATAAAGTATTTTCATACCGAGGTGGGACATACCTATCTCGTATGTATCGGGGAAACAAAAGGCAAAACGCACATCCACCGCATTTTTATCTTTAATAACGCTGTTGATTTCTCCGCCCGAATATCTACCGGGCTTTTGAACGCTCAACATAAGTTTTTCAAGTTTATTTTTATCCATAATACGCTCCAAAAAATAGTATACAAATATGATACTATTTTTTTGGCCGTCTTGCAACTCAAAATTTAATAATTATAGATAATATTAAATAAATACCGATGATTATCGGTGTAAAATTCCCATTTGAAGCGCTCAAAAATCTAACCCCTAAAAAGATAAGTAAAATCGCCAAAATCAGTGCACAAAGGTTTACGGTTAAGTTTGCCTTTTGCTCACTCATAAATATCTCGCACAGTTTTTTTAAGATAATGCCGCCATCAAGCCCTTTTACGGGCAACAAATTAAATGCACCTATGAGCAAATTTATAATTGCAAAATTGAGCAGCGCATTATAAGAAAACAACAAATAGCACACGTAAAAAATGCAAAAGAACATAATATTTGCAAGTGGACCCGATAGCGATATTGCTATTTCGTGTGTGTTTTTAACCGCTATTCCCCTTACTATGCGGACACTTGCAGGAATAAGCACTATTTCTTTCGGTGCACACCCAACAAGGCGCATTGTAATTAAATGTGCCGCTTCGTGAAAAAGTACTGCCACCATCATCGGTATAAAAAAGCCGCTTTTATCGGTAAACACAAGTAGCGTTAAAAAAGCGAAAAAGTAAAATGTTATTTTTATATCAGTTCCAAAAACTTTAAATTTCATAGTATTCCCTTACCAATTTATTAACCAACTCGGGTTAAGATATTGTCCGTTTAAAATTACTTCAAAATGTAAATGCGGCCTTGTTGACTGCCCTGTTGAGCCCACCTTTGCTATTACCTGCCCCTTTGTTACATTTTCCCCTTTATTAATCAGCAACTTACTGCAATGAGCGTAGAGCGTTTTAAGCCCACCGCCGTGGTCTATTATTATGTAATTTCCGTAACTGCTGCTTTTTTGGGCCAGCTCCACAACGCCATCCGCCGCCGCATAAATATTGCTTCCCTGTGGGGAGGATAGGTCAAGTCCCTTATGCTTCTCACTCGCATTTGTTATTGGGTTTATTCGCCCGCCAAATTCTGATGTAACGGTGGCATTTTGCAAAGGCACGCACATTGAATTTACACTGTTTGTGGCGGTGTTTTTTAATATACTATCGGACACTACAGGCGCTGTTTCGTAAGCTTCTTGTTCAGCTTGCAACTCGTTTTCGGTAATTTCGGGCTCCTTTATTTCGGGGTTTTTAACCTCGTTAACATCGGTATCGTCATTGAAATTCACAATGTACCATTGCTTTAAATCAGTATATATATCCCCGCCCAAAAACTTTACCGCCGTTACCGACACTATAATTACCGCCACCAACGATACTTGCAGCACCAATACCGAAAACGGCGCGCTTAAATGCTCTTTCAATTTTTGCAACATATATTTTACCTCCAACAAAAATATATGTTTGTCTACTACAAAATATTAAAGTTGATTAAGTAATATAATTGTGATAAAATTAATGAGAAATTGTTTGAAAGGAACTGTTATATGCCGTTTTTACCTATCACTAAAAGTGAAATGTTATCTCGCGGTTGGGATTGTGCCGATATTATTATTGTTACGGGGGATGCTTATGTAGACCACCCGAGCTTCGGCACGGCTATAATCTCGCGTGTGCTTGAGAGCCACGGCTATAGAGTATGTATTATATCGCAACCAAAGAGCGATAAAGATTATATGCGTTTTGGTAAACCGCGCCTTGCATTTTTTGTAAATTCCGGCAATATCGATTCAATGGTAGCCCACTACACCGCCGCAAAGAAACGCCGCAGTGATGATGCATACACACCGGGTGGTAAGAGCGGTGCGAGACCTGATAGAGCAGTTATTGTATATTCAAAAAAATTGCGTGAGTTGTTTGGCGACACACCAATTTGTATCGGCGGTATTGAAGCATCACTCCGCCGTTTTGCGCATTATGACTATTGGGATGATGCTGTTCGCCCATCAATTCTAATTGACAGTGATGCAGACCTGCTTATGTACGGCATGGGCGAAAAGCACTGCGTTGAAATAGCTGACCGATTAAATGCGGGTGAAAGTATTGCGGAAATCAACGATATTCTCGGCACCTGCTTCAAGGTTAATACTGCCGATTACACTCCCCGCCCGTGCGCTGAGTGCCCCGCATACGAAATTGTTAAAGAGCCCACCGAATCGGGCAAAAAGCAGTATGCCGTTTCCTGCCGTTTGCAACAAAACGAGCACGATGCAGTACGTGGCAAAACTGTTATACAACGCCACGGTAAATTTATTGTTATACAAAATCCGCCTATGCCGCCACTCACAACCGAAGAAATGGACAAGGTATATGCACTGCCATTTATGAGAAATTACCATCCGTCATACGAGGCCATGGGCGGTGTGCCCGGTATTGAAGAGGTTAAATTCTCGGTTATACATAACCGCGGTTGCTTTGGTGCGTGTAACTTTTGCGCGTTAGCTTTCCATCAAGGCAGACAAATCGCATCACGCAGTCATGAATCGGTTATTAACGAGGTAAAGCAAATAACCGAAATGCCCGATTTTAAGGGGTATATACACGATGTCGGCGGTCCTACCGCCAATTTCCGCTTCCCCGCTTGTGATAAGCAGACGGTTAGCGGTGCTTGTAAAGATAAAAAATGCTTAGCTCCAACTGTTTGCAAGGCGGTAAAGGTTGACCATACCGACTATTTAGAGCTTTTGCGAAAGCTTAGAAAAATTGACAAGGTTAAAAAGGTATTTATACGCTCGGGTATACGTTTCGATTATCTTGTAGCTGATAGTGATGAAAGTTTTTTCAAGGAGCTTATTAATCATCATATAAGCGGACAGCTAAAGGTAGCCCCTGAGCACTGCTCAAACAATGTTTTAAAGCGTATGGGTAAGCCGAGTATTGAAACCTATAATAAATTTAAAAACCGCTTCTATGCGCTCACAAAAAGTGCTAATAAAAAGCAGTTTTTAGTTCCATATCTTATGTCTTCCCACCCGGGCAGCACAATAAATGATGCTATTGAACTCTCTCTTTTCCTGAAAAAAGAGGGCCTGCATCCCGAACAGGTGCAGGACTTCTACCCAACCCCCGGTACTGTATCGACCTGTATGTTCTATACGGGGCTCGACCCATATACTATGGAAAAGGTTTATGTGCCGCGAACAGCTAAAGAAAAAGCCGAACAGCGAGCACTCTTGCAGTACTATCTACCCGAAAACAAGGCGCTTGTTTTATCGGCACTAAAACGTGCTAACCGTTATGATTTGATAGGCACAAAGCCGGGTTGCTTAGTGGCTCCCGACCGAAAACAGCAAGCGGTAAAAGCTAAAGGTAATCAAAGATATAAAAAGAAAAAATAAGCATAAAAAGGTATTGACAAGTCGAATTGTTTTTACTATAATTAATAGGTCGCAAAAACAATTCGACTTAATATTTCGAGGTGTGGCTCAGTTTGGTAGCTTTGAGGTTGACCGCTGCCTGTGGCAGATTAAGGAAGACCGAAATGGCGCCGCGGTCGAAATTTTTCCACGCTCCAAGTGGTAAAAAATTTCGGGCACCGCAAGAGTAAGCTGCGTAGCAACGCTCCCCACACACTCATTGAAAAACATGAAAATCAAATAATACTTAATATTTCGAGGTGTGGCTCAGTTTGGTAGCTTTGAGGTCGACCGCTGCCTGTGGCAGATTAAGGAAGACCGAAATGGCGCCGC
>SVOM01000025.1 GCA_015066405.1 Oscillospiraceae bacterium
CGTATTGCGTGTCGAGGTTCTCGACTGGTGCGGGTAGCAGGACTTGAACCTGTACCGAGTTGCCCCGACTAGAACCTGAATCTAGCGCGTCTGCCGATTCCGCCATACCCGCATATTAAATTGTTTGAATTGGGGCAGCCGCGCCCCGCGTGACTCTTGCGGTGCCCGAAATTTTTACGGTCTTGTAGCGACCAAAAATTTCGACCGCGGCGCTTTTTTAACTCTCGCTTTATCTCACACCGTGAGCGCTCGGTTAAAAACTGCCGATTCCGCCATACCCGCATAAATAAAGTAATAAGTAAAAGTGAATAGTGAATAGGTTAAATTCAACAAATAATATTATATAGTTAACCAATAGCGTTGTCAAGCGAAATTAGTGGTAAAAAAATCAAAATAATATTGAAAATAAATTATCTATATGTTATAATCAATTTGTCTTCGGGAGCATAGCTCAGCTGGGAGAGCATCTGCCTTACAAGCAGAGGGTCACAGGTTCGAGCCCTGTTGTTCCCACCATGAGCGCATACAGTTTAGTGTGCGCTCAATTTTGTTTCGGGACGTGTTTTTATGAAAATAGTAACATTTAATATTCGCTGTGTATGGAGCGAGGGAGACGGTGTTAATAGTTTTATTCACCGTGCGGGTATGATACTTGATAAAATTTCCAAGGAAAAGCCCGACGTTGTTGCTTTTCAAGAAATAACCGGCAAAATGGTTGAATTTTTAGACAGGCATTTAACCGATTATACTTTGCTCGGCCATGGCCGCGGCGAAGATTATACGGGCGAAGGTGTTTTTACTGCAATTCGCAAAGATACTGTTCAGTTGATCGGCTTGCAGGTATTTTGGATGACCAATACACCGTATAAATGTTCATTGTTGCCTGAACAAAGTTTGCCGAGAACCTGCACCGCAACACTTCTTAAGAATAAACGCACGGGCAAGCTCATACGCGTTTATAATGCGCATTTAGATTTAAATGCCAATGTTCGCCTTGGCGAAGTTAAGGTAATTTCCGAAACAATTAGAAATGAGCAAGAGAAAATCAAATTACCATTTGTTTTCTTGGGAGATTTTAATGCGGAGCCCGACACCGCCCCAATAGTTTACTTAAATAATGATTTCTCCGAAAAAATTGTTGATGTAACACGTGAGCTTGAATATACCTTCCACGCATTTAATCCTGCTGAACATCACGTAAATAAAATTGATTACATTTATTTAGATGAGGAAACTGCAAAAACAGCAAAAAATCTCACTGTTTGGGATGATGAAATAGATGGTATTTATTTATCTGACCATTATCCGATTTCCGTTGAAATTGAGCTATAATTTGGTGATACTTTATGCGAATGCGAAAGAAAAAATATCTTGAAGACCGACTTGAAGCGGTTGGCGATAATTTGATTATAATTGACCGCGATGATAGAAATTTTAATGCCGAAATAAATACGGAAGATTATTTTGACTTTAAAGAAATTTTCGGTAATGAAAATCCCGTTCAACTCGAAATCGGTTGCGGCAAAGGTCAATTTGCTTGTGAGATAGCAAAAAGAAATCCTAATATTAACTTTATTGCGGTTGAAAAAAGCGCAAATGTAATCGTTGCAGGATGTGAAAAAGCTAAAGAGCAGGGAATTAATAATTTAGTTTTCGTAAAATGCTCAGCTGAATATTTAAAGTGTTATTTACCCGAGAATTCAATAGACCGATTGTATCTTAATTTTTCCTGCCCATTTCCCAAGAAAAAGTATGCTAATCATCGCTTGACCGCTAAGCCTTTTTTGGATGTATATAGTACATTTTTAAAAAGTGATGCAGAAATTCACTTCAAGACCGATAATCGCGGTTTATTTGAATTTTCTCTCGAACAACTATCACAATACGGTTACTGTTTTAAAAATGTCTCGCTCGATTTACACGCAAGTGATTTTGAGGGCAATATTGTTACCGAGTATGAGCAAAAATTTGTGGCTTTAGGTTTCCCGATTTATCGTCTTGAAGCATACAAAAAGTAAATTTGGAGGTTTACATAATGTTGTTTAAAAAGATCTTTTCTCTGCTGCTTTGTGTGGCACTGCTATTCACCGCAGGATGCAGCAAAAAAGAAGATAATAACGCTGAAAACCCGAAAGATAATAACGGAATTATATCTGAATATGCTGATACCAACGCAAGTATGTTCGATGAGAAAAATATTGTTTTAACTTTTCCGGTTTTGAGTGATATACACTTAAACGGCTCGTTTGCAGTTGAATATTCATACAACAAAGCTGTCCGAGCAATAAATTTATCAAAAGAGTTTTCGGTTAATAAAAAGCTTGATTTAGTTTGTGCAACAGGTGATTTGGTAGACTGTACAAACTCGAAGGTAATGGTGCAGTACGGTAATGATAAGTACCCGGGTACCTACGAAGAGCAGTATGCCATTCAGTCGGTTAAAGAGCGTGATAATTTATTAAAAGTATTGCTCGATACAAAATCGAATTATTCGCAGTTCTTCTATTGCCTTGGTAATCACGATGGTGGTAATAGAGAGAAGGCAACATTGTTTGTTGAACATTTATCGGGTAAAAATAATGAGAATTTTGATTTCTTTTACGGCGCTGATTTAGATACTCAAGCGCTATATGTCGGTAACCGCCATATTAAAGTTAACGGTTATAATTTTTTGGCACTTGATATGTCGGCGGACGGCAGTGATTTTGAGTGGCTTAAAAATAAGCTCGATGAAATTCTCGCCGAAGACAAAGCGCAAACGATATTTTTATTGCATCATTTCCGTCCCGTTAATATGACCTTTGCAAGCGCAGGACAGAGTGCTGATTTGCGCGATTTCTTGGAAGCATATCCACAAGTAATTGTTTTTGGCGGACATACACATACTTACGTTGATTTTGACAATGCGTTAATGCAAAGCGAAAAGGGCTTTATATCTGTTGATACAGGTGCCGTGCGTTACGTTACGACGGATTCCATTGTTTCCACAACAGGAGCCGAATCGCTCAACACCACCAAAGAAGATGTTGAGGCACAATCCACGGGTTTGCTTGTTGAGGTTGACAAAAACGGCAACGTACGAATCGGCCGATACAATTATGCGATTAATGCTAAAGTTGGTAGTAGCTGGGTAATTCCCAAAGTTAAAGATGATGGTAGCCGCGATTTGCTTTACACCAAAAAGCGTGAAGGCAGTGATGTAAAACCTGTATTTTCGGAAGGCGATGCTTTTGCTAAGCTTTCGGGTAAGTTGTTAATTATTAAATTCCCCGCGGCGTATACAAATCAAAAGCTTTACCGTTACGATATTAATATAACCGATAACGCTACTGGCAAAAAGTTAAAAACTAAGTACGCGTCTTCTTTGTTCTATAAGTTTGCAACTCCTGCTGATATGCCGAAAAATTATACTATTCGAATTGAAACGGATGGCACTTTATCGGATGATTTAACCGTGAAGATTAACGGCGTTGATTCTTGGATAAATAAAAGCGAGCCGATAGTTATTAACACAAAGTAGGTATAAAATGATTAAAAATCTTATTTTTGATTTCGGTAATGTTGTAATTCAGTTTATACAGGCCAATATTGTTTCCAAGGTAACAACGGACCCAACCGAGCACGCATTACTGCTCGAAGCGGTGTTTGGTAAAGGTAAGTTTGAGGAAACCGATAGGGGACTGATTACCGCCGATGAGCATAAGAAAATCACCAAACAAGAACTGCCCGAGTATCTACACAAAAAGGCCGATGAACTGCTTGAAGTTTGGTATCTTGATTTACCGATAACCGACGGAATGGAGCAGCTGCTAAATGATGCAAAAAAGGCGGGATACGGCATTTATTTGTTATCTAATATCAATATTCAATTTGCCGAAAACACCGATAAGGTGCCCGTTTTAAAGCTTTTTGATGGCATAATGCTGTCTTCCTATGTTAAGCACGTTAAACCCGAAAAGGAAATCTATTATGCTTTGCTTGATAAGTATAATTTGAAGGCTGAAGAGTGTATGTTTGTTGATGATAGAGAAATAAATGTTCACGGCGGCGAAGCGGTAGGTATTAAAGGGTATTTGTTTGACGGCGATACAAAAACACTAAGAGATTATATTAATTCAAATAGCGATATGATGTTTAAAATATAAAAAAATAACGCTCATAATGAGCGTTATTTTTTTATAACTTATGGTAAAGCGCCTCCATTTAGGCAAGGGAGGCAGTGTGCGGTGTTATTTTTCACCTTTAAGCTCGGCAATTTTATCTCTAAGATATGCTGCGTGTTCAAATTCAAGCATTTTTGCAGCTTCACGCATCTCACTGGAAAGTTTTGCAATGAGTTTTTCACGTTCAATTTTTGGCATTTTCTTAATTGCCGCATCGGTGGGCTTGGCCGACATTTCGATAATTTCGCGCACATCCTTAACAATGGTTTTAGGAACTATTCCGTGTTTTTTGTTGTAATCATTCTGAATTTGTCGGCGGCGAAGCGTTTCGGTAATGGCGCGCTCCATAGAGTTTGTAACGCTGTCGGCATACATTATAGCCTCGCCGTTTGCGTTTCTTGCCGCACGACCAACCGTTTGTATAAGTGAAGTTTCACTGCGCAAAAAGCCTTCTTTGTCGGCGTCAAGTATTGCTACTAATGATACCTCTGGTATATCAAGACCTTCTCTGAGCAGGTTAATACCAACAAGCACGTCAAACTCGCCAAGACGCAAATCGCGGATTATTTCCATACGCTCTATAGTATCAATATCATAGTGCATATAGCGTACTTTGATATCAAGGTTTTCGAGGTATTCGGTTAAGTCCTCCGCCATTTTTTTGGTAAGCGTTGTTATAAGCACACGCTCGTTTTTGGCGGTACGCATATTAATTTCAGAAACTAAATCATCAATTTGGCCTTCACTCGGTCGAACGCTGATTTTAGGGTCAAGCAGTCCTGTCGGTCGAATAACCTGTTCGGCAATTTGTGTAGCTTTTTCCTTTTCAAAGTCGCCCGGCGTTGCCGATACAAAAATTGCTTGATTAAGGTGCTTGTAAAATTCATCAAAATTGAGTGGGCGGTTATCAAAGGCTGACGGCAAACGGAATCCGTATTCAACCAAATTTTCTTTTCGCGCCCTATCGCCGCCGTACATACCGCGCACCTGTGGTAACGTTACGTGCGATTCATCAACAAACAGTAAAAAGTCATCGGGGAAGTAGTCAAGCAGTGTGAAGGGTATGCTGCCTTTCGGTCTGCCCGATAGCACACGTGAATAGTTTTCGACGCCCTTGCAGGTGCCGATTTCTCTGAGCATTTCAATATCATATTCGGTGCGCTGTCTGATACGCTGCGCTTCAATGAGTTTTCCGTTATTTTGAAAAAACTTAACGCGCTCTTCCATTTCTTCTTCTAAGTTTTTAAGCGCATCTTCCATCTTGTCGGGCGGTACAATATAGTGCGAAGCAGGGTAGATGGCTATGTGTGAAAGAACTGCCTTAACCTCGCCCGTTAGTGTGTTTATCTCGCAAATGCGGTCAATTTCATCGCCAAAAAATTCAATTCTAATAGCACTGCCGTAGGAATAAGCAGGGTAGACCTCAACCACGTCGCCACGCACACGGAATTTGTTTCGTGTAAAATTGATATCATTTCGCTCATATTGTAGGTCAACAAGCTTTGCGATAAAATCATCTCGGCTTTTTTCCATACCCGTGCGTAAAGATATTACCATATTTCTGTAATCAATGGGGTTACCGAGCGAGTATATGCACGAAACCGATGCCACAATTATAACATCGCGCCGTTCAGATAGGGCACAGGTCGCACTGTGGCGGAGCTTGTCAATTTCATCATTAATTGAAGAATCTTTTTCGATATAGGTATCAGTACCCGGTATATATGCTTCGGGTTGATAGTAATCATAGTAGGACACAAAATATTCTACTGCATTTTCGGGGAAAAATTCTTTGAACTCAGTGCAAAGCTGTGCGGCGAGAGTTTTATTGTGAGCGAGAACGAGGGTAGGACGGTTGACTTTTTCGATAATATTAGCCATAGTAAATGTTTTACCGCTACCCGTAACACCAAGCAGTACCTGTTCTTTATCGCCGCGGTTAATACCCTCTACAAGCTTGTCAATAGCTTGCGGCTGGTCGCCGGTTGGCTTGTAGCTACTGTGTAAAACAAATTTGTCCAAAACTCTCACCTCGCTTTTTTAATTAGTATAACACAAAAATTTGCTATGTAAATATATTTATAAAAAATAACCTGAACTTGTATTGCACAAATTCAGGTCATAAAAATTAGTTTTTAAGACTTTGGATGGGGGCGGGGATTTGGCCGCCGCGATTTATAAATTTAGCGGGGGAGTAGGTATTAACCTTCATTACAGGGCCGTTGCCAAGCAAACCGCCGAAAGATAACTCTTCGCCAACGCCTTTGCCGATTGCGGGGATCACGCGAACGGCGGTGGTTTTTGAGTTTATCATACCAATAGCCGCTTCGTCAGCTATTATTGCCGAGATAACCTCGGGCGGTGTGTCGCCGGGTATATTTATCATATCAAGACCAACACTGCAAACGGCGGTCATTGCTTCTAACTTTTCTATAGTTAACGCGCCTATTCTTGCCGCATCTATCATTCCAGCGTCTTCTGTAACGGGGATAAATGCGCCTGAGAGTCCGCCGACTTTGGATGAAGCCATAACGCCGCCTTTTTTAACGGCATCGTTAAGCATTGCAAGGGCGGCGGTAGTGCCTGCGGCACCGCACATTTCGAGGCCTATTTCTTCAAGTATATGCGCAACCGAATCGCCAACGGCGGGGGTGGGGGCTAACGATAAATCAACAATGCCTGCTTTAACACCGAGTCGCTCACTTGCTAAGTGCGCTACCAACTGACCAACACGTGTAATTTTAAATGCAGTGCGTTTAATTAAATCAGCAACGCCTGTTAAATCAAGACCTTCGCTCTTAGATAAAGCGGCACGGACCACACCGGGACCCGAAACGCCAACGTTTATAACTCGGTCGGCTTCACCAACACCGTGGAAAGCGCCCGCCATAAAGGGATTGTCTTCGGGGGCGTTACAAAATACAACTAATTTTGCCGCCCCTATGCAGTTGCGGTCTGCTGTAAGTTCTGCAGTTTTCTTAACCACCTTACCCATAAGTGCTACCGCATCCATATTAATGCCCGCTTTTGTAGAACCGATATTAACCGATGAGCAAATATGCTCGGTAACTGATAATGCTTCGGGTATACTTTCAATAAGTTCAACGTCCCCCGCGGAAAATCCCTTGCCAACGAGGGCTGAATATCCTCCGATAAAGTTAACGCCAACGGTCCTTGCCGCTTTTTCGAGCGCCAAAGCAAACTTTACAGGCTCTTTTTTGGTACAAGCCGCCAAAATCATGGCAATGGGAGTAACCGAAATGCGTTTGTTTATAATCGGAATACCAAGCTCACGCTCGATTTCTGTACACACGGGCACGAGATTTTTCGCACTGTTTACAATTTTGTTGTAAACATTTTCACACGCGATATCAATATCGGGGTTAATGCAGTCAAGCAGGGAAATACCCATAGTAACGGTACGTATATCAAGGTTTTCCTCTTCTATCATGCGTATGGTTTCAAGTATATCTTTTGTATCTATCATTTTATCACCTAAATTTTATGCATTGAGTTAAAAATGTCCTCGTGCATAACGCTGATTTTCAAATTCATTTCCTTGCCGTAACTCGATAGCGCATCAGCAAAATCGCCAAAGCTGCCTTTTAAAGAGTCAACCTCGCCAATCATAATCATACAAAACATACCCTGCAATATGCTTTGTGTTACCTCCGCAATATTCACATTAAACTCGGCACATTTTGCCGAAACCTTTGCAAGAATACCAACGGTATCTTTGCCCACAACAGTAATAACCGCCTTCATTTTAACACTCCTAAAAATATATTTAATAACATAATAACACAACAAATTTTTAAAGTAAACAAAATAATACTATATTTTTTCAAAAAAGTGTGGTAGAATATCATCAATAGTTAAAAAACGAAAGGCGGTATGCTTTTATGAACAAGAAAATATTAGGATTACTTAATAAAAACGCAAGATACACGGTTGACGAATTAGCCACTATGACAGGGCTTACAGCCGATACCGTTTGCGAGGAAATCAAATGTTTGGAGCAAGCGGGACTAATTCGCGGCTATAAAGCGGTTATTGACTGGGAAAAGTTAGATACCGCCTATGTTTCGGCACTAATTGAACTCAAGGTTACCCCCAAGGCCGCACTGGGCTTTGAAGAGGTTGCCGAGAGGATTACAAAATATAATGAGGTAGAGTCGGTTTATTTAATGTCGGGCGGTTATGATTTATGCGTTATCGTAAAAGGCAAAACCTTCCAACAGGTTGCAATGTTTGTAGCCAAAGAACTTTCTACTATTGATTCGGTTATCTCTACTGCAACTCATTTTGTGCTTAGACGTTATAAAGAAATGGATGTTGAACTTTTGGGCACATCCACTGATGACAGGGGGACACTCTCGCTGTGATAGATTACGATATATTACTCAACAAAAGCGTTAAGGATATAAAGCCATCGGGTATTCGCAAGTTTTTTGATATTGCGGAAACAATGGATGATGTTGTGTCCTTAGGCGTAGGCGAGCCCGATTTTCCGACACCTTGGAATATTCGGCACGCAGGTATTCGCTCATTAGAGCAAAGCAAAACCCGTTATACATCAAATAAGGGGCTTGATTTGTTACGAGTTGAAATTTCCAATTATATGAAGCGCAAATACTCTTTATCTTATGCACCCGATAGTGATGTTTTAGTTACTGTGGGCGGCAGTGAAGCAATTGATATGTGCATCCGCGCTATTATATCAGATGGGGATGAGGTTATCATCCCACAACCGAGTTATGTGTGCTATGAGCCGATAACCAGACTTTCAGGCGGTGTTCCTGTTATAATTGAAACAAAAGCGGAAAATGAGTTTAAGGTAACTGCTGAGGAGCTTACCTCTAAAATTACACCTCGCACAAAAATGCTTATTTTGCCGTATCCCTGCAACCCCACGGGTGCAATAATGGAAAGGGAGGACCTTGAAAAAATTGCCGAGGTGCTTAAAAATACCAATATTTTAGTACTTTCAGATGAAATCTATTCAGAGCTTACCTTTGGCGGTAAAAAGCATGTTTCTATTGCATCTATTGATGGCATGGCTGAGCGTACGGTCGTTGTAAACGGTTTTTCAAAATCTTTCTCTATGACAGGTTGGCGTTTGGGCTTTGCTTGTGGTCCCAAAGAGCTTATCAAACACATAACAAAGATACATCAATATGCTATAATGTGTGCGCCGACTACTTCTCAGTTTGCGGCTATCGAGGCACTTAAAAACTGTGATGAAGCGGTTAATAATATGCTCGAGGAATACGATGCTCGCCGTAGAATTATTGTCAAGGGCTTTAATGATTTAGGCCTTACCTGTCGTGAGCCTAAGGGCGCTTTCTATGCTTTCCCGTCAATTCAGTCTACCGGTATGACAAGCGATGAATTTTGTGAAAAATTACTTATTTCAAAACGCGTTGCTATTGTTCCGGGCACAGCATTTGGTCAAGGTGGCGAGGGCTTTGTTCGCGCTTCCTACTGCTACTCAGTGGCGCACATTAGCGAAGCGCTAAAGCGTATTGGCGAGTTTTTAAAAGAGATAAAAGGTTAATTACTAATGTTAAAGATTAAAGCTTGTGCAAAAATCAACTTATCACTTGAAATAACCGGTCTTCGTAATGACGGTTATCACTTGATAAATTCCGTTATGCAGTCGGTTGACCTTTGTGATGAAATTATTTTAAAACCGATAGACTGTGGCGTTAAAATTAATTCTTCATGCGTATATCTTGGCAATGAAGAAGATATTTGTTACAAGGCAGCTGCTCTCTTTTTCGAAAAAAGCAATATTGATGGCGGGGTAGAGATTAGCGTTACTAAAAACATACCACTCTCCGCAGGTCTTGGCGGCGGCAGTGCCGATGCGGCAGCTGTTTTGTTAGGACTTAATAAGCTCTACAACTCTCCGTTTGTTTTAGATGACCTTGCAAAACTCGCGCTCTGCCTTGGTGCCGATGTTCCGTACTTCTTATATGGTGGTACAGTGTTGGCAAGCGGTATCGGCGAAATTTGTGAAAAGACAGCCGATTTACCAAAGTGCTTTATTGTTCTTGCTAAACGCGAGCAAAAAAAGTCTACAAAATATATGTACTCGGTAATTGATAACACCGACAAACCAATATTTGTTGATACAGCCAATATGTTGCTCGGCATTAATAACTGCGATTTATCACTTATCGCCGAAAACTGTGCAAATGCTTTTTCTGCCGCTTGGGATGATAAAATAACCACCGATATTTTAAAAAGCTTTAAACCGCTTTGCGTATCACTTAGCGGTAGCGGTCCAACACATTTTGCCATATTTAACGATAAATCGGTGGCACAAGAATGTGTTGAAAGCTTACTTAAAGAAAACATCGAGGCCTTTTTAACACACCCAACCCCAAATGCAATAATATTTGAATAAAAAAACACACTCCTGTCAATATTTACCTTGCAGTAATTGATAAGGAGTGTTTTTTATGCACATAAATTTTAAAAGGCTTGGTATTTCATTTTTAATAGCATTAATAATTTGCGTTTCGGCATCGGTAAGTGGTTTTGAGGCAAAATGTGAGGATTTGCGTGATAATGTTTTAAGACTGCACATTCTTGCAAATTCAGATAGCGAGAGCGACCAAGCTTTAAAACTTAAAGTTAGAGATGCCGTCCTTGAGAGTGGTGTAGTTAGTTTTGAAAAATGCACAAATTTGAGCGAGGCAAAAAAAACGGCTGAAGACGCTATCGGCAAAATTGAAAAAATAGCCGAGAAGACAATAACTGAAGCAGGCTTTAATTATTCGGTAGAAGTAAAGGTTGATAAATCATATTTCAACACAAGAGTATATGATGATTTTACATTGCCCGCCGGTGTTTATGATGCATTGATAGTTAAAATTGGCAAAGCCGAGGGCAAAAACTGGTGGTGCGTTATGTTTCCGTCTCTTTGTGTATCGGCAGCAGGCGGGGAAGAACTCAATGATTATGTAGAAAAAGGAACCGCCAAAATTGCTTTACAGCCGCAAAAATTCCAAATTCGCTTTAAAACGGTCGAAATATACGAGGAAATTAAAAAATTTCTTTCAAATAAATAAATTTTGCTTGCATTTTGTTATCACTTGTGGTATTATCACTATGTTATTGAATTTTTGAAAGGGGTGACACCATGAAACAGGGTATTCATCCACAGTATGAAAAGACTGTAATTAAGTGTGCTTGCGGAGCAGAGTTTGAAACCAGCTCAACAAAGAAAGATATTCATTTGGATATCTGCTCAAAATGTCATCCGTTCTTCACCGGAAGACAGAAACTTGTTGATACAGGCGGACGTGTTGATAGATTTAAGAAGCGTTTTGGCTTGGACAAATAAGCAGTTTTTCAAAGTATACCGTAACCGCTTTTGGTTACGGTTTTCTTTTATTTGGTGGTGTAAAAATGGAAAAGTTTTTAACTATAATGGACGAGTGTTCCGCCGAATTTACCGAAAAACGCTCTCGTTTTATTGCAACGGTTACGCATGCTGAAACCGAGGAAGAAGCGTTTGAGTTTATAAACGGCTTAAAATCTAAATATTGGGATGCAAAACACAATGTTTATGCATTTGTTTTGTCCGATGGAAACGTTTGTAGGTATTCCGATGATAACGAGCCACACGGTACGGCAGGTAAGCCAATTTTAGATGTTATTTTAGGCAGAAACTTAAAAAATGTTGTTGTGGTTGTAACCCGTTATTTTGGTGGAATTTTGCTCGGTACAGGCGGGCTTGTTCGCGCATATTCTTCGGCAGCTGCGGCCGCATTAGACAGTGCAAAGCTTTATGAACTTCGCGAGTGTGTTTCCTACGGAATTACCTGTAACTATGGCCAGTATGATATTATAAAACACATTGCCGATAAATATAATGCCAACATTAATCCTGTTTTTTTGACAAATATTGTTATGGATGTCGCTTTAGAAGAGCGTTTTAGTGAGGAGTTTGTTACCGCAGTTATTGATGCATTAGGTGGCGATATAAGAATTGAAGAGCGGAATAAATTTTTACTTTTTTGCGAAAAAATAAAGTAAATTTGTATTTTTATGCGAATATATAGATATAAGAACTTTTTTCGGAGGTTTTATGTCAAATTTACGAGAAGAATTCGAGAATAGAGAAAAATTATTATTAAGCGAAAAGGCGACAAAAAGCAGTGAATCTCGCGGTAGAGCCGTATTTGAAGAAAAGTGTGATATTCGCACCGATTTTCAGCGCGACCGCGATAGGATTATTCACTCAAAATCATTTAGACGCCTAAAACACAAAACACAGGTATTTTTAGCGCCCGAATCTGACCATTATCGCACACGCTTAACCCACACCTTAGAGGTGGCGCAAATCGCCCGTACGGTTGCTCGTGCTTTGCGACTTAATGAAGATTTAACCGAGGCTATCGCCCTCGGCCACGATTTAGGCCATACACCCTTTGGCCATGCGGGAGAACGCGCGCTTAACGACCTTGCTTCTTTTGAGTTTACCCATTATGCGCAAAGTGTTCGCGTATGTAAGGTAATCGAGAAAGGCGGTTTAGGGCTTAATTTAACAGAGGAAGTTCTTAATGGCATTCTTTGTCATACAAAGGGCGACTGGTCTTATACACTTGAAGGTCAGGTTGTGCGTTTTGCCGATAGAATAGCTTATATTAATCACGATATTGATGATGCGGTGCGTGCCGGTATTATTACCGAAAATGATATACCCGCCGAAGCCGTGCGTTTTCTTGGCGACACAAAAAGTAAACGCATTAACACGCTTGTTTTATCACTCATAAAAAATAGCGGCGACAGTATTTCTTTGGATGCCAAAACCGAGAAATATTACGATATTTTGCACGATTATTTATTCCAAAGTGTTTACCGTAACCCAAAGGCAAAAAGCGAGGAAACAAAGGTTTTCGGCATAATTAAAGGCTTGTATGATTATTATATGCTACATCCCGAAAAATTAACCGATGAATATAAAATAATTATGCAAAACGAGGGTGTTGAGCGCGCGGTGGTTGACTATATCGCGGGTATGACCGACCATTTTGCAACCGTAACTTACAGCGATATTTACATACCAAAATCTTGGAGCAATTAAATTTTAAGGAGGTTTTATCTTGGCAATACCTGAACAGGTTTTAATGGAAATTAAATACCGCAACGATATTGAAACAGTTATATCTCCTTATGTAAATTTAAAGCGCAATGGCAGAATTTTAAAGGGCCTTTGCCCGTTCCACAATGAAAAAACACCATCCTTTACGGTTTATCCCGATAGCAGTTCCTTTTATTGCTTCGGTTGTCAGGTTGGTGGCGATATTTTTACCTTTACAAAGCTTATTGAAAATCTCGATTATATTGAGGCTGTAAAGCTTTTAGCCGACCGCTCTGGTGTTACTTTGCCCGAAGACGGATATGATGATTCAATGCAGCGGCTTCGCCAAAACATTCTTAATATCAATAAGGAATCGGCAAAGTTTTTTCACAATTATTTGTTATCTCCCGGTGGCAAATGGGCGCTTGATTATCTTATAGGCCGCGGGTTAAACTTAAAAAGCATTAAGCACTTTGGTCTTGGTGCCGCGCCTGATAACTGGGACACGCTCTATAAGCATTTAAAGGGGCTTGGCTTTTCCGACAATGATATGCTGCAAGCAAACGTCATTTCTCGAGGAAACGGCGGTAGGTGCTATGACCGATATAGACACCGTGTAATGTTCCCGATAATCAATTTGCGCGGCAATGTAATTGCTTTTAGCGGTCGTAAGGACCCCAAGGATGATAAGGTGGCTAAGTTTGTTAACACATCAGATACGCTCGTTTATAAAAAAGGACAAAATTTGTTTGGCATAAACTTTGCTAAAAATGACTGTGCTGAGCGTATAATACTTGTTGAAGGCAATATGGATGTTGTTTCAATGCATCAAGCGGGCTTTACAAATACAGTTGGCTCTTTGGGTACAGCACTCACTGTTGAGCAGGCGAAGCTTTTAAGCCGCTATACCAAGGAAATTGTCGTAACGCTCGATTCCGATGAAGCGGGGCAAAAAGCCGTAATGAAGGCACTTGAGCAAATGAAGGATGTAGGCTTGCCAATAAGAGTTTTAGTGTTGCCCGAGTGTAAGGACCCCGATGAATATATTAAGAAAAACGGCGCGGCGCGGTTTAAAAAACTGCTGGATGGTGCCGTTAGCGATGTTGAGTACAAGCTGCTTCGCGCGGCAGAGGGCATTGATATGTCGGGCGATGACGGTCGACTTAAATATCTAATCAAAGCCGCCGAGGTATTAGCGAGTATTGATGATGCGCTAACAGTTGATTTGTACGAGAATAAATTATCACAAAAATATGGTGTTTCAAAAACAGCTCTTGCCTCAAAAATTGCCGAAATACGCAAAAATCATATTAGAACACGGCAAAAAAAGGAAATTAGTGATGTTATTACTCCGCGGTTTTCGCGGGATGATATTAACCCAGAAAAACGCACAATTCCAAAAATTGTTGCAGCCGAAGAGACTGTTTTATCGGTTTTATTACAGCATCCCGATTTATTCGAAAAAGCATATGAAAAACTTAAACCCGATGATATGGTATCGGCCTTTAATAAAAGGGTTTACAGTGAGTTTGTAAATATACTTATTGATAAATCGGCAATAGATATTTCGCTGTTAGGCGATAAGTTTACCCCCACAGAGCTCGGATTTATAGTATCGTTGCAAAACGGAATTATGAATCCCGAAAATATGCTAAATGATTGTATTAACGTCATTTTAACCGAGGGTAGAATCAAGGCGTTGGGGAACGCAAAGGACACTACGGTTGATGAATGGCAAAAAAATTTACAGGACATAATTAATTCAAAAAAGGGAGAATAGGGTATGAAAAAGGGAATTGACAACGAAAACAATGTTATAAACGGTATCAACAATATCGATGAGACTGAGGGCAAGGGCGATTCTATAGATGATCTTGAAAACGCGCCCGATGATATTGATGAGCTTTTTGCTGAGCCGCCGCTGTTAGATTTGGATGATGAGCCCACCGATGATGACCTAAAGCTTGAGGAAATGGACATCGATAATCTTGAGGATGATGTTACCTTAAATATGGTTTCATTGGATGATCCCGTTAAAGTTTATTTGCGTGAAATCGGTCGCGTTCAGCTGCTTTCTTCCGATGAAGAGATTGAGTTGGCAATAAAACTCAGCCAGGGCGATGAGGAAGCTAAAAAACGCCTTACCGAAGCAAACTTGCGCCTTGTTGTAAGTATTGCAAAAAAATATGTTGGCCGCGGTATGTACTTCCTTGATTTGATTCAAGAGGGTAACGTTGGTCTTATCAAAGCAGTTGATAAATTTGACTATACCAAGGGCTTTAAATTTTCAACCTATGCAACCTGGTGGATAAGACAAGCCATTACCCGTGCTATTGCCGACCAGGCACGTACCATTCGTATACCCGTTCATATGGTTGAGACCATCAACCGCCTTAAAAAGATTCAAAGTCAATTACTGCACGAAAATGGCTTTGAGCCGAGTGAAGAGTTAATTGCCGAAAAAATGAATTTATCGGTTGAGCGTGTGCGCGAGATTATGCGTGTAGCACAGGAGCCCGTTTCTATGGAAACACCTATAGGTCCCGAGGAAGATAGTCGCCTTATGGACTTTATTCGTGATGAGGATGCGTTGGCTCCGGATGAAGCAGCACTTAAAACCATCACTAACGAGGATATTGATAGCGTATTAAAAACACTAAGCCCCCGTGAAGAGGCGGTTATTCGCTTGCGTTTTGGTTTGCACGATGGCAGATGTCATACTCTCGAAGAGGTTGGCACCGAGTTTAATGTAACAAGAGAGCGTATTAGACAAATTGAGGCCAAAGCACTTAGAAAGCTCCGCCATCCCGTTCGCAGCAATAAGTTCAAGGATAGGTAAGCGGTATGTTTTTAAATTGCGAAACCGATTATGCTATTAGAATTGTAGCGTGCTTAGCGCAAAATGGCGAAAAGCTTGATGCAGGCAAAATTTCTGAGCTCACCGGTGTAACTCAGAGATATTGTTTAAAAATTTTGCATAAACTTACTCGTGGGGGAATTGTCAAGTCTTTTAAAGGCGCAAAGGGCGGATATGTTCTTACAAAAGAGCCCGAAGAAATTACGCTTTATGATGTAATTTCGCTAATTTCAGGTCCCGTAAGCTTTAGCCGTTGTCAAAAAGAAGGCACAGTTTGTACACATCCCGAGGGTGCTTGCTATTTTAGAGGCACCTTTGAACAAGTGAGCAGCTATGCGGAAAAATTATTTAAGGAAGCAACTTTTTCAAGGAGAAGATAATAATGAAATTTAGTTACACACCTAAAAATGTATGTTCAAGAAATATTGATATCGAGGTTGATAATAACGGTATCGTTTTATCGGTTGCGTTTTTGGGAGGTTGTAACGGTAATCTAAAAGGCATTTCTTCGTTGTGCGTGGGTATGCATATAGATGATGTTATAAACAAGCTTGAGAATATTCGTTGCGGCTTTAAAAATACATCCTGTCCCGCACAACTGGCTGATGCACTAAAGGCTTATAAATCAAAGAAGGAGGGATAATATGTTTGATGACAGCGATATCAAAATTGTCGGCGATAAACCGTCTGAGACTGTCAAAAAACATATAGGCGACTATACCTTTGCTCTTTTGCCTAAAGAGTTGGTTGAAGCCGCAAATACGCTTGGCAAAAACCTTGCCGATATATTCTTAAAAAATATCGATAGCGTGTTTGTTGATGATAATACCGATTCTCAAATGCTTGTGCAAAGGCGGTTGCTTTTGTCATTTACGGTTAATGCCGTGCTTGATGAGCACTGCATTAATGATACAGTATCAGGTATAGCCGTTAAAAGTTTTTTAGATACCTTGGCAAAAAAATCTCCCCTTATTTATGAGTCCTGCAATGATACGGGCGCGTTTTCGTTTTATTATTTGGCATATAGGCGCCGCACCGATGTTGAGCGCCGCATAGGTCAAACCTTTGCAATGCTTTGTGCCCACGATGGCGACCCGATTTATCAAGAACTCGGCGAAGCGCTTTATTGCTGGTTTGTGTCGGTTGTAAAGAATGAAATTGCAAAATTAAATCTTAATAAATAAACCAAAACACTTCCTTTTGCATAAACTGCAAAAAGGGAGTGTTTATTTTATGCCAAGTATTTATTTAAGTCCTTCAACACAGGAATTTAACCCTTATGTTAATGGCGGTAATGAAGAATATTATATGAATTTAGTTGCCGATGCGATGATTCCGTATCTTAATGCAACGGGTATTTCATATTCGAGAAATACACCCGATATGACGGCGGCATCATCTATCGCCGCATCAAATATGGGTAATTATGACGCGCACGTAGCCCTACATTCCAACGCATCGCCTCCGCAAAACGCGGGACAAAATCGCGGTAGCGAAGTTTATTTTTACCCCGGTAGTGCAAACGGTAGGAGATTGGCCGATATTGTCGCAAATAATTTAAAGCTCATTTATCCGTTACCTGATAGGGTGCGTACAGTACCTACTACTACTTTGGGTGAGGTTCGCCGCACAAAAGCGCCGAGTATACTTATTGAGTTTGCTTATCACGATAATGCAGAGGATGCCGACTGGATTAGGAATAATATCGATGCCATCGCCGCAAACGTTGTGGCATCGTTAGCCGATTACTTCGGTATTCCGTTTATGACGCCAAACGGCGAGCGTAATGCCGTGGTTACAACAGCGGGTAGAAACCTAAATCTGCGTAGCGGTCCGAGTTTAAATTCGGCGGTTATCGGCAGTATACCAAACGGCACTACTGTAACGGTTTATTCGGTAAACGGGCAGTGGAGTGCTGTAGGTTATAACGGCAAAACGGGTTACGCCAATAACGCATATCTCACATTTATTTAAAGCTTGTGAATTTTCACAAGCTTTTTCTTGTCTTTTTTGCAATTATAGTATATAATATTATTTTAGATTGGAGTGGTATATCTTGTTAAGAGAAGCGATTAGCGGAACTATAGGTCTTTCCGATTTTATAACCTATGCTATATCGGCTATTGTGGTTATTTTTCTCACAATGCCAGTGCACGAATTTGCTCACGCTTTTGCGGCAAATAAGTTAGGCGACCCAACCGCTAAATATTTAGGTCGTTTATCTATTAATCCACTCAAACACATTGACTGGGTAGGTGCCGCTTGTATTTTACTTTTCGGTTTTGGATGGGCCAAGCCCGTGCCGATAAATTCACGCTATTTTAGGCGCGGTAAAACCGATGTTGCTATAACCGCCTTTGCGGGTCCGCTTTCCAACCTTGTTGTTGCTTTTGCGGCAATGCTTTTAATGTTTTTATTTGCATTTATAACAGGTAATATTACTCTTGTTTTGTATACCGACTCGTTTCCTTTTTATGTGGCTATGATTAATATTAACCTTGCGGTGTTTAATTTAGTGCCGATTCCACCGCTCGATGGCTCAAAAATTTTGGCGGCTTTACTGCCTAATAATTTGTATTACAAACTTATGCGATATGAACGATATTTTTCGATAATACTTATGATACTGCTTTATACGGGGATTTTATTAGAGCCCTTAAGCACTGTTTCACAGGCAATTTATGGCGGATTCTTTAACATATTAAGCAGAGTATTTACTTTATTTATTTAAAAAAATAGGAGTAGTTTTAATGGAAACAACGTTTTCGTATAAGCTGGAAAGCTTTGAGGGTCCGCTTGACCTGTTGCTTCAGCTTATTGCAAAAAACAAGCTTGATATATACGATATTCAGTTGACAGTGTTAATCGACCAGTATTTAGAGCAAATTGATTTGATGCAGCAAGATACTACCGATATTGCCAGCGAGTTTTTGGAGATGGCTTCGCGCTTAATTTATTTAAAAACAGCCAAGCTTTTACCAAAGCACGAAGAGTATGAGCAGTTAAAGGACGAGTTTGTGGGCGAGCTAATTGAATATCAAACCTGCCGTAAAATTGCTGAACTGTTAGCCCAGCAAACAGATGGCTTTGATAAGTTTGTTAAGGGTCCATCAAAAGTGGAATTGCCCAAAACCTACGAGCTTGTGCATCCTAAAGAAACACTTTTTGATGCGTATATTTCGGCGGTGGGGCGAGGTCAACGCCGTTTGCCGCCCAACACCGATGCGTTTGCAAAAATTGTTGCTAAAAAGATTGTTTCGGTATCAACTAAAATAGTTTATGTAATGCGCAATTTGATTACGCGCGGTCCACAAAAGCTTGCAAGGTTATATCACAGTGCCAAAAGCCGTTCGGAGCTTGTTGCAACCTTTTTGGCGGTGCTTGAGCTTTGCAAAGCCAACCGCGTACATATTAACGGAGACGGCAACGATGCCGAGATAAAGATTATCAAGGAGAGAAAATAGTTTTGGATATAAAAGAATTGATTAATGGCTTGGAGGCCGTTATATTTGCAAACGGCGAGCCGATTAGTATTCAGCGTTTGTGTCAGACCTTTGAGGTAGAGCCTGATACGGTACGCAGCGCTGTTATGGCACTTAATGATAAATACAAGGACACAGCGCTCGAAATAGTAACGCTTGAAAACACCTTTCAAATTTGCACTAAAAAAGAATATGCACAGCATATCAAGAAGGCATTTGATATAAAGCGCAAAACACCGCTTTCTCAAGCAGCTTTGGAGGTTTTGGCGGTTGTGGCTTATAATCAACCCGTTACCAAGGCGTTTATTGAACAGGTGCGTGGTGTTGACTGCTCGGGTGTTATGATGACACTTATCGAAAAAGAACTTATAGAAGAGGTTGGTCGCCTTGAATTACCCGGCAGACCGCTTTTGTATTCAACCACCAAAAACTTTTTGAGGTGCTTCTCAATTAGTGATTTGAGTGAGTTACCGCAAATTCCTAAAGATTCAACCGATACTTTACCCGATGTTGCCGAGCAGTTATCGGTTGGCGTTGATGATAACGAGGAATAAACAGTTAATTTTTGTTAAATATAAGTTATAGGTGTGTTTAATGGTTATTCTTTATATTTTTTTAGCCATTATCCTTTTATTGCTTTTATTGTTACTTTTACCGATAAAGCTAAAGGTTAAAATTGACCGAAATTTTACTTATAAGGTTTCAGTTGGCCCCGTGAGTGTAATAACTGATGGTTCGAAAAAGTACAAGAAAAGCGAGAAAAAGAAGGATGAAACAAAGGGCGAAAAGGAAAACTATTTAAAAAAGCTATATCGTGAAAAGGGCTTTTCGGGTGCTGTTTTAGAGCTGTTTTCTTATTTGAAAATTATTTTTTCCGAAATGGGAAATTTGCTCGGAAGTATTAAAATAAGAGACTTTCTATGCAAAATTACTGTATCTGATGAAGACGCCGCCGAAACCGCCATATCTTACGGTGCTATATCGGCCGCGGTTTATGCTCTCACGGGCTTTTTAGATAGCGCAACCGATTTTAAATATAAAAAAATCACTGTAAATGCCGATTATTCCGCAAATGAATGTTCCTTTGAACTTGGCTTTACCGTGAAAATTATGTTGTTTCATTTGATTTTTACTGCATTAAAACTGATTATTAAATTTACTAAACTTAAAAGGGAAGTGTAATTATGGGAGAAAACAGTATAAAAGGTATTATGGATACCACAATGGAAAAATTAAGAGCTATTGTTGATGCTGACACTATTATCGGAACCCCGATAGTAACAGGCAATATCACAATGATACCTGTATCTAAAGTGGCTTTTGGTATGGCAACAGGCGGTTCGGACTTTGCGGCTAAAACCGGCAACAACACTATGTTTGGTGGCGGCGGTGGCGCAGGAGTTTCTATTGTGCCGATTTCCTTTATTGTTGTTTCGGGCGATAATGTAAAAATGTTACCCATTAATAACGACTATACCGCCGTTGATAAGGCAATAGCGTTGGCTCCCGAGCTTTTTGAAAAGGTTAAAAAACTCTTTTCCAAGGAAAAATCAGATACTGAACAGTTATAGAAAAAGCGCATCCTAAATATTATGTAACAGTATATTTAGGGTGTGATTTTTTGAAAAAAGTAATTATTTGTTTTCTTTGTGTAGTATTGTTTTGTAATTTATGTTTTGTCGGTGCTTTAGATAACTCTGCGGCTTCGGCCATAGTTATAAATGCCAGAACGCGCACCGTTATTTATTCAAAAAATGCCGATGTAAAACGCGCTATGGCAAGCACCACTAAAATTATGACCGCACTACTGCTTGCGGAATGTGATACGCCGCAAAAAAAGGTTACTGTTACCAAACAAATGGTGGCGGTTGAGGGCTCATCAATGGGGCTCGCGGCAGGGGACATAGTTACATATAACGATTTGCTATATGGCATACTATTGCCTTCGGGCAACGATGCGGCAAATACCGCTGCCATTGCTATTAGCGGTTCGGTAGAAAAATTTGCCCAGTTAATGAATGATAAAGCAAAAGAACTGGGGCTTAAAAACACGCATTTTGTTACACCGTCAGGTCTTGATGCCGATGGCCATTTTACCACCGCCCATGATTTAGCTTTACTGGCTTCTTACGCTCTCGAAAATGAAGCTTTTCGCAAGGTGGCGGCAACCAAGTCTATAACGCTACAGTATGGCGGGCAAAAACGTTACCTTGCAAATCACAACAAAATGCTTAAAACTTATGAAGGTGCTATTGGTGTAAAAACGGGTTACACAAGCAAAGCGGGTCGATGCTTGGTTTCGGCCGCAAGGCGCGGAGATACCGAAATAATAGCAGTAACCTTAAATGACCGAGATGACTGGGATGACCACGCGCGGCTACTTGACTACGGGTTTGAAAACTCTACCGAGATTTCTGCAATTCCTACAGTCCCCGCAAAATTGTATTGTGTTGGTACCGATAAAGATACCATAAATTTAGTAACCGCTGCTATCGGTATCGGGCTATCGGGAGAAGAAAAATTAGAATACAAAACATATTTGCCATCATTTATTTATGGTCCTATAAAAAGCGGAGATATTGTTGGGTATACCGATGTGTATACGTGTGGCTACAAGGTGGCCACACTGCCAATTTTTGCCGATAGTGATACAGTGCTTACCAAAGAAAAAAATACTTTTGTTGATAAATTATTTAAGCGATTTTTAATTATTTTAAGAGGTTTATAATGAAAAGTTCAAAAATTAGACTACAAAAACATTTATCGGAATGCGGTGTGGCTTCACGCCGCAAATCCGAAGAATTAATTGCAGCAGGCAAGG
>SVOM01000026.1 GCA_015066405.1 Oscillospiraceae bacterium
GCCGAGTTTTTGTACAGCCGCAGCAGAGTCGCCACCGCCGATAATCGAAATAGCGCCCGATTCAGCAACTGCTTTAGCTACAGACTCTGTACCCGAAGCAAAGTTTTTCCACTCGGATACGCCCATAGGTCCGTTCCAAATAACTGTGCCTGCGCCCTTAACAGCATCGGCGAAAAGCTCTTCGGTTTTGGGGCCGATGTCAAGTCCCATCCAGTCAGACGGAATAGCATCGGAATCAACTGTTTTGGTCTCGGTATTTTCATCATACTCGCGACCGAGTCTATTATCTATAGGAAGTAAGAACTTAACGCCCTTAGCCTCGGCTTTAGCCATAAGGTTTTTAGCAAGCTCAATTTTATCTTCTTCGCAAAGAGATGTACCAACGGTATAACCCTTAGCGCGGAAGAAGGTGTAAGCCATACCGCCACCGATGATAAGTGTATCAACCTTTTCGATAAGGTTTTCAATAACACCGATTTTATCACTAACCTTAGCACCGCCAAGGATTGCAACAAAGGGACGTGCAGGGTCCGCCAATGCTTTGCCCATAACGCCGATTTCCTTCTGGATAAGATAGCCGCAAACGGCGGGTAAATAATCGGCAACACCTGTGGTGGAAGCGTGAGCACGGTGTGCAGTACCAAAAGCATCGTTTACAAAAATTTCAGCTAAAGACGCGAGCTCTTTTGCAAACTCTGGGTTGTTTTTGGTTTCTCTTGCATCAAAACGAACATTCTCAATAAGCACTGCTTCGCCGTCCTTTAATGCGGCGGCTTTTGCCTTTGCATCAGCGCCTATAATATCGGTAGCAAAGGTAACCTTGTCGCCGAGAAGCTCATTTAAGCGGTCAGCAACGGGTTTAAGAGTAAACTTTTTGCCATCCTCTTCGGCGGCTTTTTTGAGATATTTTTCAGTAGCAGCTGCTCTCTCTGCTTCGGGAAGAGCTTCAACAGCCTTTTTCTCCTTTTTAGAAAGACCGAAGCCCTCGGTAAAGATGCTGTGGGGCTTGCCCATGTGTGAGCAAAGAATTACCTTTGCGCCGTTATCGAGCAAATATTTAATTGTCGGTAATGCGCCGATAATTCTCTTATCGTCGGCAATTTTGCCATCCTTCATCGGTACGTTGAAATCGCAGCGAACAAGAACTTTTTTACCTGCAACTGCAATATCTTCAACAGTTTTTTTGTTAAGTGCGTTCATTGAAATCTTCCTTCCGTTTTAATTGTTAAAATTTCTACAATAGTATTTTACCACAATTTTAATATTTTTCAACAATTTTATTTACATTTATATAATATAATAATATGCCGCGTTTTTTACCATTTATAATTGTGCAACTGTCCAAAATTCTGAAGCTCGGGATAGTCCCATTGCCTAAGCACCTCATACACGCCGATAGCCACCGAGTTTGAAAGGTTTAAGCTCCTCGCATCCTCTATCATAGGTATTCTCACACACCTATCGCGGTTTTGAAGCAAAAGCTCTTCGGGCAGCCCCTTAGTTTCCTTGCCGAAAAGCAAAAAACAATTATCGGGGTACTCTATATCCGAGTGGTTATGCAGTGCCTTTGTTGTAAAATAGAAGAACTCTCCTTTGTTTTTTGCAAAAAATTCTTCTATATTCTCGTAATAGGTAATGTCTAAATACTGCCAGTAATCAAGCCCAGCCCTTTTTAATTTTTTATCATCAATTTTAAAGCCCATAGGTCCTACTAAATGTAAGCGCGCTCCCGTTGCCGCACAGGTGCGCGCAACGTTACCCGTGTTTTGCGGAATTTCGGGCTCTACCATAACTATATTTATTGTTGCCATTTTTACACTTCCTTTAAAAGCAATTATACCTTTTTGAAAATATGCTTGTCAAGAGCGGTATTTCACTGTATAATGATTTAGAGGTGTTAAAAATGAAACACAAGCAAAATATACTAAAGCTGGTGGATGATTACCAGTACAACAGCGCCATTTGTTACCCAAAAACCAACGAGCGCATATACTGTAATCTTCGCGGTTTTTATATTGTAGGATTTATATATCAAGCAATTTTTATGTTCCTATTAACCTACGGACAGCTTAAAACACATTATCTTGACGGCGCAAATATGTTTACGGCATCGGTAATTTCCTTTGTATTTTTTACCGCCGCGTTTATACTTATGTTTTTTAAATGGGACTGCATTTCCCTGCCGCTTAATATTTTGGGTACCGTATTTTTATGGCCGATAATGAAAGAGGTTTTGTTTATCTCGGGTGTTTTCTTTATAAAAGGCACCTTTTATGTAAAGCATTTAATCCCGCTTATTTTAATACTTATCCCATCCATTTGGATGTGCATTATTTCAACCCGCGAGCGTTATTTAATTAACCGCGATTACAAGGTGGTTATGGAAAAGCTTTATAATAAACACCACACCGAAGAAATGACCGATGAAGAGTGGGAAGAATTTGTAAATACTTACAGTGATACACAAGAAGAAAAAACAGTCAAGTAAAACTTGACTGTTTTTTGTTTTATATTTTCCACGTACTTGCGCTAAACGTTCTGAAATCCCAATTGCGCTCGGTATCTTCTATCAGTTCTTCATCCAATTCCAAAATTGTATCGAATTCCCCATTTAAGTATGCCGTTAATTGCTCTGCGCGCAGCTTCGCCTGTTCACGTGCGGCGGCAAGGCGAAGCAAAACAACCTCTATACCCGTAGATTTTTTGTATTTAAGCCAATCCTTTTTGAAAAGTGTTATAAAGGTTTCTATAGCTTTTACAAATTCGGGTATTTTTGTTTCGGCTGCGTCCTTTAAATACTCAAGGTCGCCGTTTTTATAGGCGGGACGAACGCCCTTTATAAGCTGAATTTTTTGTGCGGTTAGCAGCGCTACGTAATAGCAGAGCTCGTAATAATCTTTATTCTTATCGCCAAGCTCCATATACTCTTTCGCCTTGCTTACCGCCGATAAAACATCCGCCAACACCTTATCATAATCATACGGAACGTTAACAAGGTTAAAGAAAATATCGCCGTAAATATTCTTAACCGAGAAATAGTGGTCATTGTGCAAATTGGAATGAATTTTACTGATTTCCAATTTTCTTTCAAACGAAACGCCCGTTAAAAAGGCGCTTACCTCGTTTATCTCGTTATCGGTACAATTTGTCCCTCTATAGCAAAATTCCGAGAATATAGCAAGGCTGGACATAGAGTGGAAATAATTTGTTTCATTTCCTCTATCTCCCCAAAAAGCCACCATGAATTTCTTTTCGCCGTGTTCAATGGCGGAACGCAAGAACGGAATTGACGCATTGTAGGTTTGTACCGAGTCCTCAACAAGCCCCTCCCAAGTCCAAATCGCGCCGAGCATTATAATCGGATGATTTAGGCTTTGATGGTCCTTTATAAAGTAATCATAGTCCTTTTTATCGGTATGATAATAGTCCCAATAACAAACGCCCATATCTGCAGGCACTTTCTTGCCCATTTCGGCAGTTAATTTTACATCCTTATCATAATAAGCACCGTTTTTGGAAAATGAGCGGTAGAACATATCCGAATACATAAAGGGCTCAAAATTATATTTTTTGCAAATTTCAAAAACGCGCGAAACGTGGCGTTGCACTATTTTATCCTTGGGCTCTAATCCATTTTTCTCCAAAAACGCGCCACGGCCAACATCGTGTGCTTCATCGGCACAAATATTTATTTGCTTTGCTTTTGGGAAGCACTCTCTCATATGGGCGATAACCGTTTCCAAAAATTCGTATGTTTTGGGCTCATCTACTAAAAGGCACTCGGCGGTGTCCCTAATGGGAGATGCCTCTCGCCACTGCAAATACTGGCCCATATGACCGAGCGACTGTATGGTGGGTATAATGTCCATGCCGAATTTTTCGGCGAATTCACCGAATTCTTTTAACTCCTCTTTTGTATAACGGCCACGCATATAACCGAAATGAGGGTAGCCCTCCAATTCGAAAACATCCTCGGTATAAAGAGATATGTGAGTAAAGCCTAAAGCCGCCAAATTAACAACCCATTTTTTGAGGGTTTCAAGGGTATAGACACCGTTACGCGATACGTCTATGCTCACGCCCAATAAGTCGAACTCGGGCTTTTGGGTAATTTCAAAAACACCTTTTTTATATTGCATTGCCAAAAGGAATACACCACGGGCAAACTGCACCTTGCTGCTGCAACCGATTACTGCATTTTTGCCGTCAAATTTAACCTTAACCCCGTCAAATTCTTCTACTTCTATTTCTCCCGAAAAATCCGACTGTACTAATTTGAGTATTTCTTTTTCAATATACTTTTGGTCTTTTTTTAACATCATAAGCCCTCCAATATTTACTCTATTTTGATTATACTTGTTATTTTTACGATTTCAAGATGCTTTTTTGACCTTTTTAGGTTCTATTTTGACCTTTTTAAAAAAACAAACACCCGAACTTTTTGTTCGGGTGTTTATTAATCAAACAAATCTTTAATTTTATCGGTAAAAGAGCGTTTCTTCTTATAGTTCTTTTCATCAGACAGTTTTTCGAACTCTTTTAAATGCTCTTTTTGCTCGCGGCTTAGGTTCTTTGGCACCTCAACCGCTATTCTGACATACTGGTCGCCACGTCCTGAATAACGCAAACGCTGTATGCCCTTGCCTTTTAGTTTAAATTCATCGCCGTGCTGTGTGCCCTCGTGAATTGTGAATTTTACCTTGCCGTCAAGCGTGGGTACAGTGATTTCATCGCCCAGTGCCGCTTGAATAAAGGTTATAGGTATCTCACAATAAACATCGTAGCCATCACGCACAAATATGGGGTGTGGGCGAACCGATACACTTATTTGAAGGTCGCCATCGGGACCGCCGTTAACACCTGCATCTCCGCCGCCACGGATGGTCATAACCTGATTATCATCAATACCTGCGGGCACTTCAATCTCACGCTCTATCGTTCGCCTTATTCTACCCTTGCCGTTACATCTACTGCACGGGGTTTCTATTATTTTACCCGTTCCACGACATCTGCTGCAAGGCTGTTGCATTTGCATAAAGCCCTGCCTAAATACTACATAGCCGCTGCCCGAACAGTCAGGACAGGTTTTAGGAGATGTGCCCGCCGCACAGCCCGAGCCCGAGCACTCATCACAATTTTCGATTTTGGCAACCTTAATTTTCTTTTTACAACCCTTGGCCGCTTCTTCAAACGAAATAATTATATGCGACTCGGTATCGGCACCACGTCTTGGAGCATTGGGATTGCGCCTACTGCCCCTGCCGCCAAAGCCACCGAACATCTCATTAATTATATCTTCAAAGCCACCAAAACCGCCAAAGCCGCCGCCAAAATCTCCATAGCCTGCTCCACCGCCGGCACCAAAATTCGGGTCCACGCCTGCGTGGCCGAACTGATCGTAACGGGCGCGTTTTTCCTTGTCGGATAAAACCTCGTACGCTTCATTAACTTCTTTGAATTTTTTCTCTGCCTCGGCATCCCCCGGGTTTAAATCGGGATGATACTTTTTTGCGGCTTTTCGGTATGCTTTTTTGAGGTCGTTTTCGTCAACCGATTTGTCAACGCCCAAAACCTCATAGTAATCTCTTTTATCTGCCACAATATTTCTCCAGTAAATATGTAATAACTATGAATAGTGAAGAGTTGCCTTACCTCTTCACTATTCACTCTTCACTCTTCACTAAAAATAATTTAAAGCGTGCTTTAAATTATTTTTTTGTGTCGTCCACATCGGTAAAGTCGGCATCGTATACGTTATCGCCTGCCGCACCTGCACCGCCTGTGCCTGTTCCATTGCCGTTAGTGCCATCGCCCTGTGCTGCCTGAGCCGCTTTATAAAGCTTTTCGCTTATAGCGTAAATCTCTTTTTGGAGTTCTTCCTGGCGGGCTTTAATGGCCTCAATATCTTCGCCCTTTAATGCCTCTTTAAGAGCATCCTTAGCGGCTTCGATTTTTGCCTTTTCTTCATCGGTTATCTTGTCGCCCATTTCGGTTAAGGTCTTTTCGGTCTGATAAATCATTTGGTCAGCACCATTGCGAATATCAATATCTTCGCGGCGCTTTTTGTCCTCAGCCGCATACTGTTCGGCTTCTTTAACGGCCTTATCTATATCGTCCTTGGACATATTGGTGGAAGCGGTAATTGTAATATCGTTTTCCTTGCCTGTGCCTAAGTCCTTAGCAGATACGTGCACGATACCGTTAGCATCAATATCAAAGGTAACCTCAATTTGAGGAATTCCGCGAGGAGCGGGAGCAATACCATCAAGGTGGAATACACCGAGAGTTTTATTGTCCTTAGCAAATTCGCGCTCACCCTGTAAAACGTGTACCTCAACCGAGGTCTGACCATCAGCCGCCGTTGAGAAAATCTGGCTCTTCTTAGCGGGGATGGTGGTGTTGCGCTCAATAATCTTGGTGGAGATACCGCCCATTGTTTCAATACCGAGCGATAACGGTGTAACGTCAAGTAATAAGAGTCCCTTAACATCGCCGCCGAGTACACCGCCCTGTAAAGCGGCACCGAGTGCTACGCACTCATCAGGGTTAATACCCTTAAAAGGCTCTGCGCCCATAAATGCTTTAACCGCTTCTTGAACGGCAGGTATACGGGATGAACCACCAACCATAAGCACCTTGTTGATTTCGTTTTTATTAAGTCCCGAGTCAGAAAGTGCCTGACGAACGGGTGCCATTGTTGCCTCAACCAAATCGGCAGTGAGTTCGTTAAACTTAGCACGTGAGAGTGTAGTTTCAAAGTGTTTAGGACCTGTAGCATCGGCAGTGATAAAGGGAAGGTTAATATCGGCCTGTGTCATACCCGATAGGTCGATTTTTGCCTTTTCGGAAGCCTCTTTAACACGCTGCATAGCCATTTTATCGCTCGATAAATCTATGCCGCTTTCAGCCTTAAACTGAGCAACCACCCAGTCCATAATACGCTTATCAAAATCATCACCGCCAAGACGGTTGTTACCGGCTGTTGCCAAAACCTCTTGTACGCCGTCGCCCATTTCGATAATAGATACATCGAAAGTACCGCCGCCTAAATCATAAACCATAACCTTTTGGTCGTTATCCTTATCAATACCGTAAGCCAAAGCTGCGGCTGTGGGCTCGTTGATAATTCTCTTTACTTCAAGTCCTGCAATTTTACCTGCATCCTTAGTTGCTTGACGCTGAGCATCGGTAAAGTAAGCGGGAACTGTAATAACCGCCTCTGTAACGGTAGTGCCGAGATATGCCTCGGCATCGGCTTTAAGCTTTTGTAAGATTATAGCCGAAATTTCCTGCGGGGTATAGTTTTTGCCATCAATAGCAACTGTATAAGATGTACCCATCTCACGCTTGATTGAGCTGATTGTTCTGTCAGGGTTTGTGATTGCCTGACGCTTTGCAACCTGACCTACCATACGCTCGCCTGTTTTTGAAAAAGCCACAACGCTCGGTGTGGTTCTTGCACCCTCTGCATTAGCGATAACTACTGCCTCGCCGCCTTCCATAACGGCAACGCAAGAGTTTGTTGTACCTAAGTCAATACCAATAATTTTTCCCATGATAAAAATCTCCTTTTAGATTGTTAATATATGTTAATTTGCCACTTTTACCATTGCAGGACGTATAACCGTTTCTCCGATTTTGTAGCCCTGTTGTAAAACCTCAGCAATAACGTTTTCGCCTAAATTTTCGTCATCAATATGCATTACTGCATCGTGATATGACGGGTTAAATTCTTCTCCCACCGCCGCTAACGGCACAATACCGATATTTTCGGCAAGGGATAACAACTGCTTTACTATTAGCTCTATACCCTTAATGTAATCGGCCGATGTGGTGTCTAACCCTGCGGCGCGTTCGATATTATCGAGTACAGGTAATATTTTTTTGATAACATCGGCTTTTGCATATTCGCCAACTGTAAGCTTTTCGCGGTCGGTCCTTTTTTTATAATTATCAAATTCCGCCGCCGTGCGAAGCAAAAGGTTATGCTCCTCTTCAAGCTTTAAGGTGAGTTCTTTTATTTCTTCATCTTTTTTATTTTTTCTCGGCTTTTTGGTTTCTTCTGCCACTTAAAATTCCCCCATATCTTTAAAGGTTTCACTAAGTAAAGAGTCTACCTTTTTTGCGGTATATTCAATACTCGGTATAATTAGTTCGTAGGACATCCTTGTAGGACCTATAACACCGATACAACCCGTGTTGTTTTGTCCTGCCGAATACTTTGCATAAATAATACTTGACGGCATAAGCGCGCTATATGCAGTATCTTTGCCGAACACAACACCGAGCGGCGCCGCTTTATCGGAAAACAACTGCTTTATTGTATCACGACTTTGGAGCAGTGATATGATTTTATCGGCTTCGGTTTTATGCCAACCCATAGAAAACAAATTTGACTGACCCGATAAGGTTACGTTTGTATTTATAATATCGGTTACCATATCAAAAAGCGATGATAAAAGCGGCATAAGTGAAAACGCATCAATACCTGCGGCAATATAAATATTTTGTTGCGCGGCAGGTGTTAAATCTTCAATGCTTCGCCGCAAAATCTTTTGCGATACAAGGCGGTCAAATTTAGAAATTATATCGGAATTTAAGTCGGACTGGGTATGCACAAGGCGACTGCGCGAGCGACCATCGGTAGTAATTAATATCATCATAGCAATACGGTCGGCCATTCTTAAAATTTCCACCCGTTTTACCCTCGGGCCACCTGATGAAATATCAGCCGCTATTGATGGCAAGCCCGTGATATCGCTCAGCACCTTACCTGCGGTTTCGGTAATTTTTTCGGGGTTGCAGTCAGACGCCGAAAGCGATTCATCAATATACCGCTTATGCTCGGCATTTATTTCATCCTTATTCATAAGCGATTCAATATAAAGCCGATATCCCGATGCCGTTGGCACCCTGCCCGCAGAGGTATGCGGTTGCTCCAAAAAACCCATTTCGCTAAGTTTACTCATCTCATTTCTGAGTGTTGCGCTTGATGGTGCATTTTCGAGAATCTCACAAAGCATTTTTGAGCCAACCGGCTCGCCCGATGATATATACATCTTAACTATGGCCGACAAAATCGCTTTTTTTCTGCCGCTGAGTTCCAAAAAATCACCACCTTTTTATTTTTAGCACTCTAATCGAGCGAGTGCTAACAATTCTTATTATATCTTTAATTTTCCAAATGTCAATGGTTTTTGGAAAATATTTTTTGACCTTAACTGACCTTTATTCTACCCCGTATTTATTAAGAAAATATGTACATATTAAAAATAAAAAGAAAATTTAGGTGTTTTTATGAAAAAAGCTTTATGCATTATATCACTGCTGTTAATTTTTGTTTTATGTGTTTCTCCTTTTAGCTCGGCCTTTTCAAAGTTTGGGTCGCGCGGCAACGAGGTTTCTGCGATACAGGTTCAGTTATCGGCGCTCGGTTACTATAAGGGGAATATTGACGGCATCTACGGCTCGGCAACCGAAAAGGCAGTAAAACAATTCCAGTACGATAACGGGCTTGTGGCAGACGGCATTGCAGGAGAAAAAACCCTTTCGGCGCTCGGTATTAAAGATTCAGGCGGTGGGTATTCCTCGAGCGAATATCTATTGCTCGCACGGCTAATCTCAGCCGAGGCCAGAGGCGAAAGCTACGAGGGGCAAGTAGCGGTTGGCGCCGTTGTGCTAAACCGAGTTGAGCACCCCTCCTTCCCCGATACCATCTCGGGTGTTATTTATCAAAAGGGAGCTTTTTCTTGCCTTTATGACGGACAGTTCGATAAGCCTGTAAGTTCTTCCGCTTATTCAGCCGCACGCGATGCGCTAAACGGCATGGACCCAAGCGGCGGCGCGATATACTATTTTAACCCCGCAACCGCAACTAATAAATGGATATGGAGCCGCCCTGCTATCACAACTATCGGAAATCATATTTTTTGCGAATAAAAAAAGGAGAGCTTTCGCTCTCCTTAAATTTTTATTTTTTACCCGAAAAAACCTTATTAAGAATTACGGTGGCTAAAATTATAACACCCATAACTATTAATATTGCGAGCATTCCTGTGCCCATATACGAAAGATTTGTTATAAAATTTTGTGGATTAAACATCTTTAAATCCTCCCTACATAAAGAAATTGAGAATCAAGCCGCCGGCAATAACCGATGCGATCTGTCCCGATACGTTAACACCGATTGAGTGCATAAGCAGGAAGTTTTGCGGGTCTTCCGCAAGGCCCATTTTATGAACAATACGACCTGACATCGGGAAAGCCGAAATACCTGCCGCGCCTATCATCGGATTTATCTTCTTCTTTAAGAAAAGGTTTAAGAATTTAGCAAACAGCACGCCACCTGCGGTATCAAAGATAAAGGCAACAAGGCCAAGACCTAAGATAAGCAAGGTGTTGGGTGCCAAGAATTTTTCAGCAGTCATTTGAGAAGCAATAGTAATGCCAAGGAAAATTGTGATTAAATTTGCAAGTACCTTTTGAGCAGTTTCCGAAAGCGAATCAAGCACACCGCACTCACGAATTAAGTTACCGAACATAAGGAAGCCGATAAGTGAAACCGAAGCGGGCGCTACAACACCAGCAACGATGGTAATGATAATCGGGAATAAAATTTTGGTGATTTTCTTAACTTCCTTCGGCTCGTAGGGCATACGAATCATACGCTCTTTTTTGGTGGTTAAAAGCTTGATTACAGGGGGCTGAATAATGGGAACGAGCGCCATATAAGAATATGCTGCAACCATTATAGCGCCGAGATACTGGCTGCCAAGTTTATTGGCAACAACGATGGATGTCGGACCATCCGCCGCGCCGATAATAGCGATAGACGCCGCATCGTTTATTGGAAAGAATATAGATGCCAAACACAGTGTAAAGAAGATACCGAACTGTGCCGCCGCACCGAAAATCATAAGCTTGGGGTTTGAGAGAAGCGGACCAAAGTCAATCATCGCGCCGATACCAATAAAGAGTATGAGTGGGAATAATTCATTTGAAATACCCGCTTCAAAAAGGGTTGTAAGTGCGCCGTGCTCGGCTTCAAGACCTTCAGGAGACAGTACGCCGCTTAACACCTCCACGGTTTTATCAACACCGTTTTGGAAAAACCTTGTAATAGCACCCGAGCCCGGAATGTTAACAAGAATTGCGCCGAAACCGATAGGCAACAAAAGAGTCGGTTCCATTTCTTTTTTGATGGCAAGGAATATCAAAATTCCGCCGATTAACCACATAACTACCTGTTGCCAGGTTATGGTTAATAGATTTTCGTACAAAATTTCCATAACTTTTTCTCCTTATAAAAAAATAAAGACCTTACCGCGCATACGCACAGTAAGAGTCTTGCAATTTAAGACATCGGCGGGAATAATCCGTATTGACGCCGAGTGCCACGGTATTACCGCCAGCTACTCCCTCTTAAACATAATTAGTATACCACTATTTGCTAAATTTTGCAATAAAAATCCCCGAGAATTTTTTCTCGGGGAGCTTTTTTATGCATTTATGATACATTTTGTGGGGCAACCTGCCGCACACTCTCCGCAACCGATACATTTTTCTGCATCGATATGCGCTAAATTATTTTCTACCGTAATGGCGTCAGCAGGGCAAAGTTTTACACACTTGCCGCAGCCGATACACGCCGCAGTGCATACTTTTCGCGCTACCGCACCCTTTTGTGTGTTGGAGCACGCAACCGCAAATTTTGCCTTTTCGGGTAAAATTTCTATTATACCTTTAGGGCATACCGCGGCACATTTTCCACATCCGCTGCAAAGGGCTTTATCAACCGTTACCTGTCCGTTTTCGATTTTTAGCGCACCATAGGTACAAACATTTACACAGTCGCCAAGGCCTAAACAACCAAATTTGCAGGAAAGCGGTCCTTTATACATAAGGTTAGCCGCCGCACAAGAAGCGGCACCATTATAGCTAAACTCTCTCGCCGCTTTATCGGGCCCGTGATTACATTTAATAAATGCAAATTTTTTCTCAACCGTAATTTCGGCACCAAGCAAATCAGATAACTGTTTTGCCGTATCAGCGCCACCGGGGGTGCAAAGATTCGGTGCCGCCTCACCCGCCGCTACAGCAGCGGCATAGCCATCGCATCCCGAATAACCGCAAGCACCGCAGTTAGCACCAGGCAAGCAAGCGCGCACCTGCTCTACCTTTTCGTCTACCGGCACTGCCATAAATTTGGATGCCAAGGATAAAATCACAGCAAGGACAAGTCCTACACCGCCTATAATTAGGGTAGCATATAAAATACCTGTCATACCTTAACCTCCTATTCCTACGAATCCCAAGAAAGATAGGGATACGATTGCCGCAGCAATAAGAGTTATGGGTAATCCCTTTAAAAACTCGGGGACATCGGCGGTTTCAAGGCGACCGCGAATACCTGCGAATATAATCATTGCAAGCATGAAGCCAAGACCTGCCGCGAGTGCATTTACAAGTGCCAAAACAAAGGAATAGCCCTTTGTAAAATGCAATATTGTAATACCAAGCACCGCACAGTTTGTGGTTATAAGCGGCAAGTAAATACCCAGCGCATTATAAACCGACTTAATATACTTTTTAAGCACAATTTCCAAAAACTGAACGATAGCGGCAATTACAAGTATAAATAAAATTGTTTGCAGATACTCAAGCCCTAAGGGAATAAGCACATAAGCATAAAGCGGATAGGTAACAGCGGTGGCTATTATCATAACCAAGGTTACCGCCACGCTCATACTGAACGCCGTTCCAACCTTTTTTGATGTGCCAAGGAAGGGGCAAATACCTAAGAATTTTGATAGAATCATATTCTCGGTAAGAAGACCTGCAAGTAAAATAGAAACTATAGTTCCTGCCATTATGCTTCCCCTCCTGTCTTACAAGCATCCTTCATAGGACACTCGCCGCAGCCTGTATGCTCCACTGCCTTTTTGCCCGACATGGTGGCAAGCTTATTTGATACGGCAACCAATATGCCAAACACAAAGAAGCCACCGGGGGGTAAGAGCATAACTATCATCGGGTCAATAAAGCCCGCCGTTATAGGAAGACCAAACACAGTGCCTGCACCGATTATCTCACGAATGGCACCCATAAGCGTCAGCGTTGCGGTAAAGCCGATACCCATACCGATACCGTCAAGTACACTCGGTAGCACACTGTTTTTGGATGCGAACATCTCTGCTCGGCCGAGTATTATACAGTTAACAACGATAAGCGGCAAATAAATACCGAGAGCCGCATCAATGCTCGGCAAAAATGCTTTAACCAGCATTTGTACCACAGTAACAAAGCCTGCAATAACAGTTATATACGCGGGGATGCGCACTTTATCGGGGATGATATTTCGAAGCAGTGATATAACAAGGTTTGAGCCAACAAGCACAACCGTTGCCGCAACGCCCATACCGATACCGTTTATGGCGGCGGTGGTAACAGCGAGTGTCGGACAAGTGCCAAGCACAAGGCGTAAAACAGGGTTTTCTTTAATAATACCATTAGTTAAGTACTTTAAATTTTCCTTTTTCATCACTGCACCTCCCCTGCTGTTTCGGTTACAACCTGTGTTGTTTTTAAATAGCCGTTAAGGCACTCGAATGCTTTGTTTACTGCACCCGTTACCGCCTTTGAAGAAACGGTAGCGCCGGTTACGGCATTTATTTCATTTTTATCGGAATTTGCTCCATTTTTGAGCACCGTTATATTCTCGGTTTTGCCGATATACTGTGAATAAAAGCTCTCTTTGGTAACGTTTTGACCAAGACCGGGGGTTTCATCGGCGGCAGATAAAATTTTAACGCCCATTACCTTTTTATCGGTAGATATGGCCGTCATAATAACCACATCTCCACCGTAACCGCGGCCGACTGTTTTAACAATATAGCCTTTTACTTCTTCGCCGTTTTTGGCTATATAGAGCTCGCCTTCCACATCGGCCTTTTCATATTTTTCGGCCGAGATAAGCACCGACATAGCATCGTTACTCGCTTTTAACTCCATATTGGCTATTGTGTCTTTTGTTATAAGATTAGTAAATGACAAGAGAATTGCCACAACAAGACAAATTGCCGTTAACACGGCTATGGGGCGGAAAATATCGGAATTGCTGTTTAATAATGATTTAATTTTATTTAAAATATTACTCATTTCTTATCCGCCTCCCATCCAAAAGGTTTAGGCATAGTTAAGCTGTTGATATGCGGTACCAACAGGTTCATAACTAATATGGAATAGGAAACGCCCTCGGGTAAAGATGCAAATTGTCTGATAACAACCGTGATTATACCACAGCCGATACCGAAAATAAGCTTACCCCAGTTGAATGTGGGACTTGTTACATAGTCGGTAGCCATAAAGATAGCACCCAGTAAAAGTCCACCGCTGAATATAGCTTGGATAGGGTTCGCACCGAGCACCCAAGAGAAAACAAACACTGTGCCGATAAAGGACACGGGGATTATCGGAGAAATTACGCGGCGCATAACAAGATATAAGCCGCCGATAACAAGCATTACTACCGATGTTTCGCCAATGGTACCTGCGTGCATACCGAAAAATAATTCGCGAAGTGTATATTCCGCACCGCCGGCCAAGGGGGTTGCCGAGCTTACTGTCATACTAAACGGCTCAAAAAACTTGGTCATAGCCGCAGGGAATGATACCATAAGCACTATACGTGCGGTAATTGCGGGGTTTGCAAAGTTATGTCCGAGTCCTCCAAACATTTGCTTCACAACAATTATGGCAATAGCACTGCCGAGTGCCGCCATCCAAACAGGCAAGGACGATGGTAAATTAAGTGCCAATAAAAGACCGGTAACAACTGCCGTTAAATCCCCCAAAGAGTTGGGCTTTTTAAGGGCTTTGTTCCATAAAAACTCACTGAGCACTGCCGAGGCAACGCAAACAGCAATTAAAACCGCCGCACGCCAACCAAAAATGAACACGCCGTAAACCGCGGCAGGCAAAAGGGCAATTATCACATCCAGCATAATGGACTGTGAGGTAACGCCTGAATGTATATGTGGGGAGGATGAAACTGTAAGATTATTTCGCATTTTTCTCCCTCCTTAATATACCTTTTGCGGTGCGCATTGTTTGTGTAAGCGGTCTGCCCGCAGGACAGGTAAAGCTACACGAGCCGCACTCTATACAATAATTAACATTAAGCTTTGCAAGCTTTTGGTTAAGGTTTAAATTAACCGCCGTTTCTACTGCCGCAGGGGTTAAGCTCATCGGGCACGCAGCGGCACACTTGCCACAGCGAATACACGGCGTTGTAGATACTGCGTTATCGCCCTTAAATGCCAACACGGCATTGTTTTGCTTTGTTATAACTGCACTGTCGCTCGTTACGGCAACACCCATCATAGGTCCGCCGTAAAGTATTTTTGAAACAGCCTCCTCGGTGCTACAAAAATCGAGTACATCGGAGATAGGTGTACCTATCGGCACCAAAACGTTTTTTGGCTGCCTTACAGCATCGCCATCCACTGTTAAAAGCTTTGCAACAAGCGGCTTGCCGGTTCTCACATATTTGTTAAGAACGGCAATACTCGTTATATTCATAACAAGGCAACCAACATCGGCAGGTAGCTTGCCAAACGGAATTTTGCGCTTTGTTGTGGTGTACACAAGCACCTTTTCGGCACCCTGCGGATAACGAGAGGTAAGCCTCATTATCCGAACCGTGTTGTCTTCATCTCGCTTATCGGTAGCTATCTCATAAAGCTTTTTGATGGCTTCGGGCTTGTTATCTTCAACCGCAATAACAACCTTTTTAAGCCCTAATTTTTCTTTTAGTAAATAAACGCCGTCAATAACATCGTTAAAATGCTCTATGCAGGTGCGGTAGTCGCTCGTAATATACGGCTCGCACTCGGCACCGTTTACAATAAGCGTATCAATACTGTCATTTGCGGCAGGTGCTAATTTTATATGTGTCGGGAAACCTGCGCCGCCAAGACCTACAAGTCCGCTATCTCTTGCGGCTTTTACCAAATCTTCTGCGGTGTTAATTACAGGTGGAGTAAAATCCTCCTCTGCCATCTCGCCGTCCGATTCTATCACAACGGCGCGGGTAGTGTCCCCTGCTACGCCAAAAATCTCGATAATCTCCTTAACAGTTCCCGAAACACTTGAATGCACGGGCACCGAAAACGGCTTGTCGCTATCTCCTATTTTTGTTCCAACAAGCACCTTGTCGCCCGCCTTTACGAGCGGCTCGCACTCGGCACCTATATTTTGTTTGAGCGGAATGGTAACAACCTTTGGTAAGGGTAGCTTAACCGTCTCAATTTCGGCTGTGTTCTTCCTATGCGGAAGTTTAAGCGCACCAAAAATTTTACCGACGGGCTTCAGCACTTCTTCAGCTTTGTATTCCATAACGTTCTCCCTTCTATATAAAAATAGATATAAACATACATCGTAATTATACTATATTCGACCGAAATTTACAAGCACATATTGACATTACCAATATTTTTGTATACAATATTAAAATGAAATTCATTTTCAAATTGGAGGGCGATATTATGCGCACTGCAGACGGATACAAAACAAGACAGCGTGCCGTTATTGAGAGTATACTCAAGGACAACAGCGATATTCATATGACGGTTGATGACATAGCGGCAAAGCTTATAAGCATAGGCGAAAATGTTGGCAGAACCACCGTTTACCGCACGCTTGAAAAGCTTGTAAATGAGGGCAAGGTGCGAAAATACACCGCCGAAAAGAATGATAGCGCCTGCTTTCAATATCTTACTAACACGGGGCACTGCCACGAGCATTTTCATTTAAAATGTGTGGACTGCGGCAAGCTTTTGCATCTTGATTGCCAAAAAATCAGCGAGCTGGCATCCCATATAGCTAGCGACCACGGCTTTACGCTCAACGCCGGCCGCACCGTGCTTTACGGCGTGTGCGAAAAGTGCCGATTGAAAGGATAATTATGAAAAGAATCATTATATTGCTTATAACTTTTATGTTTTTGCTTACGGGCTGTACGGCGGCAAAAAACGATAGCGGAAAGATAAAAATTGTTGCCGCAAATTTTGTGTGCTATGACTTTGCGCGCGCCGTAGCAGGCGATAAAGCGGAAATAAAACTACTTATCACGCCCGGTAGTGATATGCACTCTTTTGAGCCCACCGCAAAAGATATAGCCGATATAAAAAACGGCGATTTATTTTTATATATCGGTGGCGAAAGTGATACTTGGGCCGATAAAATTCTCCAAAGCGGCGATACCGAAAAAAATATTAAAATGATAGACTGCGTTACAAAAATCGAAAACGAGCACGGCGTGGACGAGCACATTTGGGCGTCCCCCGATAATGCCGTTAAAATGGTTAATAAAGTGCTCGAAGCCGTTTGCAAAATTGATGGCGAAAACACCGATTTTTATAAAAAACGCGCCGAAGACTATATCGGCGGCATAAATGCAGCAAGCGATGCTACAAAGACTGTGATACAAAGCGCAAAGAAAAACACAATCGTTGTTGCCGACCGCTTCCCGCTTGTCTACTTTACCGAGTTTTATGGGCTTCGCTACGAGGCGGCCTTTGGCGGTTGCGAGCACGATACCGATCCGTCTTTGCACACAGTAACCCACCTTATTGATACAGTAAGGAATTGCGGACTTACGGCGGTTTATCGCATAGAGCTGAGTAATCTATCGGTTGCCGATACCGTAAGCACTGCTACGGGCGCCGAAATTTTAGAGCTACATTCTTATCAAAACGTGTCTTTAACCGATTTTAACAGCGGCGTTACCTATATTGATATTATGAAAAGAAATTGCGAAGCATTACGAAAGGGGCTTAATTAGTGGCTATTTTAACTGTCGAAAATCTATCGAAAAAGTTTTCGGGCGAATATGTACTGCGTGATATCAGCTTCTCCCTTAATAAAAGTGAGTGCTTGTATATCGTTGGCGAAAACGGAAGCGGCAAAACAACACTTATAAAGCTTTTGCTGGGACTTATTGATGCAACTAAAGGCTCTATAAAATTTGACGGTGTCAAAAAAAATCAAATAGGATATATGCCGCAGCAAAACGCAATTCAGTCTGATTTTCCCGCCTGCGTTAACGAGATAGTAATGTCGGGCTTTTTAAATAAGACATCTCTTTTTAGCTTTTACTCAAAAAAGCATAGGCAACGAGCAAAAGAAATAATGGAAAAACTGCATATCACCGATATTGAAAGACTGTCCTTTCGCGATTTATCAGGCGGACAAAAACAGCGCGTATTACTCGCTCGCGCACTCGCGGCGGCAGAAGAAATACTGCTGCTTGATGAGCCAATGACGGCGCTTGACCCGTTGGCATCTGCCGAGTTTTACGAAATTTTGGAGCAGTTAAAAAAGGACGGCGTAACGCTTATAATTATCTCGCACGATGTTCATTGTGCCGTAAAATACGGCGATAAAATTATGCATTTGGGTCGTGATGAGGTCTTTTTTGGTAAGTCGGAGGAGTATTGCCACTCTTCCATAGGCCGAAAAATGTTAATGGAGGGCCACCACCATGATTGATAACGTTTTTTCTTTTTTCAAATACGATTTTGTTATAAACGCACTTATTGTGGGTCTTCTCGTTTCCCTTTGCGCCGCAGTGTTGGGTGTGAGTTTGGTGCTTAAACGCTACTCTATGATAGGCGATGGGCTTTCTCACATAGGCTTTGGCGCGTCAGCCGTGGCTTTGGCGGTAGGTATAGCCCCAATATATTTTTCTATTCCCACGGTTATAGTGGCGGCGTTTTTACTTTTGCGGCTTAAAAGCAGTGGTAAAATAAAGGGTGATGCCGCAACGGCACTACTATCAAGCAGTGCCTTGGCGATAGGTTATACCGCCATAAAGCTTTCGGGCGGGGTAAATATCGATATAAACAGTTATATGTTCGGCAGTATTTACACAGTCAATAAAACCGATATGATAATTGCCGTGTGCATAACAGTTGTCGTTTTGCTTTTGTATTTTTGTTTTTATAATAAGATTTTTTCGGTTACTTTCGATGAAGATTTTGCTTCGGCCACCGGCATTAAGGCTGAGCGTTATAATACCCTACTCGCCTGCCTTACCGCCGTTACGGTGGTCATCGGTATGCGGCTTATGGGCGCACTACTTATGTCTGCGCTGATAATTTTCCCCGTTATGACGGCTTCAAGGGTATGCAAAAGCTATAAAGCGGTAATGCTGAGCGCATCAATAGTGTCGGTTGTAGGCTTTGTTGCAGGACTGCTATTTTCCCTCGCACTTAACACCTCACCCGGCTCGAGCATAGTTATAGTTAATTTGTTTATATTTGTCGTTTTTGCGGTGATGGGCAAGGCATTGAAAAAATAATTTTAAAAATAGCATAAAAAACACTTGCAAAATCATAATATATATTGTATAATAGTTTGGCACTGAGAACAGTGCCCTATATCGCGGGATGGAGCAATCTGGTAGCTCGTCGGGTGAGTTTGCGAACGCACCCTGTGGGTGATGCAGTGAGCAAAACGAAGCGCCGCGGTCGAAATTTATCGGCGCTCCAAGCCGAAATAAATTTCGGGCACCGCAAGAGGGCAAGCAAACGCAAGGCGTTTGTGAGAAAAAATTAAAGGTTTTCGGTGCGAAAAATTAATATCGCGGGATGGAGCAATCTGGTAGCTCGTCGGGCTCATAACCCGAAGGTTGTTGGTTCAAATCCGGCTCCCGCAACCAAAAAACTCGGAACACCAAAAGGTGTTCCGAGTTTTTCTTGTTATGGGGTCTACTGTAAAATCTATTTAGGTTATGAGGCTCAATATGTCAAATATTAGGTAGAAAAATATTTATTTATATGCTATACTCTATTCGAAAATTATAAATTTGCAGGGATGACAGACTATGATTATTTTAATTACGGGCGCATCGCACACGGGAAAGACGGCACTCGCACAGAAACTGCTTGAAAAATATAAATATCCGTATTTATCCATTGACCATTTAAAAATGGGTTTAATTCGCAGCGGTAACACGCTTCTTACCCCTATGGATGATAACAAATTAACCGAATATTTATGGCCTATTGTCCGCGAAATAATAAAAACTGCTATTAAGAACGAACAGAACTTAATTGTCGAGGGTTGTTATATACCGTTCGATTGGCAAAAGGATTTTGAAAAAGAATATCTTGAAATTATTAAATATTACTGCCTTGTAATGAGTGAAAATTATATCAAAAATCACTTTGCGGACATAAAGAAATATGCAAGTGTTATTGAAAATCGTTTGGATGACGAATGGTGCACCTTTGAGAGCGTAATGGCGGACAATGCCGAAATTTTAAAACTCGCACAAATGCATAATGTAAATTATATACTTATCGATGACAAATACGAAATCAGCATTGAGCTAAGCATCATATTTTGATATTTTATTGACAAATAAACGTTTCTTATTGTATTATTATTTTATCAATATAAAAGAGGTGTTATATATGGCAAAAACTGTTAAAGATATACTTAACATTATTGAAGAAAACGGCATTAAAATGGTCGACTTTAAGATGGTTGACATCAACGGTCAGTACCGCCACGTTACCATCCCTGCCGAGAACTTCTCGGAAGATACAATGAAAAGCGGTATCGGTTTTGACGCTTCCAACTACGGCTATGCTGTAGTTGAAAAAAGCGATATGGTGTTTATTCCCGACCCCGACACTGCGGTTATTGACCCGTTTTGCGAAATTCCCACACTTTCTATGACGGGTAACGCAATGATAATTGACACTCCCGAAAACCGTCCGCTCGCTCAATACCCCCGCAACATTATCAAAGCGGCGGTTGAGTATATGAAGAAAAGCGGCGTTGCGGATGAAATGAAAATTCTCCCCGAATTTGAATTTTATCTTTTTGATGACGTAACCTGGAACGTTGAAGGCCGATACATCGGTGCTACGGTTGATGCAAATCAGTCTTACTGGAACTCGGCAACCGAGGGCCACGGCGTTGTTGTTGCAAAGCAGAAAAACTACCACATTGCAAAGCCGTTTGACGTATCATACGAGTGCCGCAGTGAAATGTGTATGCTGATGAAGGAAGCCGGTATTGAAATCAACTATCATCATCCCGAGGTTGCCGCTTCCGGACAGTTCGAAATCGAGCCGCAGCTTGGCGAGGTTGTACATATGGCGGATGCCACAATGATGATAAAATACATCATCCACAATACAGCGCTTAAATACGGCAAAAGTGCAACCTTTATGCCCAAGCCCATTTATGGAGAAGCAGGCAGCGGTATGCACGTTCATATGCTTCTTTTCAAGGACGGACAACCCGTATTTTCGGATGATAACGGCTATTCTCATTTAAGCGAAACCGCTCATTACTTTATAGGCGGTCTTTTAAAGCACATCGGTTCATTGTGCGCTATCACGAATCCTAGCACCAACTCCTTTAAGCGTTTGGTACCCGGTTTTGAAGCACCCGTAACCGTTGGCTACGCTACCTCTAACAGAAGTGCGGTTATTCGTATTCCTGCATACGCTAAGAGTCCTGACAAGCGCCGTTTTGAGCTTCGCAACCCTGATGCTACCTGCAACC
>SVOM01000027.1 GCA_015066405.1 Oscillospiraceae bacterium
ATCCTTAACATCAAGGCACGGTATAATTCTTTTTGTTATCATCTTGCCACCTCAATAGCATCACTGATTGACACAGCGCCCGTATAATATGCCTTACCGATAATAGCACCGTAAAGATTTAGTTTTCTTAAGTTCTTTATATCTTCTATGGAACTTACTCCGCCTGATGCTATAATTTGCATATTAAGTTCATTTGAAAGTTTTTCGTACAGATCCACGTTTGTACCCTGCATTACGCCATCCTTTGAAATATCGGTGCAAATAACGGTTTTTATACCGATTTTTTGCAAGTCCTTACAAAACGCAAACGCTTGAAGTGTCGACTTTTCCATCCAACCGTTAATTGCCACAAAGCCGTCTTTAATATCAACACCAACGGCTATTTTTTCACCGTACTTATCTGCCGCCGCATTTAAAAACACGCTGTCCTTTACCGCCGCAGTACCGAGAATTATACGGTCTGCTCCAGCCGCAATATAGCGGTCAACCGTTTCCATTGTTCTGATACCGCCGCCGATTTCAATTTTTAAACCTGATATCTGCTTTATTTTGCAAACAGTATCAAAATTTGGTGTTGTGCCGTCCTTAGCACCCTCCAAATCGACAATGTGCATCCAGGTAGCACCCTGATTTTTAAAATCAAGCGCTACTTCCCACGGCTTATCACTATAGACCGTCATTTTATTATAATCGCCTTTAAAAAGGCGCACCGCTTTGCCTTCATACAAATCAACTGCAGGAAAAATAAGCATTTATTACACCTCAATTTCGCAAAACGCGCGAAGAATTTTAAGTCCTACATCCCCACTCTTCTCGGGATGGAACTGACATCCGTAAACATTTTTATCTGCTACTGCCGCAACAAGTTCCGCTCCGTACTCGGTAGTAGCCGCTACCGATGGGCAGTTATTAGCCGAAAACGAATGAACAAAATAAACAAAGTCGCCATCCTTTAAATATTTAAATATGGGACAGTCCCTTTGCTTAAAATTTAGTAAATTCCAACCTATATGCGGAATTTTGAGATTAGACGGAATAACATCGGCAATGGGTTTTATTTCACCCTTTATAAGACCTAAGCCCTTATGTTCGCCATACTCATAACTTTTTTCAAGTAAAAGTTGCATACCAAGGCAAATACCCATTATAGGTTTGCCTTTATTTGCTAAACCTATAAGCACGCTGTCGAGCCCGCTCATACGTAATTTCTCGGCGGCATCACCAAATGCGCCTACACCGGGTAAAATTACACGGTCTGCTTTTTCGATTACATCTCTATCCCCCGTTATTACAACATCCGCACCGATGGATTTAAGGGAACACTCGAGTGAAAACAAATTGCCAACACCGTAATCAACTATGGCAACCACTAAATTACCCCCTTGGTAGACGGTATCTCATCGGCAAAATCTTTATCAATTTTTACTGCCTTTGCAATACTGCGGGCAACCGATTTAAAGGTGCCTTCTATTATATGGTGAGAATTCTCCCCCGCCAACTGTTTTATATGCAAGGTTGATTTGCTGTTTCTTACAAAGCCGTACCAAAATTCACTTGCAAGCTCGGTATCAAATGTACCTATCTGCTCGGCGGGTATCTGCACATCATAATTAAGATATGCCCTGCCCGAAAAATCTATTGCGGATAAAATAAGTGTTTCATCCATAGGTAACGCCATATCGCCGTAACGCACAATACCGCGTTTATCACCCAGTGCCTTTTCAAACGCCTGGCCGAGAGCAATACCGATATCCTCAACGGTGTGATGGTCATCAACCTCTGTATCGCCTACACACTTAACCTCTAAATCAAAACGGCCGTGTTTTGCAAAAAGGGTCAACATATGATCTAAAAATCCACTGCCCGAATCAACAACCGACACACCCTTACCGTCAATATTAAGTTTTAGTGTTATATCGGTTTCCGCTGTTTTGCGAATAATTTCAGCTGTTCTCATATTTTTTCCTCCAAAATCTCTTTGAGCGTTTTAACAAGTATATCCATTTGCTCTTTTGTACCCACTGTTATGCGGTTATATTCGGTTAATCGTTCTTTATCAAAATGGCGCACCAAAACGCCGCGTTTTTTAAGTTCCAAATATATTTCCTTGCCCGAAACAAGCGGATGTTTAGCAAAAATAAAGTTGGCTAAAGAATTTGTAAATGTAAACCCAAGCTCTGCTAATTTTTTCTCGGTATAAGTGCGGTTATCGATAATTTTTTGACAATTTTCACGCACATATTCATCATCCTCTATCATACCAAGCCCCGCCGCCGCACTCAAGCGGTTAATATTGTAAGGGTTGGTAGAATATTTTATGGTGTTTAGGTCGCATATTAAGTCTTTATTACCGATACCGTAACCGAGACGTCCGCCTGCCAACGACCTTGACTTTGAAAAGGTATGGATAACAAGAAGATTATCGTATTTCTTTGTTAAATTCACGGCGCTGTCTGCTCCGAAATCAACGTACGCTTCATCGACTATTACCAGTCGGTTGGGTTTGCTTCTTAGTATCTTTTCTATTTCTTCTAATTTTAATGCAATACCAGTAGGCGCATTAGGATTGGCTATAAATACGGTTTTATCGGTATTTATATAATCATCCAATTTAACGGTAAAATCATCATTTAACGGAAATTCGGTATATTCTACGCCGTTAAGCTCGGCGAACACGCTGTAAAATCCGTATGTAATATCAGGGAAAGCCGCGCCTTTCTCACAAAAAGCCATAAAAGCAAAATTAAGTATTTCATCCGAGCCGTTGGTAAGCAGTACATTTTCGAATCCGACACCGTAATAATCGGCAATTTTTTGTGTTAACTGCCTACACTCAGGGTCGGGATAAAGCTGTAGTTTTTCAGCCGCTTCTGATACATATTTTACCGCCTTTGCCGATACGGGAAAAGGAGACTCGTTAGTATTGAGTTTTGTATACTGCATATCCTGCGGTTGCTCACCCGGAGTATACGGCGTTAATTTTGCATATTTACTGTTAAAAAATTTACTCATTATTTATCTTCCTTAATACGCACTGTAGCACTCTTTGCGTGGGCTGTAAGTCCCTCTTTTCTCGCAAAAAAGGCAACATCTTCTGCCACACGAGATAAAGCTTCTTTTGTATAGTATGTATACTGTGTTTTCTTTATAAAATCATCCACCGACAAGGGACTTGAGAATTTTGCGGTACCACTTGTAGGTAAAGTATGGTTAGGTCCTGCAAAATAGTCGCCCAGCGCTTCAGGACAGTTTTTACCCATAAAAATTGACCCTGCGTGGCGAATTGAATCGAGATAATCAAAAGGATTATCAACACAAAGTTCCAAATGCTCAGGTGCTATTTCGTTTGATATATCAATTGCCACCGATAAATTATCTGCCACAATGATTTTGCCGTTTTTATCAATTGACTCACGGGCAATTTCACAGCGTGTTAATTTCGGTATTTGAATTTCAAGCTGTTCGCTTACCTTTTTAGCCAACTCTCGAGAATCGGTAACCAACACCGCACTTGCCATTCTATCGTGTTCGGCTTGGGACAACAGGTCTGCCGCTATGTGTACGGGGTTTGCAGTAGCATCGGCAACGATTAAAATTTCACTCGGGCCTGCTATCATATCAATCGACACTTTACCGAAAACCTGACGTTTGGCCTCGGCTACAAATGCGTTTCCGGGACCTACGATTTTATCAACCTTTGGTATACTTTCAGTGCCGTAAGCCAAAGCGGCTATCGCCTGTGCACCGCCGACTTTGAATATCTTATCAACGCCCGCAACATAAGCCGCGGCTAAAATTGCAGAGTTTACCTTACCGCTTTTATCGGGCGGTGTTACCATAACAACCTCTTTGCAGCCTGCGATTTTTGCAGGTATAGAATCCATAAGCACGGTAGACGGATATGCAGCGGTACCGCCGGGTACATAAAGGCCTGCTTTATCAACGGGAATAACCTTTTGGCCCATAACTATTCCGTTTTCATCGTTTATAATAAAACTGTTTCTAACCTGTTTTTCATGGAATTTACGTATATTTGCCGCTGCGCGCTCTAAAATAGCAATAAATTCGGGTTCGGTAACGGCCAGTGCCTCATCAATCTCTTCACGTGTTACCAACAAAGAGCTTAATTTAGCCTTATCAAATTTTTCGGTATACTCCAATAACGCTTTATCGCCGTTTTCACGAACATTTTTAATGATATCGGCAACGATGTCCTCTACATCCATTTCAGGCATTGTGCGCGCAAAAATTTCATCGTATGGGACAGCAGAATATTCCATTATCTTTATCATTTTTTTGCCTCCGTTTGTGAAGTTATATCATTAATTATCTTTTCTATCAGCTCATTTTTAAACTTAAAGCTTGATTTATTGGCAATAAGTCGTGCGCTTATGGGCACTATTGTTTCAATCACCTCAAGATTATTCTCCTTAAGTGTAGTACCGGTTTCAACAATATCAACAATAACATCCGATAGATTAAGTATCGGTGCTATCTCAATAGAGCCGTTTAAGTGAATGATATCTATATCACGGCCGATAGAGTTATAATAATTCGACGCTATTTTGCCAAACTTTGTGGCCACGCGAAGTGTTTTTTGCTTATCATCACGAAATCCTCTCTTTGCGGCAACAGCCATACGGCATTTGCCTATATCCAAATCGAGCAACTCGTAAACATCGGGAGCATATTCGAGCAAAATATCTTTACCCGCAACACCTATATCGGCGGCGCCGCGTTCAACATATATTGCAACATCAGATGGCTTTACCCAAAAGTATCTGACGCCCACTTCTTCATTTTCAAAAATAAGCTTGCGATTATTTTCTTTTATCGCGGGGCACTCAAAACCCGCTTTTTCGAACATTGCGTAAACCTTTTCGCCAAGGCGTCCCTTAGGCAAAGCAACATTAAGCATTGTTTTCAAGTATCTCCACCCCATTTTCTGTCAATTCCGCTAATTTTTTATAACGCAACTTTTTGGGAACAGATTTTAATGCTAAAACACGGTCCCCATTTTTATTTAATTCTTCAACTGCATTTTTTATTTGTTTTAAAGATTTGTTAGCACTATATAAAAGTACCGTATCTATATCGTAATTACGCGATACATCCATAATGCGCTCTAATACATCAAGGTACACAGCAAAACCTATGGCTCCTTTTTTGCTGTGCATTTTTTTCATTAGGCGGTCATATCTGCCACCGGAAAGGACCCCCTCGGGTACTCCCTCAACAAATCCCTTGAAAACAATGCCGCTATAATAGTTAATATCGTTAACTACCGAAAAGTCGATGCATAAAATATCATCATCGACAGCTTCGGTTATATTTTTTAGTTCGGCTACTAATTCGTTGTTTTTAAGCAACTTTTCTAATTTTGGCAATACTATACTCGGTTTACCGTAGAGAGATACAACATTTGCCAAAAGCTCGATTTTTTGTGCATCCACTTCAGCAAGCGACAAAATATTGTTCATTTCGTGAATATTTTTTTGTCCTATACATTTCATAACATCGATGCGGCACTGATTTGATATATCCATATCATCTATAATTGATGCAACGATACCAAGATGTGAAACATCAAGCACCGCTTTTTCAGATATACTGCGCAAGCTATCAGCGGCGAGTTTTAGAACCTCGCAAACGCAGTAATCATCAATATCGCCAATGCACTCAAGCCCTACCTGCATAAGTTCTTTAAAGGAGTGGGTTCCGTTAGATACGCGGTATACATTTTCATCATAATAAACCTTTTGAAGTCCCTCCCCAAATTCCTTGCTGTTTTTTATAATCGACAAGGTAACATCGGGCTTCAGCGCCATAAGCTTACCGTTGGTGTCGGTAAAGGTTATAACGCTATCGGAAATTAAAAAGTCTTTATTTTTAACATACAAATCATATTCTTCAAACTTGCTCATTTTAAATCGCGCAAAGCCGTACTTCTCATAAATTGAGCGTAGCTTAAAGATAACTTTCTCATCATATTTTAAGGTTGAATCAGATATATTCATTATTCTGCCCCGTTCTCTTTTAATTGCTCAATTGCCTTTTTATAGCCACCGCTACCGTAATTCAGGCACTTGCTCACTCTACTGATAGTTGCGGTGCTAACATTTGTGTCCTTCGCTATTTCCTGATAATTTTTGCCTTTATCAAGAGCTATGGCAACTTCTAACCGTTGCGCCATATCCTGAATTTCTTTTATTGTGCAAACATCCTCAAAAAAATTATAACACTCATCCACTGTATCTAAATTTAATATTACCGAAAACAGTTTATCGATAGAATTTGATCGAAAATTTGCCATAAAATTCACTCCTTAGAAAAATTACTTTTCTATTTTATCACTTTATCACGCTAAAGTCAATATATATTTTTTGTATTATACATCAAAAACAGGCGCCGAAGCACCTGTTTTTTACTATCTGTTAAGCAAAGAACGAAATATAACCTTGTATTAATATATACACGATAATTACGGGGATTATATACTTAGCATAGAAATACAACCACTTAGGCATTTTTGCACCCTTGCCGCAGTTGGCTTCGGCGATGAAATTATCCCAACCCCAACCCTTTTTCTTTAAACAGCAGAAAAGTACATACACAAGAGAACCTATCGGCAAAATATTGTTACTTACAATAAAGTCCTCTAAATCAAGCACGTTTGTGCCAGCCCCCAACGGCTGGAAGCCTGAAAGCAGGTTAAAGCCAAGCGCACAAGGTAATGAAAGTATAATTACGAGAATTAAGTTTATAAGGCAAGATTTTTTACGACTCCAACCCCATTTATCCATACCAAAAGCGATGATATTTTCAAACACTGCAACAACTGTTGAAACAGCTGCAAAAATCATAAACAAGAAGAACAGTGAGCCCCAAATTCTTCCGCCCGCCATTTCTTTAAATATGTTGGGAAGCGTTTGGAATATAAGGGATGGTCCGGCACCCGGCTCCAAGCCGTATGCAAAGCAAGCAGGAATTATTATAAGGCCTGCGGCAAAGGCAACAAAGGTATCGAGAATTGATATTGACAATGACTCGCCGAGCAAGCTGCGGTCCTTATCAATATAACTACCGAAAATCGCCATTGAACCCATACCTATTGAAAGCGTAAAAAATGCCTGACCCATAGCGGCGAATAAAACTTCCCCTACTCTGCCTTCCATTTTACTGAAATCGGGTATCAGGTAATACTTAAGTCCCTCAGCGGCACCGGGCAGAGTTGCCGAGCGCACCGCCAAAACAACTATAATAGCAAGTAAGGCTACCATCATAAACTTTGTAACTTTTTCAACACCTTTTTTGAGTCCCAATGAGCAAATAAAGAAGCCCAATACCACCGCTAATACCATAAAGCCAACAACGGCAACGGGGTTTGCGGTAAGCTCGCCAAACTGAGCGGTAACCTGTTCTACCGATTTATCAACAAAATCACCGCGAAGCATCTTAAAAAAGTAGGCAAACATCCAACCTGTAACGGTTGTATAGAACATCATAAGCAGATAGTTACCCGCCATACCAATAAAGCTAAACCAATGCCATTTAGTGCCCGCGGGCTCTAAAGCTTTAAAAGATTCCGCAATACTTTTACGGCTGGCTCTACCAACTGCAAATTCCATGGTCATAATCGGCAAACCGAAAATAACCAAGAAAAGCAAATAAATAAGTATAAATGCCGCACCGCCATACTGACCTGTAATGTATGGAAAACGCCATACGTTGCCAAGACCAATAGCGCAACCCGCCGAGATTAAAATAAATCCTAATCTCGAGCCAAATTTTTCTCTCTCCATAATAAAACTCCTCTATTTAAAATTAACAAACGCTCTAAAGACCGTTTGATTTTCGCCCTTTGTTGCTGTTATATAATAACCATTTTCTGATATTTGCTTTTTGAAAACCAAAAGCTTATCGCCCTCGGTACATTCCTTTACAAAATGTATTTCATAGGAATCAATATCATTATCTTTTAAAAATAGGGTTGTAAAACAGTCCATTGCCATAAAGGTATAACGGGTGTTATTGGCGTGGCCGTTCATATCAATATCGGTGCTTCTAATTACCCGTTCAAAGCAAAAATCATTTTCGCCGATTTCTATTTTCTGTTTGGTATATTCGCCGACAAGCGCTCTTTCCTCAATATAGTCAATATTTGGCATAACTGTGTTACCATCTATTCTTTTGATACGGCGGGTTTCGGCATCGATTAAGCACCACTCGCTTGTAGCCGCTACAGCCACTTTACCCCTATTATCCTTGATTTCAAAATCACGCTCAAGTGTAAGCTTTCCTGGTGTTATCGGCCAGGTTTTGCAAACAACTTTTTCGCGGTGCAAAGGCATGGTGTTGCATTTAATTTTAATTTTGGTGAGCACCCAAAAAGCGTTGTTGCTATCGAGCAGTGCCTTAAACCCATAGCCGCCACGCTCGGCATTTTCGTTGGCTAAAATTTGCAAAACATCTACCGTGTGTGCGAGGGTCATTTTTAGATTACAGTCAACGTCATTTACCGTGAGCTCTTCGGTATATTCAAAAAACTCTTTCATATTTTCCCTACTTTTCTATTTTCACAAGATTACCCAAAACAACATATCGGCTGTCTTCTTGAGAATACGCACAGGTTGATAGAGTTACTATATTTTTAACACCCTGTAAATCGGTTTTTGAATCAAAGCGAGATAAAGCCACCGAGCGCTCTAAATAACTCTTAAACTGGGCAGCATCCTTATATATTACATAATCTTCGGATGTGGCATTAACCTCGTTGCCGCTGATTAATTCAATTCTATATGTTGCATCTTCAGTAAACAACCACATATATTTATGATTTTCATAAAATGCTTGGTCATCATATCTTAAAAGATAGGCAAACATTGAGCCGTTTTTCATACTGTGGCCGTAAATTACGGTGTTTAAATCGGAAAAATCGGATGCGTTCCTATAATCAAGAAAAATAGAGCCCGCTTTGTTCTTTTTACCATCCACTGCAGTTACTAGATATTTATCGTAATCGGCCGCCGTATTGCAGTTCACTATAGGATAGTTTATCGGTGTATCTTCACAATAAATCCAAGCAACAATATCTTTATTAACCTTTTTAAGTTTTTCAAAATCAACACTTATGGGTGGAGTGTTAATGTCTACTATTGGGTCGGAATTTACGCTCGAGTGTTCCGCCGATGGCGTGGGGGTTATAAATTCCTCTACGATACCCTCGTAAATTTGCTCGCCCGTTTTATAATCAACCTGAGTTTTAATAAGCATAACCGCCGCCACTAAAAACACAATAGCACAAACACTTAGCACCGCAAAACGAATAGGGTTATTTTTTATATACTCTAAACTTTTTTTTATGAAGTTTTGCTTCATTTCTCAAAATCCTATCCTTGTTAAAGAATTTCAATTAAGTATAGCACATAACACCCGTATTTTCAATAAAAAAGCAAAAAATCCGAACATCATATTCGGATTTTTTTGATAAAATTATTTGTTTTGCTCGAAACACTTAACCCACTCTTTTGCGATAATTGTATGGCCGTAAACTGTGGGATGTACGCCATCGCCCAAAACATAATTTTCCGCTGTTTGTTTTGCGGCTTCGTTTATAACGCTTTGCAGTTCAATAAACGGCAAGCCGAACTTTTCGGCAACGCGTTTTGCAGCAGCGGCACGAATGGGAGTTTCGGTTTTAAATGTTTCCCAACGGCTCGGGTCTTCTTCTCTCGCGGTTGCGGTGCCAAAAAGCAAAAACGGCTCAATTATAAATATTTTGGTTTCGGGCAATGCCGCCTTTATATCTTCAATAAGCATTGTATAAATGTCTTCAAAACGCTTTTCGTCAACGCCGTTTTGCTGGTCAACTTCATGCCAAACGTCGTTTACGCCTATCAAAATGCTCACATAATCGGGTTTGTGGTTGATTAAATCTTTCTTCTCGCGCTCATATAAATCAACTACTCTATTTCCGCTGATACCCGTATTGATAAAATCATATTGCATCGGATATTTATCGCATAACTGCGATTTTACAAACAAAGGATATCCCTTACCAACGCAAAGTATATTGTTTCTATCGCGTTCACTGTCGGTTATAGAATCTCCGTAAAATAATATTTTTTTCATAAAACATCCCTACCTTTTAAAGTTTATAGGCAAATTTTAACATAATATATTTTTAAAATCAACTACTTTATAAATATTAATTTACTTTATTGTATTTTTATATTATAATGAGATAAAAAGCCAAAGGACGGATGTTATGGAAACCGTTAAATTATATGATAATGACAGCTATTTAAAAGAATTTACCGCAACTGTTTTAAAAAGCGAGAAAGCCGATAAATACTACAAAATCGTTTTGGACCGTACCGCATTTTTTCCTGAAGGCGGCGGACAGTATTCCGATACAGGCTTTATAGCAGATGCCAAGGTTTTTGATGTGCAGATAGAAAATGATATTATCTATCACTACTGTGATATGCCGCTTAATATAAACGACAACGTGGACTGTAAAATAAATTTTTCCGAGCGTTTTGATAAGATGCAGCAGCACTCGGGCGAGCATATTATATCGGGCATTGTTAATAAACTTTACGGCTATAATAACACGGGCTTTCATTTAAGCGATAATATAGTAACCTTAGATTTTGACGGCCCACTCACACGCGCTGACCTTGATAAAATAGAAATTCTCAGCAATGAAGCAGTACATAAGAATGCTAAAATTACCGCCGAATATCCCGATGCCGATACACTTAAAAATACCCCCTACCGCTCAAAGCTTGAGCTTACCGAAAATGTACGGCTGGTTACAATAGATGGGTACGATATTTGTGCTTGCTGTGCGCCCCACGTAAAAAATACGGGCGAAATCGGCATTATAAAATTGCTTGATGCAGAAAAGCACAAAAACGGTGTTAGAATTACTATTAAATGCGGTATGCGTGCAGTGCTTGATTATCAAAGCAAGTATTGCAACATTTCCAAAATTTCCGCGGCACTTAAAGCTCCGCAAAATGATACTGCACAAGCGGTTGATAGTTTAATTGCCGATAACGACCGCCTTAAATATGAAATAACGGGTCTAAAACGCGAGCTGTTAGAAATAAAACTTGCACAGTTGCCCACTACCAACGGCAACATTGTTATGATAGAAGAAAATGCCGATATGCTTTCTCTTCGTTATATCGCCGATAAGGGTGCCGAAAAATGCAATATTTTTGTGGCACTCGGCACGACGGATGGCGGGTATAATTTTGTTGCTTGCTCTAAAAAAATTGATTTAAAAGAGATTTTGCCCGAAATAAAAACAAAACTCGGCTTGGTTGGCGGCGGCAGCAGCAGTATGCTTCAAGGCAAAATCACTGCCGACATAAAAACAACCCAAGATTTTTTTCGATAATAATTGACATTGATAAATAATTGGTTATAATAGTTTTTAGCAGAGTAGAATTTCATGCGTTAAGTGCTGTTTGGACGGGGAGTTGCCGAGCAGACGAAAGGGTTTACCTTGCGGTTTGAGATTCGCATCCCGCTGCTACAAACAAGGTAAACAATTTTTATAACCCTGCTTGTAGCTATTTACAAGGAGGGTATTTTTTTGCGAAATTTTTTAAAAACACAAAATTTAGGTAATCTTAAAGTACTGAGTATAGCGGCACTTTTTGCGGCTATCAGCTTTATTTGCGGCAAGTTCCTCGCCTTTAATATAGGCGATACAATACGCTTTAGCTTTGAAAATTTGCCGCTTATTTTAACGGGCTTTTTATTTGGCCCCACAGTCGGTGCCGTAACCGCCATTACTGCCGATATTGTAGGCTGTTTACTGCGCGGCTATGCCATTAACCCAATTTTAACCTTTGCCGCCACATTTATCGGTTTTTTCTCAGGTCTTTTATTTAATTCACTAAAAAACACTAAATTACCCGTTCGTGTTGCGATATCGGTTGTCTTTTGCCACATAATCGGCTCGGTTATAATAAAAACTGTTGGGTTATCGGTTTGGTTTGGCTATCCTTTTTTCTTAACGCTGATTGAGCGCACAATAAACTATTTAGTGGTTTTGGCGGCCGAGCTGCCTATTCTTATTTTGATTATTAAAAACAAGCAGTTTATGGGAGAAATTTCTAAACTTACGGGTGCAAAAAATGAACTACACTGAAACACTTAAATATATACACTCGGTTAGCAATTTCTTTTGCAAGCCGGGCCTTGATAGAATAAAAACCTTATGTGAATATCTTGGCAACCCACAGGACAAGCTTAAATTTGTGCACGTTGCAGGTACTAACGGCAAGGGCTCTTTTTGTGCTATGCTAAGCCGCATATTGACCGATGCGGGTTATAAAGTAGGTACCTATACATCGCCCTATATTTTAGAGTTTAACGAGCGCATTTCTATTAACGGCGAAAGCATATCAAACAATGATTTAGCCGAGATTTGCACATATATAAAACCCTTTGCCGAAAAAATGGAGGACAAGCCAACCGAATTTGAACTGATAACCGCCATTGGCTTTGAGTATTTTAAAAGACAAAACTGTGATATTGTGGTTTTAGAGTGTGGGCTTGGTGGCAGATATGATGCTACTAATATTATTACCACTACCCTATTATCAGTTATTACGGGAATAGCCTTTGACCATCAAAACTTTTTAGGTAACACAATTTCCGAAATAGCAAGCGAAAAAGCAGGTATTATAAAAAAAGGTATACCTGTGCTTTGGTGCGGAGATAACGTGGAAGCCCAAAAAGTGATACTCGATACCGCTGAAATTTTGTGTGCGAAGGTTTATACACCCGAACTAATAAGCTTAAAAATTTTAAAAGCCGATTTATGCGGCACGGTTTTCGATTATAAAAACTACAATGCTTTATCTTTGAATATGCTTGGCGGCTATCAGCCATATAACGCGGCAAATGCCGTAACTGCTGCCGAAATTTTGCGTGAAAACGGATTTTTAATTACGGATAAAAACATCCGCACGGGGCTTGAAAACGCCCATTGGCGCGCAAGATTTGAACTTTTAAACAAAAACCCCATTATTATCTTTGATGGCTCACACAACCCACAAGGCGTTAGTGCGGCGGTAAAAAGCATCAAGCATTATTTTGGAAATACACGCGTAAATATTTTAACTGGTGTTATGAGGGACAAGGACTATGAATTTATTGCCAAAGAAATAGCCACCGTTGCAAACAAACTTTTCTGTATAACCCCCGATAACCCACGGGCTTTAACGGCGGCGGAATATTGCAAGGTGTTTGAAAAGATAGGTGCATCGGCCAAGGCATTTGATAATATAAATAATGCTTTAGAATGTGCCGCTAAAAACAGCAAAGAAAACGAAATACCGCTTATTTGTATGGGGTCGCTTTATTTGTACACTGATATATACAATTTGATAAATAAGTAAAAGAGCCGTTAGAGGCACCATACGTAAGGAAGGTGCCTCAGTTATATTCGCCTTGCGGCGAGTTATATTGCTTCGCAGTTATATGATGCTACGCATCGTGATATTGTCCTTCGGACAGTTTTAATGGCGAATATAATATAACTGAAACCGCAAGGTTTCAATATCACTTTGCCGTAAGGCAAAATATCACTGTGAGACCTGTCTCACAATATCACTTATTATTCTCATCTTTTAGATGGGTTAATTTTAAAGTATATAACCTCGTTACGCACCTTTTGAAAGCGCGTAACCCACTATGACACTTTCAAACAGAAAGTGTCAATTTTTATATGAAAAGGAAATAGGGAGAACACTTCTTTACGAAGTGTCTCCCTATGGCTCTTTTTTTGTAACCAGAAGCACTGTTTTTCATATTATGTTATAGAAGTTTTATCTTCAATATAATTTTGGAGGTCTTTTATGGCAGACACAAGAAACGACGTTCAAAACGGCACATTCAGTGATGCCTGTTGTATTGATGCCGGAAGAGTTTACGACTCTTGCTGCGACAGAGACTGTGTGGAAGATTTAAGATGCTACTTTACGGCAGAAGGTCAAAACTACATTGAGAGAGCATTAAGCGTTAAAATTAAGGGTGCCGAGGTTCTTAATGTATATATAAACGTTGAACCCGTAAGCTTTAACCGCGGCTTTTTCTCGTGTGATTTAACCTTCTTGTTCCTTGTAGAGTTTGATGTTTATCTTTCGGCTCACTCCTGCCCTGTTCAAATCAAAGGTCTTACAAGCTTTAACAAACGCGTAATACTTTACGGCGGCGATGGAAATGTTAAGATTTTCTCTAACACAGTATCGGATGATAGTTGCGACAATTCCACCCTCCGTACAACAAATATGCCCAAATGCGTTGTACAAAGTGTAGACCCGATACCGCTCGGTTGCCACTTAGGTCAGGTTAAAGACTGTTGCGAGTGCATCGGTGTTGTACCAAACTTTGCGTGCGAGCTTTTAGGCGGTCAAATTGTGTCCAACTGTGAATGTGGCACACCTACCGTTTATGTAACACTTGGTTTATTTAGTGTTATTCAACTCATCCGCAACGTGCAAATGCTCATCCCCGTATACGATTTTTGTATACCCGAAAAGCAATGCACCGATACAACCGACCAGCCCTGCGATGTATTCCGCAAGATTAAATTCCCTACCGATGACTTTTTCCCGCCAAGAAACTGCGATAATTCCGAAAAAATCGGTTGCGGTTGCACAGGACAACAAGATGACTAAAAAAAGGGAGACCTAAAAGTCTCCCTTTTTATTATTTATAGCTTGATAAATCAAGTAGTTCGAACCGCTCATAGAAGCTTCTGAAAAATTCTACATTTTTTGCGGTACCGCCTATATCATCACTCTCAAAATTTATAGGCATAACGGGGTCGTGCACGCTAAGGCGCAACAGCATCCAGCCGTAAGGGGTTGTTATGCGAATACCCTCTCTATTATCATCGGCAATTTTGCAGTCCTTATTATTTTGTGCAAATTTTTCAAGCTCGGCTATAACGTTTTGGCCATAAGTACGGAAATCCTCCGCTTTAATATTTAAGCGAATTTCCTTTTCCTCGGCCGCCATTTTAAGTGTTGATAAAATTTCATCGAACTTTTTGCCGCGAGCGAGCTCTATCACAATTTTTGTGGCTAAATACGCGCCGTCATCAAGGAAATAGTTTTCTCTTAGTGCAGCGTGGCCGCTGGTTTCAATAGCGAGCGGACAGTTGATTCCCTCGTTACATAACTCAATCGCCTTATTGATTACGTTTTTATAACCACGTTTGTAGCGGTAATGCTTGCCGCCCAAATCTTTTTCGATATATGTTTTAAGTCCATCCGATGTTACCGAGTCGGTAACCACAGTGGCGCCCGCATTATCCTGCATTGTGATATATGCCGCTAAAGCTACCAAGCGGTTGCGGTTAATTTCCGTACCTGTGCTATCAACACAACCCGCTCTATCAACATCAGTATCAAAAATAATACCAAGGTCGGCACTATTTTTAACAACTGCGGTGCAAATGCTCTCCATCGCCGCCTTGTTTTCGGGGTTTGGAATATGGTTTGGGAACATACCATCAGGGTTTAAAAACTGACTGCCGCTAATATTGGCGCCGAGCGGTTTTAATACGTTTTCGGCATAAAAGCCTCCTGCGCCGTTTCCTGCATCTACCACAATTTTGTAGTTTTTAAGCGGCAAATCAGATTCACTTTTGCCAACACCATCGCAAATCATTTTGCGAAGTCGTGCGGCATACTGTACCATATAATCAACCTTTTCGATTTTGCCATCCGCCAAACAGCATTTAATGCCATCATTTGCGAGTTTTACGATGTCGGCAATATCGGATGCTTCAAGTCCGCCCTCTTTAGTGAAAAACTTTAGTCCGTTTCTATCAAACGGGTGGTGGCTTGCCGTTATTTGAATGGATGCATCGGTATCTAAATCTATAGTGGTCATAAACATTGCGGGGGTGGAAGACAGCGCACAGTCAAGTATATGTACACCTGCACACAAAAGTCGACTAACTGCCGCATTTTTAATCATATTGGCAGTAATTCTCGAGTCATGACCGATAGCGATTTTAAGCTCATTTGCCTTTTTCCCCGTTTTTTTAGTTAACCAATAAACAAACGCATCGGTTATATCCATAACCGCAGTTTCGGTTAAATTAACCTTATTGCCGCCTTTATCGCTCGCCACACCGCGTATATCGGTGCCGCTTTTAAGTTCGTTATAATTCATTTTTTGCTCCTAACCGAACACCCCTGCAAAATACCCTGCCGCGAAAAAACCGATAGCCACAAGCATAATAGCAATGGCGGTTAAAAGCATGGCTTTAAAAAATACTTTTTTATCCCAATTTGCAGAAAAGTTATTCTTTTTTGTTTTATTCATAATTTTTCACCCGTACATATTGTTGACGGATGAAGAAAATTTAATACAGTGGAGACCGTTTATGCCGCGTGAGTCCTACACAACACAACATCCCGTTTTAGTTAAAAAGGTTATACTCTTTGAGTTTGAATGTTTTGAAAACCTATTGTTTTTTGCAAAAAGAGTTTTTTCCTTATGCCAAAAACTTAAAATTAAAAGTGATTTATACAAATTCCACGGCAAATACATAATACTGCTGCGCAGTAACACAAAACACACAAAAATTATACTAAATTTAAGTTCCCTTGCCGATAGAACATCTATGTCGGCGCTTGATATCGCTATCACGCAAGAACACGCAAAGCTAATTACCGAAAGCATTGCGGTAAATAAGCTAAGCAATGCTTTTAAAGACCGTTTTTAAGGGAATCAACACAAGCGTTCATATCTTCGGCTGAAAATATAAAGCTGCCCGCCACCAAAACGCTCGCCCCCGCATTTACTGCGAGTTTTGCCGTTTCGGCATTTATTCCGCCATCAATTTCGAGTTCTACATTAAGGTTTTGTCTTTTAATTTCTTCTTTTAGTTTTTCAAGCTTCGGCAACGCACTCGGCATAAATTTTTGACCGCCAAAACCGGGCTCAACGCTCATTACAAGCACCATATCACAAAGTGGTAAAAATTCAAAAATCTCTTCGGGCTCGGTACAGGGCTTTATGGTAAGACACGATTTACAGCCGTACTCCCTTATCTCTTTAAGGGTTGCAGCCACATCACTACCCGCCTCATAATGAAAGCCAAGATAGTCTGACACTTCGGCAAATTCTTTTATGTAACGATGAGGGCGGTCTATCATAAGATGCACATCAAGCGGTGCTTTTGCATACTTTTTAATTGATTTAATAACGGGTACTCCAAACGATATGTTGGGCACAAAAATACCATCCATAACATCAAGGTGCCACATATCAACGCCCGCTTGTTCTAATTTTTCTATTTGTTCCTTTAAATCTAAAAAGTTTGCCGATAATACCGATGGTGAAATCTTTACCATTTTTAAATCCCCCTTAATTAACTATTTATATTTTAATATATACTATATTTTTTGTCAACAAAACAAGACAAAAACCGCAAGGAATTTTCCTTGCGGTTTTATTATGCTTTAACACAAAATTCTTCCATCAATACCCTGCCGTCATTATCAAACTTTACGCCCTCGTTTTCAAGTAATGCGCGTTGCGCATCCTCGCCGCCAAAGGCGAACGCAGCCGCTGTCTCACCAAAGCGGTTAACAACCCTATAGCACGGTATTTCGTTCGGGTTTGGGTTTACGTGCAATGCGTAGCCCACCACCTGCGACCAATGCGGATTACCCGCAAGCCGTGCAACCTGTCCGTAGGTCATAACACGGCCGTATGGTATACTCTTTACAACCTCATAGATCTTTTCGAATGTGTTCAAATTAATTACTGCCTTTCGGAAATTTCGGTTATTATACTTTTTATTGTATCCGTTCCGCTACCGTTTGATGCAGATGTGGGAATAATTTGTACGCCATCAGCCAAATCGCCCAATTCTTCTGAGAATTTACCCAAACGCTCGTTATATTCGGTTTTATTTAGCTTATCACTTTTAGTGAGCACGATGCAGTAACTTATGCCGTAGTGCTTTAGAAACTGGAGCATTGAAATATCAAACTCGGTTGCGGGGTGGCGCATATCTATAAGCTGGAACACAATGGGAATGTTTCTACCCGTTCTAAAATAGTTTTCCATAAGCTCCGACCAACGCTTGCGTTCATCGAAATTAACCTTGGCGTAGCCGTACCCCGGCAGGTCAACTATTCTAACATTATCTAATTTATAGAAATTAACCGTTACAGTTTTTCCGGGCTTTGTGCTGACACGTGCGAGCGACTTTCTGCCAAGCGTTTTATTAATAAGCGAAGATTTTCCCACATTTGAGCGCCCCGAAAAGCAAATTTCGGGCACAGTGGAGGGCACTAACTGTTCGCTTGTACCAAAAGCGCACTCGAATGATACATTGTTAAAATTCATTTTGTTCTCCTATGCCGAAACATTGCCGTTTTAGGCGGGTTCGGACTATTCTTGTTACCTTATTGGTGAATAACTTTTGCCGCATTTTTTGGTGTGGCGGTTAGATTTTCGGTATACTTTATATCCTTTATCAAAACCGCATTCAAAATGGTTCCGATATTTTTAACAGGTATAAATTTAACGTTTCGTTTTACCGCCTCATCAACCTCGGCTAAATCGGGCTCATTATCAAACGGGATAAACACCTGCTTAACCCCTGCCCTATATGCCGCCATTGATTTTTCTTTTAGTCCGCCGATAGCCAAAACTCTGCCGCGTATTGAAATTTCTCCCGTCATAGCGATATCTCGGCGCACCTTTTGGTTTGTCAAGGCAGAAACTACCGCAGTTGCTATCGTAACGCCAGCCGATGGGCCATCCTTTGGAACGGCGGCTTGCGGAGCGTGTATGTGTATATCAACGTTTTTGTAAAAATCGGGGTCGATGCCAAGTTTTTCGGCATTAGCGCGAACATAAGTTACCGCCGCCTTTGCCGATTCTTGCATAACATTGCCGAGGTTACCCGTAAGTTCAATTTTGCCCGTACCCTTGCAAACGGCAACCTCAAGCGGCATAATCTCGCCGCCAACCGCCGTCCAAGCAAGTCCGTTTACGGTGCCAACCTCATCAGCCGATAAAATTTCATCCGATAAATAACGTTTTTTGCCAAGTAGGTGCTCTAACATTTTGTTATCTACAGTAACACTTTTTGCACTGCCATCGGCAATTTGTTTGGCAGACTTTCGGCAAACCGAGGCTATTTCGCGCTCAAGCTTTCTAACGCCCGCTTCCCTTGTATAAAAATCAATAAGGGAATAAAGTGCCTTATCGGTAATTTTAATGGTATTATTGCTAAGCCCGTGGCGTGCAATTTGTTTTGGGGCTAAATGTTTTTTGGCAATATGGAATTTTTCTTCCCTTGTATAGCTTGAAAGCTCTATAAGTTCCATTCTATCAAGCAAGGGCGCGGGGATTGTATCGGCATTGTTAGCCGTTGTGATAAATAACACCTTGCTTAAATCGTATGGCATATCAACAAAATGGTCGGTAAATGTAGCGTTTTGCTCGGGGTCTAAAACCTCAAGTAAAGCAGAGGCGGGGTCGCCCTTATAATCATTACCCAATTTATCAATTTCATCAAGTAATATAAGCGGGTTGCCGCTGCCTGCCGTCATACAAGCATTTATGATTTTACCGGGCATAGCGCCAATATAGGTTCTACGGTGTCCGCGAATCTCGGCTTCATCCCTGATACCGCCAAGAGAAATGCGTGCAAACTGTCTGCCCGTACACTCGGCTATTGTTTTGCCTATAGATGTTTTACCAACGCCGGGTGGGCCCACAAGGCAAATAATTTGTCCCTTGATTTCGGGTGCTAAAATATAAACTGCAAGCATCTCAAGGATGCGCTCTTTTACCTTTTCCATTCCGTAAAAATCTCTATCGAGTGTTTTTGCGGCCTTTTTTATATTAACCTTGGTTTCGGTAAAGCAGTTCCACGGCAGTTTAATTAAGGTATCAAGATATGTTCTTACAACCGTGGCTTCATGCGCGCCGTTCGGCATTTTCATAAGCTTCGCAACTTCGCCGTTTAACTTTTCCTTTACACTATCGGGGGCATTTAGCGACTTGATTTTAGCAAAATACTCTTCAAACTCATCATCGCCATCATCCCCATAAAGCTCGGAATTAATGGCTCTTATTTGCTCTTTCAAATAATACTCGCGCTGGTTTTCATCTATTTGTGCCTTAACCTTTTCGCTTATATTGCTATCTATTTTTAAAATCTCGGTTTCCTTTTTAAGTATATCAATTACAACCTTGATACGCTTTACGGGGTTAAACTGCTCAAGCACGTACTGTTTATCATCATACGGAGCCTGAATATTAAAGGCAATATAATCGGCAAGATGTCCGATATTTTCATCAGTTTCAACACTAAGCGGTATATCGGGCGGCATTTTGGGCAGCATTTCGGCATAGTCAGCAAACTGCGCTTTGGCACGGCGAAGCAAGGTTTCGATATACACAGGTCGGTTTTTAACCGCAGTATCGGGTATTTTTTCTACCTCGGCGTGATAAAATTCATCTTGCTTGTAAAAGGACTTGTGCGTTGCGCGGTAAAGTCCCTCAACCAAAACTCTTGCGGTGTTATCGGGCTTTTTGAGTATTTGCGAAATGCGGCCGACACATCCTACTTCATAGAGTTTTTCCATATCGGGCTCATCATCGCGGACGTCCTTTTGTGTAGCCAAATAAATAATTTGTTTATTTTGCATAGCGTAATTGAGCGCTTTAAGTGATATAGAGCGGCCAACCTCAAAATGCATAAGCATACCCGGAAAAAGCACCAAACCACGCAGTGCCAACACGGGTAATAATTTAGTTTCTGTTTCGCTTTTTGTAATCATCTTTTTCCTCCAAGGGTTAGTAAGATAATTATACTAAAAAAATAAGATATATTCAATAGTAGAATTTAGAATAAATATCCACCCGCATAGCGGGTGGTTTTTCATTTTCGGGCATAGCCCTAACCGATACTGGCGGCGCACAAGTGCGCTTTATTGTTGGCC
>SVOM01000061.1 GCA_015066405.1 Oscillospiraceae bacterium
GGATGTTGTTGCAGAATAGTGTTCTATACATTATAAAACCTCCTAAAATATTCCAAAATAAAAAATCCCGAGGAATTTTTACATTCCTCGGGACGAGTCAACTTAATGTTTACCCGCGGTGCCACCCGCATTGATGCCAAAAGCATCCACTTTTATATAAAATTTATGGTTGCCGCGAAGTGTTCCCAAGCTTACTACTCATCTGAGATACGCTTTCAGTCGATGACGTATCCTCCCTGACAGACTTTCCACAAAAGCCGAGTCTTCGCCAATATTATAACAAAACAAAAACGTTTTGTCAATGCGTTTTTATCATTTGCAATGATTTTATTTATATGTATATAATTTCGTGGTTAACGCTTTTATTTAAAAAATTTATAAGCTCTTCATTATTTAAATTTAGGGCACAACCAACCAAGGTTTTTACATACGCCATTTCGTTTGTCATACCAAAAATATAATTAGCCCCGTGGGTTAGTGCGTCGCCCGTAGATTCATATTTAAGGGTAACATTGCTGCAAGGTGTTAAAAACAAGGGGATGTTTTTTTGTTTGCAACGGTCAATTAGGTGCAAAATGGATGCTTCATTATAACTTCCTGAGCCTTGACTTCTCTGCACACACACCGTTTGTGAATGATAGGTGGTATGCACTACCGCTTTAACCTTTTCTAAATTATATGTGCCGTAGTTTATGCCAACATAAGGGCTGATGTTAAGCACACAGTCGCAAAGAGGGGACATTTTGTTAAGGTATAGAGAGTTGGTTTCAAAGGGTCTGCCATCTAACTGCGCGTTATTAGCGTCGGGGATAGCCACAGCATCGCGGCTTGAAAAATCATCGCTATAATTTTCACATTGCTTAAGGTGTGCGCCGTAATGCAGATAAATTATGCTGTCGCTATTCTTATATACGGCATATACGTTGGGTGCAATGCCGTTCATAATCAGCTCGACCGCGGCCTTAAAATTTGCGTGGCCGTTGGAGTCTGCGTTATCCAAGGGCAGTTGACTTGAAACCAAGCATACAGGTGTTTTTATTCCCGAAAGGGTAATCGATAAGAGCGATGCGGTGAAGGCGAGCGTATCGGTGCCGTGCAGAATAATTACGCCTTTGTATTCATCAAAGTTTGTATCTTTTAAGGTGCCAAGCAGAGTATTCCAGCTATCCGTCGTCATATTCTCACTTAAAATATCAAGAGGTATTTTTTTATTAAAGTTTACCTTATCGTTGTATGGCGAATTGCTTTTTTGAAAAGCGTCAATTATCTTAACACTCTCGGCATCGGAAAAGCGAAGTCCCTCAGTATTTGTCGAGCAACAAATGGTGCCACCCGTAAGAATTACGAGAATTTTCGGTTTATCGGTTTTATATTCACACATAAAAGTACTCCATCTTTTCTATTTGCAGTATATTTCGATTGCCTTCGAAACAAATTCTGCGGTACCGTCACCGTTTTTATCAATACTCATTTTAAAACGCTCGTCAGATACGTACATTTGACCGAGCCCTGCCAGTATTTCTTTTTGGCAGGTGTAGTAATTCTCGGTGATATAGGTCTGAAGATCCTTAACGAGTGCTTGTGCCTCGGTTGAATCGGCGGTGTTGCCGTTATTCATACTTTCGGTGAATTTGTTAAAGATTTTCATTAAACCGTTGGTTACATCTTGCCATTTATCATTAGTGTAATTGGCGGTTTTTTCGGCATATTCTTTATATGCGGCGGTTTCGCCAAAGCGCCCTTTTGCTTCTGAATTATAATTGTTCATTGTAGTCCTCTCGGTTTTTTCGTAGTAATTGCATCTCTTTATTAAGTATAACATTTTTAAAAATGTTTCTCAACCATTTGTTTTGTTAGAATAATATTTTATAAATTGCAAAAAATATGACAAAGGGGATGTTAAAATGGAAACAAAAGGTTTAATAAACAATACGCTTGACGAAATACCGTATATAAAGCCCGATGCTAAAAAAATTACGGGACTCGTAAAGGAAAGCGGCAGAGTAACGGGATATCAATTGTCCGACAACACCATTATTGATAAGCAGTCGGCGGTCAATATGGCAAAGCAGGGTATGATTTTGGGCGTTGGTATTGCACACCGAAAGGGAAGCCGGTATCTAAAATCTCTGCCTAATGGTACCGAGGGCGATAACCTCAGCAATTTACCGACTGTATCGAACAAGCTATAAAAAAACTCCGTCTTGGACGGAGTTTTTTATAATGTTTTAGATTATCTGTCAATATAATCGCAAGCGGCAAGTGCGGCGACGGCTCCGTCTGCGGCAGCGGTTGCTACCTGACGAATTTTTTTAGAGCGGCAGTCACCTGCAACAAAGATGCCATCGGTATCCGTAAGGCAGTTTTCGGTTGCATCAACGTAGCCCCAATCATTAAGCTTAATAAGGGATGAGAAGGGTTCGTTTTGCGGAATAAGACCGATTGCTACGAACATACCGTCGAGTTTAAGCTCGGCTACTTCGCCTGCGGCATTTTTAATAGCGATGCCCTCGAGCTCGTTTTCACCTAAAAGGCGGTCAACCACGTTGCCCAAAATAATTTCGACGTTTTGCTTTGTTTTAAGCTGTTCAACAAGCTTGTCCTCGCCCGTGAAATAGTCGAGATTTTGCACAACGTAAATCTTTTTTGCAAGGTCCGAGAGAAGTAGTGCTTCTTGAAGTGCAGAGTTACCGCCACCAATTACAGCAACGGTTTTACCCTCGTAAAATGCACCGTCACAAACGGCACAGAAGGAGATGCCCTCGCCAACAAATTGCTCTTCTTTCTCGAGTCCTAACATACGATGCTTAGCACCCGTAGCAATTATAATCGATTTACCCTCGAAGTCGCCCGAGTCGGTGTGTACGGTCTTTGTGTCGCCGTTTGTAACAGATAAAACCTCGGCGCACTCAACGTCGGCGCCCTGTTCTAACACCTGTTCAACAAGCTTTTCGGCAAATTCGTTGCCCGTAATTGTTGCAAATCCGGGAATATTTTCAACCTTAGGTGAATAGGTTATCTGTCCACCAAAGGAGCCTTTTTCAATCACCAGAACACTTTTATTTGCTCTTCTGGCATAGAGCGCGGCGGTCAGTCCCGCAGGACCGCCGCCGATGATTATAATATCATACATAAAATTTTACCTTTACGCGCCTAACATTTTTTTGATATCCGAAACGCCTACGTATTTTGCTACCATACCATCCTTAACAACGATAAGTGTGGGAGCCTGCTTAACACCATAGGTTTCAACCAAATCTACATGCTCATTAGCAAGCAGCTTTTCGTACTGAACGCCTGCCTTATCAAGAAGCGCACAAGCTATCTTACAGTTGGGACAGGTAGCGGTTGTGAAAAGATAGGTAGCGTCTGCGACGCCCTCGGTCTTTTCTTCACAAGCGCAAGCCTCGGGAGCGCCGTTGCGTTTAAGGGTAGACCTCGAAATATCGTATACCTTTCTTTCCTTATACTCCTGAGCCTT
>SVOM01000062.1 GCA_015066405.1 Oscillospiraceae bacterium
TTTAATATATTTGTCCACTTATTATCTAATCGTTCGAGTGATAAAAATATATCACACCAATTATTGTTGTATGTAAAATCAGTTTTGCATAGCTCAAGCATTTTTTTAATACGCTCGCTAATTGTGTGTGTGCGGTTTTGCAATATATCGATTATACTGTCGCGAAGTAATATTATTTCATCATCGGTCTTTATATTTCCAATAAGTTTAACAGTATTAGTATTACCGATAATAATCTCTGCCGCAGCTTCACAGCTTAGCCCCAGACCGATTTCGGTGCGGTCGGGTAGTTCGTTTTCAAATCTCGGATGTAATGTGCAAATATCACAAAGCGAGTCCGCGCCCAAATTAATAATTAGTTCGCACAAGTTGCTCTCATTTAAAAAAGGACAACGCTCGCTTTTATCTAAAATAAAATGCGGTGTAGGGTTGGCAGATATGTTCTTATTTAATTTTTTACCGATTTCACCGGATACTGTATTATAAAAATTTAGTGTTTCTTCGTCAATATCAATCTCCCAACCGATACAACAATTGTGTCGGCACTTTTCTTTTATGCATTTAAAATTTTTATAATAATCGGGAAAAACCAAAGTCATAAATATCACCACACACATTATAACACAAAGTATAATTTTTTGGAATAATTAAATACTAATTGGGAGGTGTTAATTTTGACCGAAAATAAAACGATTCTTTTAAATAGTAAACCCGCCGTGCTTTCATACGCATCGGTTGTAGGAAAAAAGGAAAAGCAAGGGCCGCTCGGCGAGCATTTTGATATAACCAATGAAGATGCATTGTTCGGCGAAGATTCATACGAAAAAGCGGAATGCCGTATGCAACAAATAGCCACACAAACAGCACTCGAAAAAGCGAAGCTAAAATATAGCGATATTGACTGCATTTTTGCGGGGGACCTTTTAAACCAGTGTATAGGCAGCTCTTTTGGACTACGCACGACAAATATGCCGTTTGTTGGAGTTTACGGGGCGTGCTCAACAATGGCGCTGACCTTAGGCCTTGCCGCCATATTTATCGAAGGCGGTGCGGCAAAGAAAACCGTATCAGTAACCTCATCACACTTTTGCTCAGCTGAACGGCAGTACCGTTTCCCTCTGGAATACGGCTCACAACGTACACCTACAGCTCAATGGACCGTTACGGGCTCGGGCGCCGTTGTCTTGACTGCCGAGCCGCAAAAAGCGTATATAAACAGTGTAACTTTTGGCGCGGTTAAAGATTTGGGTGTTAAGGACCAAAATAATATGGGTGCGGCTATGGCACCTGCCGCCGCCGATACAATTAAAAGGTTTTTAACCGATACAAAAACCTCTCCCAACGATTACGATGCTATTTTTACAGGCGATTTAGGACTTGTCGGTTCAAACCTTTTATATGAACTGCTCGAAAAAGATAAAATTGATATTAGAAAAAAACATAAGGACTGCGGTCTAATGATTTTTGATGTCAAAAAACAGGATGTTCACGCGGGGGCATCGGGATGCGGCTGCTCGGCATCGGTGCTGACAGGTTATATTCTTAAAAAACTGGAGGCAGGGGAGTATAAAAATATTTTGTTTTGCGCTACGGGTGCGCTGCTTTCTCCAACCTCGGTTATGCAGGGCGAAACCATCCCGTCAGTCGCACACCTAATAAACTTAAAATCGATATAATATAATGGACACAAGTATCAACTTGTGTCCGTTTTGTTTATTCAGCCATTAAGTAGTCATAACAACGTTTTAGGTATTCGATTTTTGCGCGTCTAATTTCAAGCGACTGGTGGGCGCTTTCGCCGGGTATCTCATAATTAAAATAGCCGTTATAATCAATTTCTCTAAGTGCCTTAACAACTGCTTTAAAATCTACTGTGCCGTGGGCGAAAGGCATCCAGTGTTGGTCGGTTTCGCCCTGATTATCGGCGATATGGAGTCCTCTAAGCTTTTTGCCCGCCTTTAAAATAAATTCAGTCTGGTTTTTATCGGTTATATTAAGGTGGCCTGTATCAAGACAAACTCCAAATTTATCGCTACCGATTTTATCGATTAGATAGAGGATGTTATCGGCATTTCGCACCGGCCCTTTAGGTCCTAAATTTTCAAGGCAAATGGTTATATCTTTATCTTTTATGTGTTCAGCAACGATTTTGAGACGCTCAATGTTTTTATCGGCAACTTCTTCGACAGATAAACCGCTATTTATCATACTGTCGCAATGCAGCACCATATTTTTAATACCGATTGCTTCGTACATATCGATCCATTTGAAAAGCTTTGAAACAGCCGTTTCATCAGAACATATTTTAATAGACAGCCACAAATGTCCCTGCAACATTTCAAAATTATTTTCCTTTAAAAACTCGGCAAACGCTTTACCGGTTGCTATGGGGTCGTCGCTACGCTCAAACAACTCGTGGCCGTGCTCATCCGATAACTCGGCACAGGAGATACCGCATTTGATGAATTCCTTTACCGCATCTTCGGGCCCCATTTCGTAAAAATATTGCGACCAAATACTTAATTTTGCTACCATAACCAACACCTCTTTTAAATTTTAACTTATTATAATGCCAATAATTTTAACAGTCAATTAAAATGCAAAATAAAAACAAAACAATCCAATTTGTTAAAACAATAACAAAGTTTGGCGCAAATAACGAAAAAATATAAAAAACATTGATAACATTTTAACAAACCTATTGACCTTTTGGAGAATGGTGTATATAATGGTAGAAAATTGCTTTTGGAGGTAATTATTATGGCAAGAGTTTATAATTTTAGCGCAGGTCCTTCGATGCTTCCGTTAGAGGTTCTCGAAACTGCCGCAAAAGAAATGTTGGAATACGGTACCAGTGGTCAGTCGGTTATGGAAATGTCTCACCGTTCAAAGGATTATGATGCAATTATTAAAACTGCTGAGGCGGATTTAAGGGAAGTAATGAACATCCCCGAAAATTATGAGGTGCTTTTCTTACAGGGTGGCGCTTCCACTCAGTTTGCAATGATTCCTATGAATCTTATGAACAAGAATAAAAAAGCCGACTTTGTAGTAACAGGTCAGTGGGCTAACAAGGCTTATAAGGAAGCCGCTCGCTATGGCGAAGCAAAGGTAATCGCGTCTTCTGCCGATAAAACCTATTCTTATATTCCGAAGCTCGACAAGGCTGATTTCACACCCGATGCTGACTATTTCCACATTTGTATGAATAATACAATTTACGGTACAAAGTGGAATGAGCTGCCTGATACGGGCGATGTTCCGCTTGTAGCCGATATTTCTTCCTGCATTTTGTCCGAGCCGATTGACGTTACAAAGTTCGGTCTTTTATATGCAGGTGCACAGAAAAACGTTGCTCCCGCAGGTCTTACAATAGTTATTGTTAGAAAAGATTTGCTCGGTAACGCTATGGATATCACACCCA
>SVOM01000063.1 GCA_015066405.1 Oscillospiraceae bacterium
TAAACGGAAAGTGCACGATATTATTATCGTTTCGGGCGGTGCAAGTGGGGCTGATGCAATTGGAGAACGGTATGCCCAAGAAAACGGATTTAAGGTTGAAAAATACCCTGCCGATTGGGAAAAATACGGCAGAAGCGCAGGACCAAGACGAAACAAACAAATGGCAGAGGTCAGCAACTATGTTATATGCTTTTGGGACAAGAAAAGCAAAGGTACAAAATCAATGATTGAATGTGCGAAGAGGTTAGACAAACCCATCAAAATAAAAATCATAAATGAAAAAACTGCTGATAATTATATATAATTATCGTTACAGTTCGGGCGTAGCTGTCGAATCGCCCCTTATAAAACAAAAGGACTTGGAAAATTCCAAATCCTTTTTGTGTTATACTGTCATTTTTTCTCTTTCTTCGGTTTCGGTCATTTGGGGCGCTGACTTTTTGCATTTATACGCAATGCCAAGCGGTATATACATTATAAACATTACTATAGGTAGCAATATCGGAAAGCCCCACAAATGAGAGCCGAGCAATTTTTCAAACAGTTCAAGCGGGTTGCCCGAATCTGGTCGCATTAAAAACATAAAGTTTGTGCCCCATAATAAATTTAAAAAATATATAGGTATTGCAAGGCATATAAGCAACAGCAAGCTTTTCATAGCCGATTTAAAGTTTGGCTTGATTTGTCCCGAGGTTACTAACAAAAGCGGATATATCGTAAGCAATATATGTATTAAAAAGCTGTGCCAATGAAAGAAATTAAAAAAGGGTGTTTCGGTCCAATTTGGGAATACCAGTGCTAACAAAGCGCCCGGAATACAAAAGAAATAAAGAAATGAGCGGACTGTGGCAGTGGGCTTAATAATATCGAATACTATCAGCAGTATATTTATTCCGCACAAATGGAACGGCAAATACCCATAGCTAAACTCGCCCGCCGCGGCTACCACAACGTTTTTAAGCATTTCTTGAATAAAAATGTAGCAGCCCATAACCCTTAACATTATTACTTGCTTTTTTGCATCTAATCTGCGGTATAAGGTGCACGCGATAACCGCTAAAACAACCGCCGCCGCAAGCCATAAAAGATGGGTTAAATCAAAGGCCTTAAAGCCCATATTTGCAGGAATACTGTCTTGTGTTTTAAAGAACATATAAATCACCATTAGGGTAGAGCGAATAATACCAATCCGTTTAAAAAAGGCGGATTTCCGCTCGTACTGTGTTAAAATACTCGTTAATCCAATAGGATTAACTGTGTTTTGTGCCTGGTCCGAAAAAATCCGCTCTTTTTAAAATCTTTGACCTCTAAGCGAGTAGATTTTGTGGGATTTTTTATTTGATTCAGGCGCAGTAAGGCGTGGCCTTACAAGAATAAATCAAGGAAAAAGCACCGAAATATGCCGCGTTGAGGCGGGTTCGGATTATTCACTCTACCCTATCATATCATACTTTGTAGAAAAAAGCACTATTTTTGTGCCCAAAATATAAAACGGACTTGAATTGCTTCAAGTCCGTTTTGGTATTACTTAATCTTTAATGAAAAATCGCCGTCAGCAATATCGGTGCGGTTCATCCATTTGCCCTTGGTAAAATCGGGGATTTCTACGGGTGCGCCACCGAGCGCAATTGATTTTTCGGTAAGGGCGGTAATGCTCATCCAAGCCGCCGCATCATAAACGTCTATCGGTGGGTTGGTGCCGTTTTTAACCGACTCAAAAAATGCGCGGTATACAAGCTCATCCATACCATCGTGGCCGCCTTTGGGGAAGTACTTTTTCCAAACGGTATGCTTATATTCCTCGGCATATTCCTCGGCATTTTCCCAAATTTTTCTGCGATCTAACTCAAACTCATCATGAGTATGGTCGAGGAATACCGAATCGGTTTCTTCAAAATATCCGCCTTTTGTTCCGCGTATAGTAAAATCACGGCTATATGCGCGCGGCAGAGTGGTATCGAGTGTTATATGTATAAGTTCGCCGCCTGAACACTTAATAGTGGTGCTTATAATATCTCCTTGATTAAACACAGTATCGGCATACTTATCATCCTTGCCCTTGCGGTCAACAATATAATCGTGAAGGCCCCGTGCCTTACTTGACATAGAGGTTAAATAAAGCATACGGTTACCATCGTTTATGCCAAGAATTTTAGCAATCGGGCCGATTTCGTGGGTGGGATAGTTTTCGCAATTACGGTGTATGTAGTTTTTAAGGCGATAATGTCTGTTCTCTTCGCCGTGAGACACCTCATAACGAAGGTCGTGAAGATAACCGCCCTGACAATAGACAATCTCGCCAAACAGTCCGCGTTTTACCATTTCAAACGCCATAAGCTCACGCCTACCGTAGCAGCAGTTTTCAAGAAGCATACACGGAATACCTGTTTTTTCCGATGTTTCAACAAGTTCCCAGCACTCTTCAACGTTATACGCGCCGCCTGCCTCAATACCCGGGTAGATGCCCGCCTTCATAGCTTCAATAGCGATGCCAACGTGCGTTTCCCAAGAAGTTATAATAACAACCGCATCCAAATCAAGCTTTAAAACCTCGCGATAATCGGTTGTTGCAAAGGGCTTTGGCACGCCCTTTTCCTCTAACTCTTTAAGCCCACGCTCTACGCGGTCTTCATAATTATCGCATATAGCGGAGATTTCTATCATTCCCTCTTCGTAAAACGGAATAAGGGTATATTTTAAAATACTCGTTCCGCGGTTTCCAAGACCGATAGCTCCAACCTTTAATTTTTCTTTTTTCATAACAATGCCTCCCAAAAGCATACTATAGTTACATTATAAAACCGCATTTACAATATGTAAAGGTGATTTTATTGCTATTTTTGGTAAAATCGTGCTCTTTTTTCACTTAAAATGCTTAAATACAGTTGTAAAAAGCGTAAATTCGTGTTATCATAATTTTAAAAGAGGTGATAAGTTGAGTACGCGTTATGAAGATTTACAAGCACTGCACCATATTACCCCCACCAACCCCGTAGTTTTTGATAAACGGATATATAACGTTGATGACACTATTCATTGGCACGAAAATATGGAAATTTTGTATTTTTTTGGTGGCGAGTGCGAAGTGCTGAACGGAGATGAAATACTGCACGCAAAAAAAGGCGATATTATTGTGCTTAATTCGGGCTGTGTCCACAGTGTTATGTGCAAAAATTCCAAAGCCGAGTTTGCCTGCATAATAATCGACCATCTGTTTTGCGAGAGTCTGGGCTTTTCGGTTAGCGATGCTCAATTTACCAAATGCTTTCAAGATGCTGAAATGGCGGCTTTAATAGAAAAAATTGTAAACGAGCCGAAAGACGATGAGCTGTTTAGTCAAACTATTTCAGTGTCTACATTATCCATACTGTTATTGCTTTTCAAAAATTACAAAATAGAAGAAGCAAGAGA
>SVOM01000028.1 GCA_015066405.1 Oscillospiraceae bacterium
AATATATTAAACACATTAAAAACGGGTTATAAAACCGCCGATTTTCAAAGCTTTGACAATTATATGCAAAACAGGGCCACCGAATACGAGCAGTTTTTGGTATATATAATTTACAGGCACTTTGCAAATTCAATAGACCTTGAATCTGCCGCAGTTAAAGCGAAATTTGCCACCCTTGCCTACTCACTTATCTATAATATTGGCGCGGTGTTATTTACCCAAAACGGCGATTTTAATTTTGAAATCCAAATCGATATTATTCGTATGTTCTCTTCAGAAATAGAATATTCGGATGAAAATTTATATGATATCTTTGATAGATTATAGGGAGTTTGATTAAATGTATAAAAAATTGCACTCATATATTGATGACTTTAATAAAAACGATAATGAGCTTTACGTTCAGCTCATTGCAAATAACGAAGCCGAACAGTTTTTAGCCGAGCAAATCCCTCTTATCGACTGCCCCGATAAGACAATAGAAAAAACATATTATTTCCGTTGGTGGACCTTCCGTAAACACATTAAAAGCACCGAAAAAGGCCATATTATCACCGAGTTTTTACCTGAAGTGCCCTGGAGCGGACCGTATAACTCCATCAACTGCCCCGCTTGTTTTCACATCCGTGAAGGAAGGTGGCTGAAAGACAGCCAAGAATGGATAAAAGAATACATAAACTTCTGGCTTGACGGCATAGGCAGAACTGATTTATACAGCGCGTGGTATGCCCATGCGGTGCTCGAATATTGCACAATAAAAAACGATATGGCATATGCCACCGATAAGTTGCCGCAGTTAATTGCTTTTTTTGAAGAACGTGAGAAACAACACAAAAGAAGCGGTGGTATTTACTGGTCGCACGACGGCTTTGACGGTATGGAATTATCTATCAGCGGTTCGGGACTCAGACCAACGCTTAACTCTTACGCATACGGCGATGCAGTTGCTATTGCAAAAATTGCCGAGATAGCGGGAAACACCAAAATTAAAGAGCGTTTTACACAAAAAGCCCATGAAATCAAAATGGCCACCGATACTTTACTTTGGGATAATGATTTTTACAAGGTAATACCGCTTGATGAAAATCAAGATAATGCTTATTCAACCAGACCCGAAATAATAAAAGAAAACGATGTAAAAGAACTTCTAGGGTTTATTCCTTGGTACTTTAATTTGCCCGACGACAATAAGGACGTTGCATTCGGTGAGTTACTAAAAAGCGACGGCTTTAAAGCAAAGTACGGGCTTACAACTGCCGAACAACGTCATCCGCGCTTTTTAGAAGAAAACTCCCACGCGTGTCTTTGGAACGGCTACGTGTGGCCGTTTGCCACTTCACAAACATTAGTGGCAATGGCGAATTTATTACAAAACTACGACCAGACAACCATAACAAAAAAAGATTATTATGACATTCTATTGCAATACGCAAAAAGCCACAAATTAACGCTTGAAAACGGCGATACTGTGCCTTGGATAGATGAAAGTATGCATCCGCACACGGGCCGATGGATAACCCGCGATATACTAATTGAAAAAGCTGCCAAACCGATCGAACGCGGAAAGGATTACAATCACTCGCTGTTTTGCGATCTAATTTTATCGGGACTGTTTGGAATTGATGTAAAGGACGGTAAGTTTATTTGCAACCCGCTTATCCCTGATAGTTGGGATTATTTTCTTGTTGAAAACCTATACTTGAACGGACAAAAATACCGCATTATTTATGACAAAGACGGCACGCATTATGGACGAGGGATAGGTCTCAATATACAAGAATGCTAATTTTGTCATTCACGAGCCAAACGAAAGCGCTATAATCTTAATATATAGGAGACACAAATATGAAAAGACTGTTATCGTTATTTTTAGCAATATTAATATTAACAACTCTTACCGCCTGTCTAAAGAAGGATGACAACTCAGTAGATGTATCAACTTCCTCTGTGTCAAGCTCGGCGATTGCATCAAACGAAAACACATCTTCGCAAAACAGTTCTTCTGAAGCCGCGGTATCTTCTAAAACGGAAACATCATCCGAATCAAAAACATCTTCGCAAACTGACAAAACAAACGCCTATGCACCGCTTTTGTATAAAATTAGTAAAGGTAACCGATACATTTACGTGTTTGGTTCTATTCATGTCGGCACCGAAAAAATGATTTCTGATTTTCCGAAATATATTACGAACGCACTGAACACATCAAGTTATCTTGCTGTAGAATGTGATATTATAGCATTTGAAAGAAGCGAAAATGCACAGACTGCCGCACTTTCAAAACTGGTATACACAGATGGTTCACTTATTGCGGATAACATAGACGCGGATGTATATAATGCAGCCGTAGATATCTTAACCAAAGAAAATTTTTATAATTATTATTTAGATTACTATATGCCGGCATTTTGGTCCAGTACAATCGACAGTTTTGCTACGATACGTTACGGTTATAAATCCGAAAACGGCATTGATAGATACTTATTAGAGCACGTAAAAAAAAGAGGCAAAGAAATTATTGAGATCGAATCTGCCGAAGAACAGTACAAAATGCTTTCGGATTTCTCGCCCGAACTGCAGGAAATGCTTTTGGCGTCATCAGTATCAAATTATGACAGCGAAACTGCAAAAAACGAGTTAAAGCAACTTGTTGATTTATGGAGTAAAGGTAAAGAAAAGGAATTAACCGATTTATTGGAAGCCACCCCAACAATGACCGCCGCCGAAAAGAAGTTGTATAACGAATATCAGAACGCTATGATGACCGAGCGTAACAAAAAAATGGTCAGATTTGCGGAAGAAGCTTTGTTGGAAGGAGAACGCGCATTTATTTGCGTTGGTGCGGCGCACGTTTTAGGAGATAACGGAATTGTTGCTACTATGGAAAGAAAAGGATATAAAATATCCCTTTGCACAGAATAATAAAAACACGGCGTTTAAACGCCGTGTTTTATTTTATCAAATTTACCTATTAATACATTTTCTATCTTACTACATAAATTCGAAATATTTAACAGCTTGAAAAGTTTAATTCTTCCAAGCTCGATTAATGAGCATATAAAATAAATTGCAAATGCTGAGAGCAATACCAATAAAGCCATAATTAAAAAATTATACTGAACAAACCCTGCCGAAAAACCTTTAATAATTTTTGACCAAACAGGCGCACAATTATGGATAAGATAAACGCCCAATGAAGCAGGGGCTAGTAATGAAATACATTTTACAATTGGTTTTGGGAAGGTAATCTTTGCACAAAAAACAAACAAAGATATTCCCGATAAAACAATTGTTGGCGATGTATAATCAATTAAAAAATTGTTTGTAAATAACTTATTAAAAAATGATGGCGATATACTTTCCAGCAAAAATTTTGATAACACTGTAACAAAGACCGATGCAACAAAAACTATAAGCGCTGTTCTTTTCTTAACTATGTGTATGATATCGTACTTGCTGATATAGGCACCGCAAATATAAAGTAATGCAAGCCATATAAGACTGTAACCACCATTAATCAAATACGGGTCGCTCACAACAAAAGTTGGCAAAACGCTGTAAAAGAAGAAAGCGGCGAGCAATATAAACTCCAAGTATTTACGCTCAATATTTTTAAGCGCCATATTTATAAGGGGAATTAAAAGATACAGTCCGAAATAAGCAGATATATACCAATAATGTTTGGTGGAAATCGGGAAAACAGCTTTTAAAGTCGCCTTAACGCTGATAGAATCAGGCACTGCAATAAACAATATCGCAGTAAAAATGATAGTATAAAATGCCGTTTGCAACCATAACTCAATAATTCGTGAAGTTTTCGTATTAGAATTATTCATTACAAAGCCGCTGATTAGTGCAAAGCAATTTACCGCACAATAACAGGTAATTTCTAAAAGCCAGGCAACCCAATAATTCACACCTCTAGCATTTGCAAGAACACCACCTTGTCCAAGCACGTGCAGCATTACCACCATAAACATTGAAAATATCCGCAAAAAATCAATTCCATAGTTTCTTTCTTTCATAATTAATCACACACTTTGTTTTTATTTATTTTCAAAAAGGTATCGGAAATAATCGGTATCTAATACGCCAGCGGAATACCGCATTTTATTGCGTACAGTAGTTTTTATACGATTAACATAGCCTTCGGGTATTTCGCTTGCATCAACACTTGGCACAAATTCTCCTTTTGCCGAAAAATACGTTCCGTATTCGGTTTTCCAATCATAATGTGAGTTGAACACCAACGGCTCGGCATCGGAGAACACATCACGACCTACAAAAAGGCGTGAATCAAACTCGGTACCGAATAAATTAGAGAGTGTAGGCAAAATGTCCAAGCTAAAAGTGGGTGTATCTACCACAATAGGTTCCTCTTTTTCGAGTGAGCCGCACCACAAAATTAAAGCCGAATGGTCGCGCTGGAAATAGTTTTCCACATTATAACCAAAAAGCTCCGATAGGTTTGGCAGATTTCCTAATCTACCGTTTTTATCGAGTCCATACGGGAAATGGTCTGGAGAAATACAAATAACTGTATCATCGGCTATGCCCTTCGCCTCTAATTCGTTAACTAAATACGTGAGAGCTTTTTCAAGCTCATAATTCGCCGCCAAATAGCCCTTTACATAATCGTTATACGGCAAATCCTTAACAACATCCCAGTTTTTACCAACCATATAGTTACCCGTGCGGGAATAGTTGCTGTGGCCGCTTACCGTCATATAATAAACATTAAATGGCTGATTATCAATAAAGGTTGGCAATGTGCCCTCAAACATTTGCAAATCGCTTTGCGGCCAGGTATTCTTTACATACTTTTCCATACCATTGCCATAGCCCATAAAGCCATCGGAATAGCCAAGATTTATATGTGTTAGGTGGCGGCTATAATATGTATATGAGTTGTTGTGGAACGCCTTGCCATAATATCCCAAACGGTCAAGCTGGCTACCCATTGTCATATAATTATATTTGTCTGCCGTATTTTTAAAGGATGCGCCACCAGACGTAGGCAGCATACCAAAAATATTTTGATATTCGCCACCCGTGGTACCTGCGCTATCGGGTTGATAATAATCGGTAAAGTTAATTCCCTTTGTTGCCAAACGGTATAGCGTTGGAGTAAGAACCGGGTCAATAACCTCAGCGGTAAATGCCTCAGCAGTAATCATAATAAGGTTTTTACCCTTAAATATGCCCGTGTATTCGTTTTGGTGGGTTGGTGTAAGTGAGCTTACATACTTATTAAGCTCGGCAATTTTACCGCTGCCGCCATCAAGCTTTAAATCTAACTGATTATATCCGTATACCTTCGGTTTTTCGGGCACCGAAACAACGGGCGCATCGGTCGGCTCAAATTTGGCACCGCTATTGCCAAAGAGTAAATTTTGAATATCTAAACGCACCCCTGTCAATAAGCCAAAATTTTGCACAGCCGACTGATAGTTATATTCATTTTTATAAACCGACAAATAAACGGGATTTACACAAATTATCACAATGCTTAATGCATAACAAAGTATCGCACCGCCAAAAGCTACTAATCGGCTTTTCCAGTTAGCCGAAACCGAGCCGAACAGCTTCTTGCCGAAAATTATATAAAAAGCCAGTGGTACCAAACATAAAAGTATAACTGCAATACCCTCGAGCGAAAAAATCATATTAAAAATTTCTCCCGAAAAGCCGCCCAAGGCATCCTTTGCGCCGCCAAAAACAGTATTTATATCATAAAAAACCTTAAACTGTCGATAAATAAAATATTGAATTAAAAAAGGCAAGCAAGAAACACCAACAAGGATTGATGTTAAGATATGTATTACCTTTTGACTTTTAAAAAGTGTTGCAAACAAATAACCGATAACGCCAAACAAAAACGAAAAGCACAAGGTTGTGAGTGTGCTAAATTTTAATAAATCGCTTACTGTAAAGAGGTTTAAAATACATTCATAATAGAATATAATTACAGGAAACACCAACAAGAATAAATATGAACTGATTTTTGAGCGTGTTGCTTTTTCCATATTCCCTTTCCCCTTTCACAATATAATTTATTTATTATTATACTACCGCGACAAAAAACTGTCAATCACGACACATATTGACAAGAATAAATTTTAATACGTTTCCCGCCGCCTTAATGTTTACTTTTCGATAACGTTATATTATAATAAAACCGTTAATGGCAAGGAGGCGTTTTCATGCAAACCTATTATCTAAAACAAATTAGTGATAATTTGGTGCCTGATATAATTAACCCTTCTCCAGATTATTACTGTACCTGGCAGACGCAGTTATACGCAACAAGCGATGGCAAACCCGCCGCACAACGCGCGATTATTTGTGAAAAATCGCTGTTTGATACCGATAAACCTTTCGGGTGGGCACATTTTTACAAGGCGGCGCGTAAAGATTTAATTCTTGTGATGGATGACAGTTGGGACGTACCACCTAATAACGACTCTACGTATTACGGTTGCCTACAGTTAAATGCCGAAAAATTTCCTACGTTTACCAAAAACAAAACAAACTCTCAAGCGTTAAAATGCTTATCTGAGAAAATTAAGGGACTCGGTTGGAAAGGTTTTGGTGTTTGGGTTTGTGCGCAGGAATCGAAATTTAATAATCAACCGAAGGATAAGTATTGGCAAAACGTTTTTGAATGTATGAATACCTCTGATATAGCATATTGGAAGGTGGATTGGGGCGAAAGTTGCAACAGCTTTGAATTTAGAAAAGAGCTTACCGATTATGCCCACAAATATGCACCAAACCTCATTATCGAACACGCAATGCTTAAAGAAATTCTCCCGTATTGCAACGTTTTTCGCACATACGACGTACCCGCAATTATGTCTATCCCTATGACTTTGCAAAAAATCGCAGAGTTTTCGGATATATCTGCCGATGACAGTGCCAATATGGGTATGCTTAATTGCGAAGATGAAGCATATATTGCAGCGGCGGGCGGCTTTACTATGGGCATTATGCGGCACCCTTACAGTGGTGATTTTTTAAACGGACGGCCAGATATGTCTTTCCCTGCAGTTCACCGTAATCTCAAAACAAAAATGTACGAGATAATCCGCGCTACGCGTTGGCATCGCATCGCTCCCGCTTTCCCTATTTCGCCTGGACAGTTTAAAGTCAGCCGCCTAAAACTGACTGATAACTGGAAATTCAAAGACATTAGCGGCGAAATAGAAGAATGGTGGTTAAGGCAACCACTTATAAATCGAGACCTTATAGACGGCACTCTTACGAAACACGCGCCGTCGTCTATAACACGAAACACTATATTGCCCGAAATTGAACCGGACACGGCGGGCAATATCCCCTACTGTGTTGCATCGATCAACCCTAACGGTGCATTTAGTATCACAACGTTGGGCAGGACAATTGGCAGGGATTATTATATTCCTAAATGTAATATTGCGGCATATTCTCAAAATGCTGACACGGTGGGAATTTTCGGAGAATATAAAACTCTTGCCTTAAAAACCGAGATTAACGGCATTAGACAAGTTTTAATGCAAGATTTGGCCGGTGATATATGTTTTGACGTTACTGCCAATATATCTATTAACGGCAGAGAAATTCATATTCCCGGAGAACTTATCGCGGCTATCGGGACATCGGCTCAACCTGTGAGCGATACATCCGAACCGGGCGTGGTTTTGAAACTCATAAAATAGTACGATAAAAGAGCTTGACCAAACGGTCAAGCTCTTTTACATCATATTAATTATCCAATAAATAATCCCATATACTACACTCGCCACTGTGCCATATACGATTACGGGTCCTGCGATTTTAAACATTTTTGCACCAACGCCCAAAATCCAGCCCTCATTTTTAAACTCTATAGCGGGAGAAACTACGGCATTGGCAAAGCCCGTAATGGGCACTAAAGTCCCAGCACCTGCGTGCTTTGCAATATTATCAAATACCTTAAGTGCCGTGAGCAGTGCCGCTAAGAAAATAAGCGTTACGGGAACGAGCATTTTTACAACATCTTCTGTAAGACCTAAATATTCATATAGTTCTTTAAACAACTGCCCTATCACACATATAAGTCCGCCAACTAAATAAGCCAAAATAAAGTTTTTTAGCTTTGGAGACGGTGGCGATGCTTTTTTCACCATTTTATCATACTGTTTATTTGAAATTTTCATAATATTCCCCTTTCCGTTTTAGTTTGTCTCGGAAAATGAGAAATATAAAAAAGGATAGAAAAATCTATCCTTTTTGTTTTTCTTCTTTTTTTAATTTTGAGAAAATTGGATATGAAATGCACGCACCCAAAACGTTAAGCATAACATCATCAATATCACAGCTACCCGTTAAAAACAAAATTTGCAAAATCTCAATACATACCGAAAATGCAATAACAAAAACTAAAAACTTTAAGAATGTGTTTACTTTTTTAAGCAGTGTCGGTACAAAAAAAGATAGGGGCATAAGCATAAGCAAATTACCGAAAACATTAATCAAAAACAGTCCTAAAGTAATATTATCGGATTTTAAGCCGTTTATATATAACCTAATGGTTGCAAACGGAATTAAATTAAGGGATGTTTCCATATAATTTACAAGTGAATCAAAACTTAAATTTTGGATATTAAAAATATTTCGTCCAAAAGTATCGTCAACTAATGTAAAATACGCAAGCAAAACTATGTAAACACCCAAAAACAACCATGTAGTTGTTTGTTGTTTTTTCATATAATAACCTCATAAGCAGTAATACAATTATTGTACAAATATTATATAAATATGTCAACAAAAAAATAAATATTGTTTTATTATTAATTTGATGTTATAATGCATAATATGACAAAATGTGTCATAGATTTTCAAAATACGGAGGCATTCATTTTGAGTAACAAAAAAGTTATTATTACCAGTGACAGCACCTGCGATTTATCCCCTGAATTAATCGAAAAGTATAATATAAAAACACTCCCTATGGGCATTACCCTTGGGGAAAAGACATACCGTGATGGAGCAGATATAACTCCCGATGAGATTTACGCTTATTTTGGTGAGACGGGTACATTACCCAAAACATCGGCAATTAATATGACAGAATTTACCGATTTTTTCGCTCCGCTTGTTAATGACGGATATGCGGTTATTAACTTTACTATCAGCTCCGAAATGTCCACAACCTTTAATAACAGCCGTTTAGCAGCTGAAGAATTTGAGGACGTTTACACGGTTGATACACGCAATTTATCAACCGGCGGCGGACTTTTGGTTATAAAAGCTGCCGAGATGGCACAAAAGGGCGAGTCAGCCGAAAAAATCATTGAAACAGTTAACAGTATGATTGACCGCGTTGATGCATCCTTTGTTATTGATAAGCTCAACTACCTTCACAAAGGCGGCCGTTGTTCCGCCGTTGCAGCACTCGGCGCAAACCTTTTAAAGCTTAAGCCTTGCATTGAGGTTAAGGGCGGCAAAATGGGGGTTGGCAAAAAGTACCGCGGTAAATATGGCGATGTGCTTAAGGAATATGTTGAAGAACGCCTTGCAAACGCTGCCGATATTGAGCTTGAGCGTATTTTTGTAACACATGCCGGCTGTGATGAGCAAATTGTAAACGCCGTTTATAATCAGGTTAAGAAGGCACTGCCTTTTAACGAGGTGCTCTTAACCCGTGCGGGATGCACAATCTCTTCGCACTGCGGACCCGATACGCTCGGTATTCTCTTTGTAAGAAAGTCACCTATTGAGTAATTTGGCATATAATAAGACAGGGGTAACGGCAGGATATCCTACAATATCGGCGATAGCCACTGTCTATCTATAAAATTACCGATAAACCCCTTTAATATAGAAAAGCGTCCGAAAATTCGGACGCTTTTGTTTTATTTATTTTTTATTGTAAATACACTCGCATCAAATGGTTTAACAAATTGTGGGTCGCCGTAATAAACTTTATCGATTGTATAACCATCTTTGATTATCGGCTTTATTTCCTTTTCGCTATCGGTGTGATTAATTACTGTTACAACAGCGCCATAAGTGCTTGGATCACAGGTTATAGTTATTCCCTCTTGCTCGGTTTTTACAAGAGCTGCATCAATATAATCTGCAAACAAATTTTTATATACAATATGGTCATTTGAAGCAAACGCATTATGCTGATTTAGGAGATTTGTTTCCAGTGGGAAATTCACTACAAACACCCTACCCTTACCGTAATCATTAACTGTAATTATAGGATTGTTATCATTATCATACGCTAAAACCTTGGCAGAGGTGCTAACCAACTTGAAAACCCTATTTCTTGCAAAATTGATTTGCTCGCCGCCAAGAACAAAGCAGCCATTATTATCAGCACCATAACTATCAATTACCCTAAGTCCCGCAAATGATTCAAACTGAGAAAATACAGTGTCATCAAGCGATATATAAAGGTCGGCACCGTTATATACCTTGTTAAGCAACTCATCATAGTTCTCTTTTTCGAGCAGATTTACGCCCTTAACCGATGGCATAATATAAAGCGGTGAATCCGGTATACCATTATCTGCATACTCAAAATTGCAATTTAGGCCAACCTTATTTAAAAGATTATAGGTCATATATGCGGCGCCCCAATGGTCTTGACCGCGAGTGAGCAAGCAAACAGCGGGCGAAAATGCTTTTGAAAGCTCAAAATCAACCCTATCTAAAAATGCCGAAAACTTTTTAATTTCATCCAAAACAGGTTTTGAGGTGTGATTTGAGGTAAGAAGTCCCAATTCCCTTTCAACCATTTGGTCGGTATACGGGTAAGTTGTTAATTTCTCTTGGTCAAACGCGCACCACCACATAACACCTGCAGCGTTATTTGCCCAAAGTGAAAACAAATTTACTCTTAAAAAGTTTGCAGCGTTATTATCATCACACAGCATCGGTCCCATATTGCCGATTTCTTCGGCCAAGCACGGTTTTTTGCCAATTTCAGCATAATACTTCGTTTGCGCCGTTGGATGCATAAGGGTGCGATATGACAATAGCTCATCAACACGTGTATGCTCACACCAATAAGGATACGGATGTGTTGTGAGAATATCGGTAAACTCAGCTTGGTCAGATATAGTCCAACCCTTATCTATATTAAGACCGTGCATACCCGAAACTATAGGGCGAGAATTATCGGCAGAAAAAATAGCATTGGAAATTTCAGCTGTCCAACTCGCCGCTTCAATACGGTCATTCACTCTGCCCATACAGTTACACTCATTACCCAAATCCCAAGCAAATATAGACTTTCTATCTTTAAATCTTTTTACAAACCCCTTAACATATAGCTTTTCAAAATATCTGGCAGTAACATCGGTAATTACGTTTTTACCGTAGAGTGCCGATGGAATAAATAATCCGCCGCTCATCCAACCTGTAATAACACCAACCACCAGTCGCATATTGTATTTTTCACAAATATCTAAAAATGCCGAAAAGCGACCGAGCATTTCTTCATCAAGGTAATAATTATTTTTTAGTTTTTTACCGCCTTCCAGACAATATCGCACAACATCGCCGTTCGCGGTATAAAGCGGCATAATCGGTTGAAAATCACGCCATATAGGAAACACTCGCATACACTCAACGCCGTGTTCCGATAAAGTTTTTATATCTTTATCTATAGTTTCTATATCAAAATTTCGCCACATTTCAGTGCCGGCGTTTGAAGCCCAATAATTACAGCCCAACATAAATTTCATATTAAGTCCCCCTTTTTTATTCAATATAATATTTTTTGGCTTATTGGTAAATACATAAAACGCTTTATTTATAATTTTTAACATTAAAATACCCCATAAAGCAATCATTTATTAATAATATTTATAATTTTCGTTTTGACATTTCTTCGTTTATGCACTATAATTGTCTTAAAGGCGGTGGAGCAATGTTATTTGAAAACGAGCGTTTAAATATTTCTAAAATTAATAATATCGTTGAATATTCTTTAAAAAAGGACAGGTATACTACTTATAACGGATGCTTGCCTACCTATGAACTGATGTACTATAAAAAGGGCGAAAGCGTAATTCATTTTGGTGGCAAAAAAATCAAAATGCATGCGGGTAGTTTGTTGTATCTGCCAAAAGGCCTTGAAAATAACAAATATGATATATCGGTTAAAGATGATTTTGTGCTATACAATATTTATTTTGATACCTTTGATAAATTACCAAACGAGCCTATTCAAATTGATGTTTCATCAGGCGAAATTGCCGACCTATACGAAAAGGCACAACGAATATGGTTTTGCAAGAGCGAAAACTATTATTTTAAAACAATGCAAACGGTATATAGAATTTTTGAAATCGCCCGTCGCTCTCAAATAAGATACAATTCGGAACGAAGATTTATAAAATTAAAGCCATCGGAAGAATATATGGCACTTCATTATTGCGATACCGATTTTAACCAAAGCAGATTTATTGAGTTATCAGGGCTTTCCTATTCGTATTTTAAAAAACTGTTCATCGATAAATACGGTGTTCCGCCGATTAAATACCTAACAAAGCTCAAAATGGACCGTGCTTGCGAGCTGTTGAAAACCGGCAATTTTAAAATTAGCGAAGTGGCTGAGCTTTGCGGCTACGAAAATATATATTATTTTTCTAACGTATTTAAAAAAGTTGTGGGTGTTACACCATCAGAATACAAAAAATAGGACTTCCTTTTAGGAAGTCCTATTTTTTAGGTTTTATTATATAATATCCTGTTCGTTATATCCTTCCTTGTAAACACCAAGGCGGCGGCGCAGTTCGATATCTTCATCGGGATGGTCCTTATAATATGGCTCTATCATATACTTTTTGATATTGCCAAAAACATTAAACTGTATGAGCAAAAATCTAAAACCGGGTAAAACAAATAACACAATTATATAAAACAAGAACTGTGTTATACCCGTTCCCGTAACTCCGAGGCAGTAGCATAATCCGTACATAGCCGCCATACCAAGCAAAATGAATAGGTTGTTTTTAATGCCAAGTAATGTAAGCTTAAAGCTGTTTTGATAAATTTGCTTGAGCGGCAATTTAAAGGTTATCAAAATTATCCAAATATAATACCGCATAACCAAGAAAATCAGAAGCAAGGTTATACAAACCGCAAGGCCTATTATCTTTAGTTCATTTTTGAAATACATTCCAAAGAAATAAATATCAAACCCTAAAAACGCCAACACAAACAAATTAATTAGACCTGCGGGCAGCGCCTGCTTCCAGTTCTTTTTAATGGTTTCAAAAAAATCAGATGTACCAAAAGAATGGGTGTCAACCGCCATATTCCGTGTTAAGTTGGTCATACCCGCGGCCGCAAGACCGGACGGCAAAACAAGTGCTGTCAAAACCCAATACCAAATGCTGTTTACTGCCAGCTTCCAAAAATTTTTAAAGTATAACTCAAAAAAACGAAGAAAGCCGATTTTTTGCGGAGCATCCTTTTCAACACCCGGGCCTTCCTTTTCATAATTAAACAGTCCAAAAAAATTAGCCATTATATTTTCCTATCCTTTTTAACAAATAACTTTGAGGTTAGATTTACTCGTTTATATCCCATGATATAACAAATCTCGGCAATAATTGGCGGAACGGCCAAAACCGTAAGCCCTAAAAATAACTGTGCCCAAGTGATAACATCGGTGGTGCTTGTTTGCTGACCGAATATTACATTTATAAGCGTAAAGGTTTGATAGCTCATAAATCTAAAAAGTGAATACCAACTGCCCGAAATGAGACCGACCTTGGCAATTACTGCAATAATCCACGCCGCAAAGCTTGGAACAACCATCAATAATCCGATTTTTAAACCACGAAGTTTATCCAGAACCTTATGATTAAATTGAGCGAGATTTGCATCGCTATCGCCTAATTTATAGAGCGAGCTGTAAATAAAACCAATCATAACAAGTCCGCCTATAACCTGACCTGTTAAATCGGTAAATATTTTGGCACCGCCCGATACCTCAGACCTTAACGGCACGGTTGATACTTCGATGCCCTGTGCTTCATACTCGGCGCGTTTTGTATCCTCGCCATCGGCATAATAGTAGTGATATAACACCTCATTTTTCTCGGCGTTATACGCAGTATAACCATTTACCTCGGTAAATGCGCCTGTGGCCACAACGGTTAGCGATAAATATACAAAAAAAGTTATTAACGCGGCAATATAGTATCTAATACTGTTTGATGCGGCAATTTTTATGTTAGATTCCATAACAATCCTCCATCCTTTTCATAAAATTATATTATAGAAAAAATAAAAAAGCAAGTATTTATAATAATACCTGCTTTTTATTTACAAAATATTTAAAATTATTATTGCCGCAACCGCTAAAACTGCCACAGCGCCAAAAATTATGCAAAGCATTTTTATGAGCTTACGTTTTCGGTAAACATCACGAATTTTTGCGCTTTCCAACATATCGGGATAGTATTTATCAATTAATTTTTGTGCTTCGGCTTTCAGCTTACTTCCGCTTAGTTTTCCATACTCCGGTGTAACAAACAAAAGCACCTTTTCAAACATATTATTGCCCGTATCATTAATCTCAATAACCGTACGGTTTGTACCTTTTACCATAACAACACCACCTGAAAATAAGTGTTGTCAAAAACAAGAAAAAATATTCAGGTTAACATAAAATTGTTAACAACTCGGTGGAAAAGTGGAAAAAACCGCTTGGAATGGACTAAAAGTTATCCACAATACGACAAAAACCGATATTATGTAAAGTTAATTATCGCTTTTGCCGCTCAAAAAATTAATGGTTCGCTCAACCGAATCTTTGGAATTTTGCCAGTCGCAATTATCGGCATTGTTTTGATAATTATACATCTTACAATAGTTTCCGATATCGGTGCGCAAGGACGTAATATTATCTTCAACTATTCGCACTAAATTCTTTTGAAACTCATCCGAATAGCGTTTCATTTGCTTTTTATTGCAGCCCGACAAAAGCATCTCAAAATGCGGCATACAAAACTTTTGCTGATTATTGAATAAATCTCTAAAATCGCGCTCGTTTTCGTAGCAACGGTAGAGCGTTTCTATCATACGCTCCATGCCCCAATTGATTTTATCACATATAAAGCAAGATTCCGTTAGTGTTTTAGCCTTGCTCGCTTTTTTATTAGGGGTTGCAAAAAGGCCGCCAAAAACATCCTTTTTAACGCTATCAAGATGTGATTCAAGCATAAGCGCCAAGGCAAGTCGCCCGCGATGGTTTAACATTCTATCGTAATGGTCGGGGCAAAAGCCTATTTTATTGGTTTCAATTCTCACATCGGGCTCCATCATAGCCGCACCCATTATGTAATCAACAATATGGTCCCCAACCGTTTTTCTCATACGGCAAATGGGACAACCATCATTAACCTCAAATACTTCACTGACGGGTATAGTGCAAATATCATCTCTCATTTTTATCAACTCCACTTGTGATTATACTACATTTGTGGTAAAATTGAAATATAAATTTTAAAGGTGTAAAAAATGATAGATTTCAAAAAAGAAAATAATGATATATTCATAACAATTGATAATTTTTTGCTCTCCCAAACGCTTGACTGTGGTCAGGCATTTCGTTGGTGCGAAATTAAAGAAAACGTGTGGTGCGGTATCGCACACGGCAAATATCTTAAAATATCACAAAACGGCAATACCGTGTGTTTTCACGACACTACCGAAAATGATTTTCAAGATATTTGGGTGCCTTATTTTGATTTAGAGCGAGATTATGGCAAAATTATCAAAAATTTAGGCTCTGGCACACTTTTATCAACCGCGGCAAATTACGGACATGGTATTAGAATACTGCGTCAGGACGCTTGGGAGGCGCTTTGTTCGTTTATTATTTCCCAAAACAACAATATACCTCGCATTAAAGGTATTGTTGAGCGTATGTGTGAAAATTTTGGAGAAGAAACAGCACACGGCTATACATTCCCTACCGCCAGAAAAATAGCTTCCCTTTCTTTAGAAGATTTAGCGGTGCTCAGAAGCGGTTTTAGAGCCAAATACATACTTGATGCGGCAAAGCGCGTAGCAAGTGGCGAGGTTGACCTTACAAAGATTCCCTCGCTGCCTACCGATGAAGCCCGCGCGGAACTTACAAAAATTTATGGGGTTGGCGAAAAGGTTGCTGACTGCGCACTGCTTTATGGAATGGGCCACATAAACGCCTTCCCAAAGGATGTATGGATAAAACGCGCGGTGCCTGTATTTTTTGGTAATGATTTTGATGAAACAAAAATAGAAAATGCAGGTATTATTCAACAATACATTTTCTTTTATGCAAGAGAAACAAAGCTCGAAATATAAAAAAAGACGGATGAAATTCATCCGTCTTTTAATTTTGCTATCATTAGATTTCAGCAAAGTACTTAATTGTACGAACCATCTGGCTTGTGTAGGAGTTCTCGTTATCATACCAAGAAACAACCTGTACCTGATAGAGGTCATCGCCAACCTTAGATACCATTGTCTGAGTAGCATCGAAGAGTGAGCCGTAACGCATACCGATAACATCAGAAGAAACGATCTGATCTTCGTTGTAACCAAAGGACTCGCAAGCAGCAGCCTTCATAGCAGCGTTGATGCCTTCCTTAGTTACATCAGCACCCTTAACAACAGCGGTAAGGATGGTGGTAGAACCGGTCGGAACCGGAACACGCTGAGCAGAACCGATAAGCTTACCGTTGAGCTCAGGAATAACAAGGCCGATTGCCTTAGCAGCGCCTGTAGAGTTAGGAACGATGTTTGCAGCACCTGCACGTGCACGGCGAAGGTCGCCCTTTCTGTGAGGACCGTCAAGAATCATCTGGTCGCCGGTATATGCGTGAATTGTGCTCATAATACCGCTCTGGATTGCTGCATAGTCATTAAGAGCTTTAGCCATAGGAGCCAAGCAGTTAGTGGTGCAAGAAGCAGCAGAAATGATAACATCATCAGCAGTAAGAGTGTCTTCGTTTACGCTGAAAACGATGGTCTTAAGGTCGTTGCCTGCAGGAGCAGAAATAACAACCTTTTTAGCGCCGGCATCAATGTGAGCCTGGCTCTTTTCTTTAGAGCAGTAGAAACCTGTGCATTCGAGAACTACGTCTACGCCGATTTCGCCCCAAGGAAGATCCTTAGCATCCTTCTCAGCATAGATTTTAAGGGTTTTACCGTCAACTGTGATAGTACCGGCTTCATCATCAGCAGAAACTGTGTGAAGATTTTCGCCGATTGTACCGCAGTAACCGCCCTGTGCTGTATCATATTTAAGAAGATTAGCAAGCATAGAGGGTTTTGTAAGGTCGTTGATAGCTACTACATCGTAACCCTCAGCGCCGAACATCTGACGGAATGCGAGACGACCGATACGGCCGAATCCGTTAATTGCAACTTTTACCATTGGAATTACCTCCTAAAAAATTTTCATATAGTATTTTACCCCAAAACTAAAAATAATGCAAGATGTTTTGTTTATTTTTTAACGATTTTTTCAAAACACGGCTTTTTGTATGATAAAACGCTAAAAACCGCGCCCGTTTTTATGCATTACACCGAATCAATAACCGCTTCGGCAACGCGCATACCATCCACCGCCGCCGACATAATGCCGCCTGCATAACCTGCACCCTCGCCAGTGGGATATAACCCACCAATGCTTACCGAAACATAATTTTCATTTCGTGTTATACGCACGGGGGATGAGCTGCGAGTTTCGGGAAAAGTCAGCACCGCGCCGGGTGCGGCAAAGCCTTTGATTTTCTTATCAAATTCGGGCAAAGCTGATTTTATGCTATCAACCACAAACCTTGGCAACACGCGATAAATATCGGTATGTACCGTTTCGGGTTTTACTGTGGGGTCTACCCTATTTTCTATTTTGCCTTTCAATAAATCGCCAACATAACAAAACGGCACCAAACCGTTTGCAATATTATAGGCGGCTTGCTCAATTTCACGTTGTAAATATACACCGGACAAAATATCATCGCCATTTAGGTCTTCGGGTTTAATTTCCACAAGCACGGCACTGTTAGCATTTTCGCCGTCCCGCGCCGAAAAACTCATACCATTAACGGCAATGCCACCCTGTTCACTCGAGGAATTGATAACCTCTCCACCCGGGCACATACAAAAGGTATATACCCCCCTGCCGCTCGGCAAATGGACTGCCAATTTATAGTCTGCTGCGCCAAGGTTTTCGTTATTTGCAAACTCACCGTACATAGCGTTATTTATGTCTTTTTGTTTATGTTCAATTCTTGAGCCCATCGCAAAGGGTTTTCTTTGCATTGATACACTCATTTGCTTTAACAATTCAAAAACATCCCTTGCTGAATGACCTGACGCTAAGATAACCTTATTACACAAAATTTCTTGTAGTTCGCCGCCAAATTCAACTGTAACCGACTTAATATTGCCATTTTCAGCGTTGATATTTTGTAGGCGACAGCCAAAACGCACCTCGCCGCCAAGAGAAATTATCTCTTGCCTTAGATTTTTAACAACATTTACAAGTATATCGGTGCCAATATGTGGTTTTTGCTCGTACAATATTTTATCAGGTGCGCCAAACGCTACAAACTGTTTTAAAACCTCGCGGCAACGTATATCTTTGATACCGGTATTGAGTTTACCGTCCGAGAAAGTGCCCGCACCGCCCTCACCAAACTGTACATTTGATTCGGGATTGAGTTGACCGCCCGAAAGAAAAGCGTCAACATCGCGCTGTCTTGTATCTACATCAAAACCTCGCTCAATAACTATGGGGTTTAATCCCGCGCGAGCGAGAGTCAGGGCTGCAAACATACCCGCAGGGCCAAAGCCGACAACTACGGGGCGCACGCTTGATACCGCCTTTTTCCACACATATTTCGGCTCAGAAAAAGCTTCGGCATTTTTATTTTTCTTTATTATTTTTTCTTCATCA
>SVOM01000064.1 GCA_015066405.1 Oscillospiraceae bacterium
CAAGACCACAAAAGCAACCTTAAGCGGTTTGAAGGCAAAGACCACTTACTACGTAAGAATTCGCACATATAAAACTGTAAACGGAACAAAATATTATTCAGGCTGGTCGACTTATAAGTATACTAAAACTAAATAAACACGAAAAAGCTTGGGTCCACTGAAATAGTCAATAGTTAGTAGACACAAAAAAGAAATAAACTAAGCTGCCAGTTCAAGCCTGTATTGGACTGGCGGTTTTCTTTTTAGTTTGCGAACGGGTCTTATGTAATTAAAATAGTAAATTGTATCAGCAACAACTTTGTGTATGTCATCACACTTCCAATATTGGAAGTGTGATGACATAACATCTTTAAATCTTCCAAAGAAAGATTCCATAACAGCATTATCTCTTGGCGTTCCTGCTCTTGACATGCTTTGAATTGTGTTGTAAGATTTAAGCAGGTTGCAATAACCTGCTGAGGAGTACTGGGAGCCCTGATCGCTGTGCAAAAGGATAGGGATACCGGTACTTTTTGCTTTTTCAAGTATTCGTTTTGCCGGTTTCATTACAAGAAAATTGTCAAATTCATCACTTAATTCCCAATCAACAATTTCATTATTAAATAAATCCAAATAACACGCAAGATAATACCACTTTCCTTTGTTCTTAATGTACGTAACATCGGTGACAATCTTTTGCATTGGTTTATCTGAATAAAAATCCCGATTGAGAATATTAGGAAACCTGTCGTGTTCATTCCCGGAGCTATCTTGTTCCGAATTTTTTTGTTTTCTAATAAAACCTCTAATTCCTAACCGTTTCATAGATTTAAAAACAGAAATGTCGGATACTACCCAACCGTATTCGTTTAACAATGTATCCGCTATACTTCTGTATCCTTGCGACGGATAGTGGGAGTGAACATCTGCAACATAGTAATCCAGTTCCTGTTGTTGCAGTTCATAACGATTCAAAGTGCCTTTTCGCTTTAACCATTTGTAATATCCTGAACGAGATACCTCATACACATCACATAATTCCTTTACCGAGTGGTATTTGCTTTCGCGTTCAACACAGGCATAAATTTGTTGTATTACTTTCTTTTGGCATCGCCCCTTTCCAGTTCTATGGATTTTTTTAATCGCACAATTTCTCCATCTTTCTTTAAAAGTTCTCGCTCTAATAGTGCAATTTTGTATTCTAATTGTTCTGTTGGAGTGAGTTCTTTTTTACGGGCATACTTAGCAAGTGGATTACCGGGTTTGCGCTTGTTAACAAGCGCAGTTTCTCCTCCTTCTAAATACTGTTGTGTCCATTTATGTATTTGAGCGTGATATATTCCTGTTTCTCTTTCTAAATCTGACGCTCGTTCACCTGCTAAATTTCGTTTTACCAATGACAGTTTTTCTTCTTTACTATGATTTGTATTTGTTCCACCTTTTGGTCTTCCCATCTTTTTCAACCCCTTTTCTTTATTCTAACATAAAAAGTGATGGTAGACACTTTTTTGTGTCTACCATCACTATACCACTTCACTTTGTAATGAAGGAAAGCTTTTTTAATGGGTAATTACGAGTGCGGTTAAAATCTTTACAATTTATTATAAATTTACGCTGAAAGTGAAAGGCGTATTGGGTGATAATTTTGCTGTTATGGGGTAGGTGGTAAAGCCGCCTATTAAAGAAATATCGCGATAGTGGGTGCTTTGTTCGCAAATAAAACTTCCCTCTTCGGTTGCAAGATTTAAATTTGCAAAAGGTTTGGAAATAACGACCGCATTATCCGATACCGAAATCATATCACTTTCTTGGGCGATTATGGGTATTACCAGGGTGGCGTTTTGCTTACAGAGGGCGGTTACTGTTAATTTGCTCTTTTCAAATTTGTATTCCAATTCGTAGGCGGTCAATCCCTTGCCGCTAACATTGCAAAGTTTGCCTTTGACCGATGCTATAATATCGTTTTCGTTTTCTGTAATTTTAAGTTGTGCATTTTGGTCATTTTGGCTTAAAAATTCGCCCTTTTCAATACGCAAAGTGCAGTTTGTGATATGGTCATTTTTTCTTGATAACTGCATGTTTCTTTGTTCAGTCATAGCATGGTTATAAAGAGGCGCAGAGGCGGTGAAAATCATTCCGGTGCGTTTCGACCATAATGCGGTTAAAGTGCCGCCCGTAGGCGCCAAGGCGAAGTAGTCTACCGCATCGTTGGTGGTTATCGTAGCTTTGAATTCACCCTTTGAAATTAAATTCACCCTTATACTGTCGAAGGTTTTAACGCCGTACTCAATGTCACGGGGGAGCGGGGTTTTGCGCTTATATTCAAATTTTGTATCAATCATCACCGATAATGCTTTAGCGTGGCAAAAACTGTGATGGGTACAAGGCTCTTCGCCATGCTCAATATAATCGTGGCCACCGAATAAAAATCCATCCTTTGAGCATTTTTCCAGCATATCGAAGTTGCGCTCTATTGCTTCCGAGAATATATCGCCGTAGCTTGTAAGATAACAAAGTCCCGTTTGAGCGCCATCTGACGTTCGTGATCCCCAATAGGTCCATTTATTTGAACGTGTGCCCCAACTGTTGTCCCAACCGCCGTCCGGCAACATAAACTCGATGTGCACCTCAAACTTTTCTGCCGCAAATCGTAAAACCGATTCATCGTTCATTAAATGACCGAAAATAGCGATAGCAGGTAAAGATTCTTCTACGTTATAGCCTAAATCGACATAGGCGCAAGTAACTTTCCCGGTTTTGTTTTTTCCTTCACCGAATAGCAAGCCGTCATCGGTAAATTTTTGCTTTAAAAATTCAAATTTTCGATATGCTTCGGTTTTATATTTTTCGTCACCGGTAAATTTATATGCAAAAGCCAAAACCGGACATACTGTGGCAAAGTAGTTTATATTGGGATTGGTTGTAGGCAAATTGAAGTAATTGTAGGTGAAATCCGCAAAACGCATAAAGATGTCGGTCCATTTTTTGCGAGTTTCCTTATCAAGACATTTTCCGTGATAATAAAGAGCATCACCAAGGGAGGTTGCCGCGAAAACCGAGATTCCCTTCCAACCGCTGCATTTATCGTTATAAATGCTTCCGTCATCTCTTTTTAAATTGTATTCCGACCAATCAATTGCCATTTTTGCGGCATTAAGATATTTTGTATCCTTTGTTAAATCATACATAAGGGTTAAAGGATATACTG
>SVOM01000029.1 GCA_015066405.1 Oscillospiraceae bacterium
CTGTTTGAAAAATTGCTTATACTTGCCGTTGCTATACTTATCATAGGCTTTGTGCTTGGCATAGGTTGCATTGTTGCAGTACAAAAAAAGTACAATAAAGGAGTATTCTAAATTCCAATTTGTCGAATAGATGATATTTGTTTAGAAAAGGGTTTTAGGTTCTCCTAAAAAGCGGAAAATGTGATATACATTTTCCCTGATTGTTACGGTATGAGACAAATATTAAACGGATGTGTAAAAATTTTGCACATCCGTTTTACTATCTCAAAAAATAATTTGATTAGTGATATTGTGAGACAGGTCTCACAGTGATATTTTTGATAAATCAAAAGTGATATTGAAACCTTTCGGTTTCAGTGATATTTTATCCGCCACCAAAATTTGCGAAGCAAATATCACTCGGCGGTAGCCGAATATAACTGCGAAGCAATATAACTCGCCGCAAGGCGAATAAAACTGGCGTTGTATCCTTACGGGTACAACGCCTATGAACGGTTCTTTTAATTAATTATTCTTCTTCGCCGTTTTCTTCGGTTGCTTCTTCAACTACGTTTTCTACTTCGTCTACTACTTCTTCAACCTTTTTGGCTTTCTTTTTCTTTTTCTTCTTTTTCTTGTTACTCATTACTACAACGAGAACGATAACAACAACTATGATAAGTAAGAAGAATCCGCCTGCAATTGCGATGATAACGATAAGCATTGTGCTGTCGCTTCCACCATCAGTTGCGGTATCCTTTTTATCGTCGCCCTTCTTGTCATCATCCGGATCGGTATCGTCAGGATCGGTTTCATCAGGCTTTTCTTCGGTGGTGGGCTTGGTGATACTACGCTCTTCGTTCTTCTTCTCGAGCTCATCAATTTCATCCTGGTCAAGACCAGCGAAACGAGCTGTAACGGTGCCCATCTTATCCTTCATATAAGTATTTACATAATCTTTAATCGGAGAATCCTTAAGACCGTAAACAACTATTTTACATTTACAGCCTTCATAACCAAAGGTGAGCGGAGCAACGCTGCCGTATGTTTCAAAATACTCATCCTTTGCATCAACAATACCGAGTTCGCAATCGGGATTGAGAACGTACAAACGCCAGTCTTTCTGAGTATTGCGCATACCGCCACGGAAAATACCTGCCACTAAGTAAACAGATTCAGGCAAAATGAGTTCTTCAAACTGACCGTAGAAACAGTCGCTTTTTAATTCTTCAACACCCGAAGAAATAACAAGGTCGGTAATCGGGCCACCTGTATTAAAGTCATGATTTATAACTTTTAACTGGCCGGGGAACGTGAGTGCATAAAGGTTTGTAGAACGGCAAACAGAATAACCCGTTTCGGTAAGTGAGTAGGGCAAAGAAATCTCTGTTAAATTCTCACAATACTCAAATACCTCGTCACCCATGGTTTCAATACCCTCTGATATAACAACGCTTGTTATATCGGTATTTTTGTGGAACGCGCGTGAATCAATATGTGTTACCGGGTTACCATCAGCATCAACGGACGGAACAACAACATCTCCGCCTTCGCCTAAGTACTCGATAAGCACACCATCAATTATATCGAAATCGTCATAATTGATGTCGGATGCACTTGTGGGAAATGCAGCGATGAGGCAGCATGATACCAACAAGAGCAACACTACTAAACTGGATATTAGCTTTTTCATAGTTTTTTCTCCTTTTTAATATGATATGTTAATAATAACACAAGAACATGAATAAATCAACAATTTTTTTGTGCATTTTTGCGTTTTTCCCAACTTTTCGCAAAAAAACCATCAACCGAATTCGGTTGATGGTTCTCATTTTATTTTTTCACTCTATATAAGGTCTTTTATAACCTCTCCTGCAGCTATAATTCCCGCCGCCGCGGGCACAAAAACAGCGCTTGCGGGCGAATGCTTTTTGCCATCCTCATCCACGGTAATTTTCGCAGGTATCTCGGGCGACCAAACAGTTTTAAGCTTCCTTACACCGCGTTTTTTTAGCTCATAGCGCATCACGCGAGCGAGCGGACAATTCTCGGTCTTGTAAATATCGCTCACAGTAAGACGTGTGGCATCCAACTTGTTACCCGTACCCATAACCGAAATTATCGGCACGTTCAAATTTGTTGCCCGTACTATCAGTTCGATTTTTGCGGTAACCGTATCAATGGCATCAACAATATAGTCATACACCGATAAATCAACACTATCGGCCGTTTCGGGAAGATAAAAAACATCGTGTTTTACGATGTTTACATCTTTATTGATGGCCTTTGCACGATGATAAGCCGCATCGGTTTTTTTATTGCCGAGCTCACTGTCAACCGCTAATATTTGTCGGTTAAAATTGGTAATATCGACTGTATCGGAATCAAAAACATCGATATTGCCAACACCCGTACGAACCAGTGCTTCAAGTGTGTAGCCGCCTACCCCGCCAACACCAAACAAGGCAACCCGTTTGTTTTTTAAGCATTCTAACGCATTGTCGCCTAAAAGATATTCACATCTTACAAATTTATCCTTCATAATCTATACCTAAATATTTTATTAGTTTCGGTATTTCGGTTTCAAAATTAACACCGTAATGGCGGTCGGGATCGTTTTCGAGTGTTGCTTTTATACAGTCGCAAGTAAATTTAACTGCAATTTCGGTAGCCGACACCAAGCTTCTGCCCGTAATGATACCCGCCGTTAGCACGCTTGCAAAAACATCGCCCGTGCCGTGAAACACAGCGTCAATTTTTTCGCCCATTATATAGCTTATTTTAGTGCCGTCAAAGCAAGCCGCCCCCAAGCGTTTTTCATCAAAATAAACACCTGTAAGCACCACCATAGCACCCGTTTTTTCGTAAAGACTGATTACAAGGCTACCGATATACTCTTTTGTGTACGGACCTGCCTTATAATCTTCCCCTAACATAAACACAGCTTCGGTTATGTTGGGAACTATTATATCTGCATTGTGGCAAAGCTTGAACATATCCCGTGGGAACTTTTTATCAAACCCAGCATAGAGCTTGCCGTGGTCGGCCATAGCGGGATCGCATATAAATTTGGTGTTTTCGTTCTTTAACAGCTTTAACGCCTTTATCACAATATCAACCTGTCGGTTGCTGCCGAGATAGCCCGAGTACACCGCATCAAACTGTAAATTGTTTTGTTTCCAATGCTCAACTATCGGCATAATATCATCGGTTAAATCGCGAAAGGTGTAACCCTCAAAGCCGCCCGTATGTGTTGATAATACGGCGGTCGGAATTACTGCGGTTTCGATACCTGCCGCCGAAATAAGCGGCAAAGCCACTGTTAGTGAGCATTTACCGAAGCCCGATATATCGTGTATAGCCGCTACTCGTTTTTGACTCATTTTTTTACTCCTTTAAAAGCGCAAGCTTCTCTTAATATGCACTCTTCACAATACGGCTTCCTCGCCGTGCAGGTATCCCTGCCGAAAAGCACTGCGCGGTGGCAAAAATCGCTTGATTCGTTTTCAGGCAAAAGCTTTCGCATTTCTTTTTCAACATAAAGCGGATTATCGCCCTTTACAAAGCCTAAACGATTACAAATTCTTATAAAATGTGTGTCGGTTACAACGGCGGGTTTGCCGTATATATCGCCGCAAATAAGATTTGCTGTTTTTCTGCCAACACCGGGAAGACGCGTTAAATCTTCAATATTGTCGGGAACAATACCGCCAAAATCGGTAATAAGCATTTGCGCAATGCCGATTAAATCTTTTGCCTTGGTTTTATAAAGTCCGCAGGTTTTTATTAAATCTTCCACCCTTTCAAGCGGTGCCGCCGCCAACGACTCGGCCGTTGGATAGGCATCAAAAAGCGCGGGGGTTACAATATTTACTCTCGCATCCGTACACTGTGCCGAAAGTCTGGTTGCAATAAGCAACTGAAACGGCGTTTTGTATTCAAGTGAACATTTAGCTTCGGGGTATTTTTGTTTTAATAATTCCACCACAGCCAAAACGCGTTGTTTTTTGGTCATTTAGTTTAAATCTCCGAGTTTTAAATCGTTATTTCTTATCCATCCGAGTTTTCTCATAGCCTCGGCAATACCGAGTGTTACAACAGCGGGTAAAATAAAGTGCATAAGAACAATTTCAATTATAGCAAGGCCTGCCGCCATACCGCCCGCGGTTAAACTATCAAACGCGGCGAACTGGCCTACAAGACCTGCCGAGCCCATACCCGAACCGACAGGGGTGCTTGTCATTTTAAGCAAAGCCGAGCTTATGGGGCCCAAAATTGCGCTCGAAATAATTGCGGGCAACCATATAATCGGGCGGCGGATGATATTGGGCATTTGAAGCATTGATGTGCCAACACCCTGCGCTATAAGACCGCCAACACCGTTTTCACGGTAACTGATAACGGCAAATCCCACCATATTACAACAGCAACCGATGGTAGCCGCGCCTGCTGCAAGGCCCGAAAGTCCCATAGCAATACCTATTGCCGCACTGCTGATAGGCAGTGTTAAGAATATACCCATAAGCACAGATACGATAATACCGCCGATTATGGGGTGTTCAACAACGCTTATATTAACAAGTGAGCCGAGCCACAGCATAAATTTAGATACGTAGGGACCAATAAGAAGGCCCACAACACTACCGCCGAGCACACAGCAAAGCGGGGTTACGAGTATATCAAGTTTTGTTTTGCCGCTAACAAGAGCGCCGAGCTCTACTGCAACGTAAGCCGCCACAAAAGCGCCGAGCGGCTCACCGGGTGTGCCTATATTTACTGCGCCCAAAGCTAAGTTCGGGAATGCACCGACAAAGCCCGCAACCGCCGCTGCAACGGCAGTCAAGGGTGATGATTTTAGTTTCGCCGCAACGCCGACACCGATACCCGCACCCGTTACCGATTTTGCGGCATTACCTATCGCCATTAAATATGTAGCAACTATATTGTTGCCGAGCAGCTTTGCAAGCTGACATATAATTGTGCCGATGATAAGGGTTGAGAATAGTCCCAACGCCATACCGCCGAGTCCGTCAATGAAAATTCTGTTAAAAATCTTTTTCATTTTTATCCCTCTTTTTGCTAAATAAAAAATTTTGATTACTGATAATTATACAACTTTTGGCTTTTTTAGTCAATATTATTGCAAACTTTTGTCGGTTATAGTATAATGATTTCGGTGATTTTATGGTAACTTTATATCTTATACGCCACTGTGAAGCCGAGGGTAATGTTTTAGGTATCTTTCAGGGCTCTACCGACCTTGATATTTCGAAGGTGGGCAAAAAGCAGTTGGAGTTTTTAAGTAAGCGTTTTAACAGCATACATATAGATAAGGTATACTCGAGTCCCCTTATTCGTGCATACAAGACCGCCGAGGCGGTGGCCGCACCAAAAGGACTAAAGCCCATAGTAGACGCAGGGCTTACCGAGATAAACGGCGGCATAATTGAAGGTATGAAGCTTACCGATATTTTTGTAAACTACCCCGAGCTTGAATATAAATGGTGCCACGAATTCCATAATTTTGCCCCCGAAAACGGAGAAGCTATAAAAGACACCTATGAACGCGTATGGGCGGCAGTTAAAAATATAGTTAAGGAAAATGACGGCAAAACGGTAGCGTTAGCATCACACGGCGGCGCTTTGCGCACACTTATTTGCCGACTGACCGTAGGAAAGCTTGAAAACATAAACTCGATTCCCTTTAGCGATAACACCGCTGTTTCAAAAATAGTTTTTGAAGATACGAAGCATTGGCAGTGCGAATATATTAACGATGCATCTCACGTACCCGCGGAATTTATGCCAAAGAAAAATAAAATTATAGTTTCACATTAGGATGGTTTAATATGATAATAATGTCGGTTGATTTGGGCGATGCCAGAACAGGCATTGCCGTGTCGGACAGTAGCGAGAGCTTTGCTTTTCCAAAAACCGTTATTACCGAATACAACAAGCAAAAAAGAATAGAAAAAATAGCCGCAATAGCGGGAGAAGTAAAAGCCGAGCTTATAGTTGTAGGGCTACCCAAAAATATGGACGGAACGCTCGGATGGCGCGCCGAAGAATGCACCGCAGCGGCAGAGCAAATAAAAAAAGCCACCAATATAGAGGTAGTTTTGTGGGATGAACGCTGCACAACGGTTATGGCGCACACAGCCCTCAATTTTACCGATACGCGCGGCAAAAAACGCAAAGAAACGGTTGATGCCGTAGCGGCAGTTATGATACTTGAAAGTTATCTCGCATATAGAAAAAATCATAAAAATTAAGGGCGGTTTTATACCGCCCTTTTCTAACCCCTAAATCCTACATCCTAAATTCTAAAATAAAAAATCCGCTCTTTCGAGCGGAATTTTTTATTATTTACCAAGTGCTTTTTTAGCGGTTTCTGCGATATCTTTACCGCGAAGTCCAAATTTATCAAGCAACGCATTTGCGGGGCCCGAGTAACCAAACTCATCGTGAACACCCATTTTGATAACTCTTGTGGGGTATTCTTCGGCTAAAAGCTCAGAAACGGCACTGCCAAGGCCACCGATTACCGAGTGCTCTTCGGCAGTTATGATAAGGCCTGTTTCCTTAGCGGCTTTAATTACTGCTTCATTATCGAGCGGCTTAATTGTAGCCATATTGATAATTCTCGCATTGATGCCGTCTTTTTTGAGTAAATCGTAAGCGATAAGCGCTTCGGCAACCATAAGACCTGTTGCGATAATGGTAATATCGTTACCCTCTTTTAATTCTACCGACTTACCGATTTCAAACTTATAATCATCATCGAAAATAACCGGCACTGCAAGGCGACCAAAACGAGCATACGCGGGACCATCATAATCATAAAGCGCCATAACTGCTTTTTCGGCTTCAACCGCATCGGCAGGGTTAATAATTACCATACCGGGAATTGTGCGCATCAAAGCAATATCTTCGTTACACTGGTGTGTAGCGCCGTCTTCTCCAACCGAGATACCTGCGTGTGTTGCGCAGATTTTAACGTTTAAGTGGGGATAGCCAACCGAGTTTCTGATTTGCTCAAAAGCGCGGCCTACCGCAAACATTGCAAAACTACTTGCAAACACCTTTTTGCCTGTTGCGGCAACACCAGCGGCGATGCTAATCATATTTTGCTCTGCGATACCGCAGTTATAGAATCTATCGGGGAACGCTTTTTTGAACATACCCGATTTGGTAGCGGCGGCAAGATCTGCATCCATTACCAAAAAATCATCATATTTCTCGCCCAATTTAACTAAACCTGAGCCAAAACCCTCACGGGTTGCCTTTTTAATTACATCTGCCATTTTGCCCACCCCTTTACTGTAACGAAGCAAGTTCGGCATTTAATTCTGCCATTGCTTTTTCATATTCTTCATCGTTCGGTGCAACACCGTGCCAATTAACAACATTTTCCATAAAGGAAACGCCTTTACCTTTAACTGTTTTTGCAATAATAGCGGTTGGCTTGCCCTTAACGGCTTTGGCCGCTTCTAATGCATTTTCAATTTCGGTAAAATCATTACCGTTAATAACTATTACATTCCAACCGAATGCCTCGAACTTTTTATCAAACGGCAGCGGAGAGTTTACCTCTTCAATAGTGCCATCAATTTGGAGATTGTTCCAATCAACAAAAGCAACAAGGTTATCAAGCTTTTTATTGGCTGCAAACATAGCGGCCTCCCAAACCTGACCTTCCTCCGATTCGCCATCTCCTAAAATAGTATATACACGGTAGCCGCCATCAAAATGCTTACCCGACAGTGCCATACCAACCGCCGCCGATATGCCTTGTCCGAGTGAACCCGAAGACATATCAACACCTGGAATATGCTTCATATCGGGGTGGCCCTGCAAAATAGAACCTATTTGGCGAAGAGTTTTAAGAAGCTCGGGTGAAAAATAACCACGCTGGGCTAATACCGAATAAAGTGCGGGAGCCGCATGACCCTTAGATAAAACCAAACGGTCTCTATTTTCCATTTGGGGATTTTGGGGGTCTATGTTCATATGCACAAAATAAAGATATGTTAAAATATCGGTGCAAGAAAGCGAACCGCCGGGGTGTCCTGCTTTTGCCGCGTGTACGCCCTCGATTATCCCCATACGCACTTTACACGCTGTTTGTTTTAATTTTTTCTCGGTAAGTAAATCCATAACTGCTACCTTTCCTTTTTCTTATTTAAAAATACAGTGAAATATTCGGGTAAATCACTGTTAAATTCCATATATTTTCGACTGCGCGGATGTATAAATCCGATTTTTCTCGCGTGCAGACATTGACCGTTTAGCTCGGTTATAACCTTTTTAGGTCCGTAAACCGTATCGCCCGCAACAGCGTGGCCAAGTGAAGACATATGCACCCTTATTTGATGTGTTCTGCCCGTTTCGAGCCGACAACGAAGATGCGTAAAGCCGTTTAGCCGTTCTATTACCTCATAATGCGTTACCGCATCCTTACCGCCATCCACCACCGCCATTTGCTTGCGCTTTATGGGGTGGCGAGCAATCGGCGCATCTACCGTGCCTTTATCTGCCTTAACATTACCGTAAACTATAGTTTCATACTCGCGAGTGAGCGAGTGCTCTTTTATTTGCTCGGCAAGACACACGTGTGCCGCATCGTTTTTAGCCACCAATAAAAGCCCGCTTGTATCTTTATCTATGCGGTGCAAAATTCCCGGGCGCAAAACGCCGTTTATGCCCGATAAATTATCACGGCAGTGATACATTAATGCGTTTACAAGTGTGCCGCTGTAATTCCCTGCGGCGGGGTGCACCACCATACCTTTCGGTTTATTTACAACTAGCAAATCATCATCTTCATAAACTATATCAAGCGGTATATTCTCGGCGGTTACGTCAAGCGGCACGGGGTCGGGCAATACAACCGTTATGTTATCGCCCATTTTTACCTTTTGGCTTTTGCCTGCCGTTTTATCGCCCACACGAACACAGCCTTGTTCTAGCAAGCGCGCCGCGTGGCTACGGGTAAGTTCCAACACATCCGAAAGATATGCATCTATTCTTTTAGGGCTTTGCTCATCATATACAAAGTTAACTGTTTCCATTATTTAACTTCCGTTTTTTAAAATCGTTTATTGTATCAATAACAAAATACAACACAAGCAGTGAGCAGCCGATAACTATAGCACAGTCAGCAATATTAAACACGGGGAATTCCTCCCAAAAACCGAACTGCAAAAAATCAATAACCTTACCACCACGGAAAATGCGGTCTATCATATTGCCGAGTCCGCCGGAAATAATAAGGCAGGTTGCCCAAAAAAGCAGTTTGTTTTTTCTGCCGCGTACTATAAGCCAGGTTATACACGCTATCATAATAACCGCAGTTATAAAAATGAGCAAGCCCGTATAACCGCTGAGCACTCCCCAAGCGCCGCCTGTGTTATGTATATAGTGGAAATTGAGAAGTCCCTTTATAAGCGTGAAATTATCGCCAAGCGCAAACGATGAATTTACTGCGATTTTAACCAACTGGTCAATAATCAGCAAAACAAGAGCGGTTACGCCTGCTAAAATGTAGGAAATCAAGTTTTTACCCCTCAATTTTATTTTTTCTTGCTAAAAAAGCTGTTGGAGAAGCCGACATCATCATCGTCATCCTCTACCTTTTTTGTGTCGATATCATCGTCATCATCATTAAACGATACTACAAAGCCACCCGATTTTGATACAATTTCATCAGCGGCATCATCGTCATCATCCTCGACTACCTCAACCTTTTTCTCGGTTGCATCATCAAGCTCAACTATAACCGAAGCAACCTCGTCTTCCTCGACCTTTATAAAATCGGAAACATCAGGAATTTTATCAAACTCAAGTGCTACTGCCGCTGCTGCACTTTCGGCATCCATAGCAACGCAGTCGGGTAATTTTGAGATAATCTCAATATGCTTTTTGTATGCTTCCATAAGCTCGCTTTTAAATGCCGCAATTTCAAGGCGAATTTTATCAAAGAGTGCCTGCTCGCGTTTTACTGAATCGGCAGTAGCCGTTTCGATAGCAACGCGCTTTGCTTCGCCCTTTTTGAGTGCCTCTTCCAAATCTTTCTCGGCGGCTTCCTTTTTTGCGCCAAGCTTTTCATCAAAGTTTACGAGCATATTTTTGGCTTCGCTTGTGGCAAGCTCAGCCGCCGCTTTGGCATCATCTATAATTTTTTGCGCCTTGCCCTTGGCCTCGGCAACTATGTTGTCCGCCAACTGCTGTGCGCTGATAAGCACGCTTTGTAGGCTTGCCTGAGAGGTTTTATACTCTTCAACCTCGGCAGTGATTGCAGAAAGTTTCTCCTGTAAACTCTTTACATAAGTCTCATACTGGCGGAAATCCTCTTCAACAGTATCAAGAAAGGCATCAACCTCTTCTTGCTTATAACCGCCCATCGCTTTAGAAAATCTTACATCCCTTACATCGTTTGAAGAAAGCATTGCTTTTTCCTCCCAAAAAATAATTACTTATATTTTTCCGCAACCAAAACAGTGCGACCCTTACGGGTAACGCCATCTGCAGATATTACGGTAAATTTGCCATATCCCCTGACAGTTATTTTGTCGCCAGCCGACACCATTTTTGTCGGCTTTTGCGAAATTACTGAATTAACGCAAACAAATCCATCGGCTATGAATTTTGCACTTTTATCGCGTGATAAATTTACAAGTGCCGCTACAACACAATCAAGCCGCAAGGATGCTACCGTGTGGCTTGACACTGTTTTTTCAGCACCTAAAGGCAACGGCTCTGTGTACCCTTTTTCTGTTTGCACACCAACTCTGCCTATACGGTCGGTCTGCTCACAAACATATTTCGATATATCTCGGCCAACAAACATAACTGCTCGGCCGTTTTCGACCAATATATCGCCCACCGTTTCCCTCTTTATGCCCTTTGACATAAGGGAGCCTAAAAAATCCCTATGGGAAAGAGTATCCCTCTCGCGAAAGGTTACCGTAACGGCATCTATCGGGTATGACGTGTGTTTTACATCCATATCGGCACTATGCACGCAAAGGAAAACCCTTTCGGCATTCTCATACCCGCCAAAGAAAGAAAACACTGTGCCTTTAAAACCAAGGCCTTTTACAAACTCGGCCTCCTCGGGTGTTAAAAAGCCTAAGAATCTCGGCGCACCCGATTTAAGTGCCATATCGGCCAAATCAGCCACTCGGGCTTTAAGCAATTCGGTTTGCATTAATCGGCGTATTCGTCCATAAAGAATTCGCCCATAATATCAACATCGCCCGGTGTAATCATAAATGTGCTGTTGGCAACCTTACGGATGGTGCCGCCGTTTGCGTATGCCACACCGCTTAAAAAGTCAAGAATACGGCGTGATGTTTCGCGGTTAGATGCTTCAAGGTTAAGCACAACGCTCTTTTTGGCATTCAAATGGTCGGCTATCATTGTAACATCTTCAAAATGGTCGGGCTTTACAATAACCACCTGCATTTGCGCAGATGCAGCCCCCGCATTTTTAGATTTTCTCTCACTCTGGAAAAGTCTGGGTTCTCTTTTTCTTTCGGCAGAGGAATAGATTTCATCACTATCTGCTCTGGTCTCTTCCACTGCATCATCCTCAAAATCGTTTGAGTCGATATTCATAAAGCTTTTAACATTGTCCCAAAGTCCCATAATATATACTCCTTTAAATTAATAAACTCTTTTTCCAAACAGGGCTGTTCCGACACGTACCATATTTGCGCCATATTCTATGGCGGTTTCAAAATCATCGGACATACCCATAGAAAGTATCTTAATATTATTATCTATTTTTTTAGTGCGTATGTCAATATACAGTTCATACATTTTGGAAAAATATTCGGTATTTTTATTGTTTTCATCTATATGTGGTGGTATTGTCATAAGTCCCTTAATGCAAATTCCATCCAATTTTGAAATTTCATCGTATGCGTTTATAACCTCCTCAGGCATAAAGCCCGACTTCGATTCCTCACGCCCTATATTAACCTCAAGCAATACATCCGTAACTATACCCCTTTTTACCGATTCCTTAGAAATGGCATTTGCAAGGCGCAGGGAATCAACCGACTGTATAAGCTCAACCTTGCCCACAATATCCTTTACCTTATTTGTTTGCAAATGGCCTATAAAATGCCTATGAACATTTTTTGTTACATCGTTTTCCTTTGATAAAAACTCTTGCACGCGGTTTTCGCCAATATACTGTATGCCCTTTTCTATCGCATAGTTTATAAGATATGGCTCCACTGTTTTGGTGGCGGCAAGCAGCATTATATCATTGGCGTTCCGCCCTGATTTTTCCGCCGCAGCGGCAATGCGCTCTACTATATCCTTATAATTTTCATCAAAAATATCAGTCAATGATTTTTCCTTCATAAATATTTTTTCCTTTAACTATAACTTCATCATAAAGCCGCAGGTTTCCGTCCTCCGATATAATTTCGCAAAGGGCGTAATTATCATACGTGTAAATGATATTAACCGGCACAAATTCCGCCGTAACACCGTTTACAATATAAACACCCGTAACGGTTTTTTCGCTTTGCGTGCCATCGGCATTTGTTACCGTTTGAGTTGATACGCGAAGTGCTTTGCTACCCACCTTAAGCCCTGAATACTTTTTCTTAACCACTGTCATAGTATCGGTGCGCATTGAGGACAGCTCGCCGCTCATTTCCTGGCAAGAGAAGATAATCACGGCGCGGTCGCTCGCGTGCGATACATTGATATCGTGCACCTCAACGTCAAGCTCGGGGTTTGATTTAAGGGATGTGTTGATAACCAGCTTATCTCCCACCTTGAACGAAAGCGAATCGTTTATCGACACCGATGCCGCGATATACATTGTGTAATCGGAAACGAGCTTGCCAACTGTTTTGTCATCACCCGCGTTTTCGGGCTTCATATCATCCAAAAACTCGGGGGTTATGCTATCAAGCTTATCGGGAGTTAGTATATTTTCATAGCCATCGGTGGCCGATACAAAATACCCCGATTTTTCCGTCTTTAAAACGCCTATGGGTTGTCCCACCCGGCTCAGCAGTGCATCCCTTTTTGTTTTAAGGGCTGAAAGCTGTGCCGAAAAATCAACCTCCTGCCCCGTTGCTAACTTGCGGCGGTTCATAAGTGCCAGCATTTCTTCCTTATTGCTTTGCAACGAGGAAAATTTTCCCGTTGCGGTTATGGATGCAATGATATTAAACTCATCATAAATCTTTGCGTTGAGAGTGCCTATATCTACAGCGTTTAAATCGTTATACTTGTGTATTTGCTCAATGTTATTTATTTCTTTTTCGATATTTTTAAGCTCCGCCGCCGCAACCGACTGCGTAGAACTGCCATATAAATTAGCAATTACACCGCCTGCCGCCACGCGCTCGTTATCGTTAATTTCAAAATGCATTGCGGCCGATGTATCGCTTTTTATAATCTCTTCATTGCGGATGATAATACCAGTAATTTTAATGCCGTCAACCGCATCGGCGGCTGTAACTATCTCGGTTGTTACGGGGTTGTAAAACACCGCATATAACTGATAAATCAAAAACACCAACAAAACGGCGCCCGTAACACCTAAAATGAGTTTTGATTTTTTCAAATATGGCGCCTCCTGTCAATAATTTCGCTTGCTTTTTCAAGTACATCTTCTGTATCGGCAAAAACCCAATTAATATCCTCACGGCGTCTGAACCAAGTGAGCTGCCGCTTGGCATAACGCCTGGTTTCGCGTTTTAGGGTTTCTACCGCTTCTTCCAATGTAACCTCGCCCTTTAAATATTTGCGTAGCTCCTTATGACCTATTGCTTGTGCCGCACCAACGCCGTTTTTAAGGGAAAGCGTTGTTTTGGCCTCCTCTAAAAGTGAGTTCTCAAGCATTTTATCAACTCGTAAATTTATTCTATCATAAAGCTTTTCGCGGTCATTATAGGTAATGCCTATCATAACAGTATCAAAAAGGGATTCCCCCATTTTTGACAACTCGTTTTGTTTTGTCATGGTTTTGCCCGTTGTTTTATAAACCTCAAGCGCACGCAAAATTCTTCTTTCGTTGTTTGGGTGCAGCTTTTTAGCGGTCTCGGGGTCTATCTCTTTTAGCTTATTAAGCATATACTCGGCGCCGTAGCACTCAAGCTCTTTTTTAAGCTCATCTAAAACTTTTTTATCGCCCTTTTGCTCGGCAAAGCTTATGCCATCAACCAATGAGTTTACATAAAGTCCTGTGCCTCCAACCAAAATAGGTTGTTTACCTCGGCTATAAATCTCAATTATTTTCTCTTTTGCGAGGTTTACATAATCTGCAACCGAAAACGCATCATCAATTTCTAAAAATTCCAACAAATGATGCGGTATGCCCTGCATTTCGTTTTTTGTAGCTACGGCAGATGCTATAGATATGCCTTTGTATATTTGCATTGAGTCGGCCGATACTATCTCGCCGTTATATTTTTTGGCAAGCTCTATGCCAAGCCTTGTTTTGCCCGATGCGGTAGGCCCCACAACGCAAATAAGCGGAATTTTTTTATTTTCCATCAGACACTCACACTTCCTGTGCGGCCAAAATGTTTTTCGAGTTCCTTTTTAGTCAATTTAAAGGCAACAGGGCGGCCGTGCGGGCAGTACATAACCTCGCTGTCCCCCAACACCTTTTCGGCCAACACCTTAAGCTCATAATCGGTTGTGTATTTATTGCCTTTTATTGCCGCCTTGCACGAAACTGTATGGAAAATATCATCAAGCCGTTCAGCATTTACCGCACCCGTAACCGACAGTGTATCAGCAATTTCACTTATTAATAGATTTAGGTCTTCATCCTTAAGTAAGGTGGGTACCGCCCTTAAAAGCACGGTGCCATTGCCGAAATCTTCCACATCAAACCCTGCCGATAAAAGTGTTTCGGTGTTGTTTATAATTACCGAATACTCTTCCTTAGTCAGCGTTACCGTAAGGGGAACTAGTAGCTCTTGCATATCGACCTTGCTATTCTTTTTGAGTGAATTATATAAGATACGCTCGTGCGCGGCGTGTTTATCTATAAAATATATTTCCCCATCCTGCTCGGCTATTATGTATGTGTTAAATGCTTGTCCGATATATCTTATATCGGGCTTTATAACAGTTTCGGTTACCTGCTTTTTAACTTCCTCTATTTTGTTTTCGGTAACCGTATCATCCTTTATTTCAACCTCGTTTTTATAAACGGGAAACTCAAATTTAGGACTTTCGAATTTAAGTGTTTTAGTAACCTCGGGCGGTGTAACCTTCTTAGTAACAACCTGCTCGTTCACCTTCACGGGGATGGTTGTTTGCTCTGCCCTTTCGGTAAAAACGGGGGTGTACGGGTTAAAGGTGGGTTTAACCTTAATTTCGGGTCTTGTGTCGCCCTTAGTCAGCGCATTTTTAACGGTATAGTATACCGCATTGAAAATTTTGCGCTCATCCGAAAAACGCACCTCGGTTTTGGCGGGATGCACATTAACATCCACCGTTTCGGGTGGTACATCAATAAACAAAACACAGCAAGGGAATTTACCAACCATTGCCGAATTTTTATATGCCTGCTCGAGCGCCGCCATAGCGGTGTTAGAACGAATAAGGCGGCCGTTTAAGAAGAAAAACTCGCCATTGCGGTTTTGCTTGCAGTATACGGGCTTGCAAATCATACCCGAAACACCTATACCGTCAATCCTATCCTCCGCAGTAATAAGGGATGAAGCAAACTCTCTGCCAAGAACCGAGTAAATAGCATTATTAAGGTTACCGTCCCCCGCCGTTGTAAGCACCTGCTTGCCATCCCTTATAAAACGGAAAGCAATTTCGGGGTGGGACAATGCCATACGGTCGATTATTGCGGCAATATGGTTAGCCTCGGTAACATCACTCTTTAAAAATTTCATACGCGCGGGCGTATTGTAGAATATATCTCGTACGGTTATTATGGTGCCGACATCACAGCCCACCTCTTCAAAGATGGTCTGAACGCCGCCTTCAACCACACATAGAGTGCCATCACACTCATCCTTAGTGCGTGTGATAATTTCGGTTTTAGAAACCGCCGAAATTGCCGCCAGTGCTTCTCCGCGGAAGCCCAGTGTATATATTGCATCAAGGTCCTCCGCCGTGCTGATTTTGCTTGTGGCGTGGCGTTTAAACGCAGTGGGTACGTCATCCCTCGCAATGCCGCAACCGTTATCGGTTACCGACATATAAAGAATACCGCCGCGCTTTATTTCAACCGTAATTTTTGTAGCACCCGCATCTACCGAGTTTTCCACAAGTTCCTTTATAACGGCACCCGGTCGCTCAACAACCTCGCCTGCCGCAATAAGCTCGGCTATATTTTTTGGTAATACATTAATTTTTGCCATCGGCGGTAACTCCTTTCTTTAAATTATAACGACTTCGCTTTGTCTGATAAATCGTAAAGTATTTTCATAGCTTCAATGGGGGTTAGGGTATCAACATCTATCGCCTTTAACTCATTATAAATAGCATCGGCATTTACACTTTCCATTGAAACCTGATTGTTGTTTGCGGTTGTAAATTTACCTTGCGCCGAAACGCCGTTTTTAACAACCTCGCCAAGAATTACTTTTGCGCGGTTTATAACGCTTGTCGGTATACCCGAAAGCTTTGCAACCTCAATACCATAGCTTTCATCGGCACCACCGCGAACAATACGGCGCAGGAATATTATATCATCGCCACGTTTTTTAACGGCGATATTGTAATTTTTAACACCCTTTAACTCATTTTCACATTGAGTTAACTCGTGATAGTGTGTTGCGAAAAGTGTTTTAGCACCGAGTGTTTTGCGGTCGGCTACAAATTCAAGCACCGCTTTGGCTATTGCCATACCATCAAAGGTAGATGTGCCGCGGCCGATTTCATCGAAAATAAGCAAGCTGTTTCTTGTGGCATTTTTAAGTATTGCGGCAACCTCATTCATTTCAAGCATAAAGGTTGACTGTCCGCTTGCCAAATCATCCGATGCGCCAACCCTTGTAAACACCGCATCAATAATGCCGATGTTTGCCGACTCAGCCGGCACAAACGAGCCCATTTGAGCCATAACGGCAATGATTGCCACCTGTCGCATATATGTAGATTTACCCGCCATATTCGGACCCGTGATTATAAGACAGCGGTCATCCGCATTGTTAAGAAAAGTATCATTTGATACAAACGGGGTTTTAAGCACCTTTTCCACTACGGGATGTCTACCACCGCTTATTGTGAATATGCCTTCAGTATTAAGAAGCGGGCGGCAATAAGAATTCTCCACCGCAATAGCCGCAAACGAGCACAAAACATCAAGCCGCGCCAAAGCCGCCGCTGTTTTTTGGAAGCGTAAAACCTGCTCGGCAGTTTTGTTTCTTATATCACAAAAAATCTCATATTCAAGTGCCGTTACGTGTTCCTTAGCACCTAAAACAAAACTTTCTATCTTTTTTAATTCTTCGGTTATAAAACGTTCACAGTTTGTGAGTGTTTGTTTTCTTATGTAATGCTCGGGCACTTTATCAAGGAATGAATTTGTAACCTCAATATAGTATCCGAAAACACGGTTAAAGCGCACTCGCAAATTTTTAATGCCTGTTTTCTCGCGCTCGGCCGCCTCGATTTCAGCAACAAAGGTGGCACCGTTTTTTACAGCATTACGCAGTTCATCAACCTCACTGTTGTAGCCGCCTTTTATTATATCGCCCTCTTTAACAGAGAATGGCGGCTCAATTTCGATACCCGCATCAATTAAAGAGCGGATATCTTCAAGCAGGTCAATATCATTATTTATAGCACATAGCATACGGCTTTTTGTATCGCCAAGCAATAGCTTTATTTGCGGTAAAATTTCAAGCGTTGAGCAAAGCTTTCTCAAATCTCGGCCGTTTGCCGTGCCGTATACCGCCTTTGTGATAATTCGCTCAAGGTCCTTAACCGATGACAAACAGTTTATAAGCTCGCCTCTGATGCGTGCGTTGTTTACAAGCTCCTCGGTTGCATTTTGGCGTGAATTTATGGCATTAATATCCATAAGCGGTTTTTCCGCCCAACTGCGAAGCAAACGCTTGCCCATAGCGGTTTTGGTTTTATCCATAACCCAAAGCAGTGAGCCGCGTTTTGATTTTAAACGCATTGTTTCTACTATCTCGAGATTTCGCACCGTGTTTAAATCAATATTCATAAACTGTTTTTCGGTGTAAAAATCCACCTTGTTAACAGCCAGCGTGTGCGACATACCCGTTTCGTACAAATACTCTATAACCGCCGCAAGGGCAATTGCCGCGGGGGAAGCCTCGGGCACACCAAGTTTTGAAATGCTGATAACATCGAAATGTTTAAGCACGCGCTCAGC
>SVOM01000065.1 GCA_015066405.1 Oscillospiraceae bacterium
CCTATAATGGAGAGGATAAGGAATTAGTAAAGAAGGCACATCGTCAAAACAGGCGCTTTGCCGAAAAAGTGCTTAAATATCTTTGGGATGACGCTTTCAAATTTAACAAAGACGAGGTGTTCGATATAACTAAAGTTAACAGCCTCGAAAAAGTTATCTCAATATTTGTTGCAAATACGGGTAATGCAAGGTTTGAAGGCATATTTAAGCAAAATATTGTAGATGCGTTAACGATAAAACCATAAAAACGAGGAGGGAGTGCGAATGGCTATAGACCGTGCACATTTTGTCTTGCGAGAACACTGTCATATAGATAGCAACGAAGACGGAGATAGATTCGTTGGCGTTAAGGCCGACTCCACTAACGCTATGATTTATTTCCCGTTAGGATATGAACTCCCTGCGGATGACGATGAGTTGAGGCGTGATGTAAAAAATCTTTTTATGGTTCTTGCTGCGTTTACCAATAAAAATGATAGAGTCCTTCATATGGATAAATTTACTGCGCCACAAACTGTAGATTTCCCTATTCAAGCTTATCTAAATGTTATCAATTACTATTTGGACCACAACGGCTCTTATTATACTGAAACAGAGGTCACGTATAGGGTAGATAGCCGAGGAAAAACGAATTGGCCGAGAACCATAAGAACAGTTACACCAATGTTTCAAGGTAAGAATATTATTTATCTTAACACTGTAGTGCGTGATAACACACCAAATGCTAATCGTATGATAACTCTCATACATAAATATTGTGTATACGAAAGTTTTGAGCGCATAGGATGGTTGTATACAACAAACTCCCCAGAAACGGCATACGCACCTGCAGATAAAAACACGATGGTTGCGGTCTTGAATGATAAAAAAGCTAATACAAATAATGATGTTGATAAAATGTTATTTAGTTCAATGATTGCAATGCTCGAATTTATGGATAACAATACTATCGACAAGCAGTTTTATTTCGGCACTGACAAGTTTGAACATGTTTGGGAAAAACTCATAGACGTTGTTTTTGGTGAGCCAAATAAGTCTGATTATTTTCCTCACGGCTTATGGACGGAGCGTTACGGAACGAGAAAAGGAAAACCAGTAAGTGCGCTTGAGCCTGATACGATTATGCTATACAATGGAAAGTATTATGTTATAGATGCGAAGTATTACCGCTATGGTGACCAACCACAGTTTGGAGTAGGTGTTCTTCCTCAATCCTCCGATATTAACAAGCAAATTACATACGGTCAATTTGTTAAGAGAGAAAGAACTCCTGATGGCTCTGAAGTGTATAATGCATTTTTAATGCCGTATAATCGTTTTAGAAATTATTTTGGCATAAATGCCCTTATGGGAAATGTCGCCGAGGCAACAGGTGATTGGATTCCGCAACCTGAAACATATGAGCGCATACAAGGAATTGTTATGGATACACGCTACATTATGAAAAACTATCAAGGCAACCACGACAGGGATAAGGCACTCTTAAGTGCTGAAATTGAAAAATATTTTACTGATATTGTAGGATAAAAATTAGAGAGACTTCATTGCGAGGTCTCTCTTTTTTCGTCTTATTGTTTTTTCGATTCGAGCATTCTTTCTTTTGCACGATGCCTTGCTTGAATATCACGATTCATACAAGCCCGACAGCAATATTTTTTCTTTTGGGAAGTAACGCTTACCAAAAAATACTCACCGCATTTAGGGTTGGCGCATCGGCGGTAAATTTCCATAGTGGGGCGCATATAAAACAACCCAAAATAAAGCGCACTTAACAAGGAGTCAATTTGCCAAGCTGGAGCCATTTTTTCGATGTCATACACCGTACGTATTCTTTTTAAGTTAAAATCAAGCTCTTCTTTAATGAGAATTTTTGCAACACGGAGTGCCGCCTGTTTGAGGGTATCCGAAAATTTGTCCTTGCATACTTCGTTATTCAAGTAGCACGTATTTTCCAAGTCCACGTTTTGGATAATACCTACCTCATAAAAATAATGGAAAAGAAAATCGTTTATAAATAAAATGTTTTTGCTAATATTTTCTCGAGGCGCGCAATACACAGTGAAAATCTTTCTAAACAAGTCATTATTATATTTAGTGTCTGTCGAGTAACCCTCAAGTGCTGCGGAAATAAAATCAGCGGATAAAACTGTGCCTTTCGCAATGCTATCATTAAACGTAAATTCGCTGTTATTGAAGGTATCATCAAGACGAGGGTCTTTGGTTAATTCTCTCGCTCGCTCCAAAAATATAGTATAGCGGTGCGAAGTGGTTGTATAAGTGGATTTCCCGTCCCTTGTATCAATCTCAACAATGGGGGCGAAAAGCAGATACATAATCATCCTTATAATTTTTTCAAAACTCGTTCGAGACATATCTGTAATTGTTGATATTAACTGCAAGGTTGCGTGGAGTCTGTTGATGGTTGCCAGAAGTTCCATTTCGCCCACAGTGTCGAAAGAATCAAATGAAATGGGCAATAAAAAGCCGTTCCGTCTAAAAAAGTCAAAATAATTGCTTAACTTATCATTTTTAATGGCAAGTAGTTTACCCAGCACATTGCTTTCCGCAACAGACCCATCATCATTTAAGCGAACCAACCCTACCTTGGATTCAAAAGCAAAGGTGATGGGAGTGGACTTGTCGGCATATAACTTCAAGGTTTCAACCGCATCCGCCCCCGGTTCTGTAAAAGTTCTTTCTACTTGGCTAACACAAGACCAAGATTTATACGTAAATATATTACTTGCAAAATAATTTTCGGAAAATTTTGCACTTTTTTTCGTGGAATTACCCATATATCTAATTTTTATCTCCTTCGTTTGTAGCCCTCCCAGAGAGGGCATTTTTATTTTGTACGGAAATTAGTAATGCGTTTCATAATCTAACTACAAATATTATAGCAGAAAAAAGCCAAAAACACAATAAGTTTAGGTTATTTTATCAAAGAAAATAATGCAACATCACAAGTTTTTACATTACTAAAACTTTGTGGTATCTTATAGGTGCAGCCGCAAAAACGGCTGTGAAAAATTAAATCTCACGCTTTGAGATGGCCATTAAAAGCGGCGGGAGTCATAAGGAAAGACAAGCCTCACACGGCTTGAAACCTCCTTGATGTCCGCCTACTTTTCGTGCGCCTTTTTTCAGGTAG
>SVOM01000030.1 GCA_015066405.1 Oscillospiraceae bacterium
CATATCATAAGTATACGAATAATAACTAGACAATCTGTCTTTGCCGACAAAATAAATATATGTTCTGCCGTCTGAATAAGCAGACGTTATATTTCCGCCCGCACCATAATTATAACTTGTCGTTATGCCATTACGGGTGGAACTCTTAAGCTGATTGAGGTTATCATAGGTATACGTTACCTGAACAACTCCGTCCTTGGAAATGCTGGTTATATTACCCAGTGCATCATAGGTATAACTGAGTGTACCAAGACCTGAATTTGTAACCGACTGCACAAGCGTTGACGTTTGTTTGGTATCGTTATTTGTAACGTAGGTATAATCGGTATACCGCTGTGTGCCACTGATACCCAAATAACTCAGCCTGTTTAATCTGCCAAACGAGCCGTAAGTGTATCCCAAGCTATCCGCACCGTTAAGAGTTACCTTTTTGATGCGTTCTACTTCGGTGCCCTGCCCATATACTATACCGAAATTGGCGGTGCGGTAGGTTGTACCGCCCGAATTTAACAGTTTATATCCGTAGGAATTAAGGCGACCTGTTTTATCTTCATAACCGCAGTTTACTGCTGTGAATAGCTTTTCACACATCAAACTATCGGTAAAGGTGGTTGAGCGCAAAGCTCTGCCGAAACGGTCATAGCTATACTTGGTGTATAAACCGTTAAGGGTATCTTTAACCCTTATTAACTGCCCTGCCGTATTATACGAATACAACGTTCCTAAGCTGTTTCCATTATACGCCTTTTTGGTTATGCGGTCAAGAGTATCGTAGGTATAATCTACATACTGACCGTTACCATAGGTCTGACGACTCAAAAGATTATTTGTTCCGTACTGCAAGGATGAAAGTGTGTTCGTTTCGTTTCCTGCTATCTGGGTGCTTGTAAGCCGAACATTATCATCATAGAACATATAATATTCGGTAGTCGGAGTTTCTATTCTCCACACAGAATCGGTATGGTCATAACCATAGATTACTGTGGAAACACCCGACGTAACGCTGTTTATTTTACCGTTTGCGGAATTATAATTATATGACGTGCTGACACCCTTAGCGTTTGTAACGGATGAAACCTTGCCGTTACTGTCATAAGTATAGCTTGTTGTATTTCCAAAACCGTCGGTTGTTGACTGCAAATAGTGGCCGTCAGTAGAATAGGTGTTGGTTGTAGTTATTGAGTTTTCATCATCCAACTCCAACGGATAGAAATACCACCGCTGATATGCCTTTAAACTGCTTGCCGTACCCGAAGAAATCTTAACGCTTCTTGAATTAATAACTTCATCGGTGTTGGTTGTATCCGAAACAAGTTGTGCATCGAGTGCCTTTTGGTAGCTCGCCGAGCCCGCAAATATACCTACGGTATTATCTTGCTCGTTGAGTATTTTAAACTTTTGCGGTGTACCCGTATTAAGCGTTAGCACCGCCGCCTGTGCCGAGGAATTATTCTTAACGCCCAAATAATAGTTGCTTCCCGCATATTGAACGTTTTTAAGGGTATAAACGTTATTTTCGCCCGAAACTGCGGTAACAGTCCAGAGTTGGTAATTACTGTTATCGCTATAGCCATTTGTAATTACGTCCCCCGTAGCCGTTGTACCCGAACTTAGCAAATATCCCGAATGGGCGTTAACCACCATATAGGTTTTGCCTGATTCCAAGGTTGTAACGGGTGTACGCGATTTAAGCACGGTCTCGGTTAAATTACCGTTGGTATCATAGCTGTTGCTCGACTGTAAACCATCGGATGTGAAAATATTAGACACCTTATCACTATCATCAACATAAGAATACATTAACGCGCTACCCGTGGGATTTGTAACCTTTAAAACGCGATCGTCAATATAAGAATACGTGCTGGTGGAATTTACGGTATCCTTATTGGTAATCAGATTACCATCGGTATCATAATTATATATCTCACCGTAATTTTGCTTGTAAACAAACGCGCCCGTAAAGTAACACTCGTTAGCGTTGCCGTCATAATTAATGCTTAAATTAAAATAGGAATAGTCAATAGGAATAACGGCTCTGCCGACTACAAACTGCCACTCGTCTTTTAACTCATAATTCGGTATAACGCTTATTTTACCCGACTGATTTGTAGTTGTATTGTAATAAGTAAAATTCACCTCAAACTGAGGAGTATCGTACTCGCCCGCGTGGCGTGCGTTATCTATCGGTACGGAATTTGCCTTAACCCACATACCGAAGACATATTCGTCCTGAGCCGTGCCTGAAATATGTATTTTTTGCCACATTTCATAGCTTGTATCGGTTGTGGAAGAATAGACTCTCGCACATTTATCATAGCCCGGAAGATTACAGGTAGTGGTAGTTATTTCATACGGATCATTATTTTTCCAATAGGCACCACCTCTTGAAAAAGCAGGATTTTCTATTATATTAAACTCAGTCTCTCCATCGCTTTTCTCAAGTTGAATATCATCAAAATACACGGTACCGCTACCGTCATCGCAAAAGCCTAACACTATTCTAAGAGTGCCCGAAACGGTACGGGTATACGTAACGCTTACCCTTTGCCAACCGTCAGTAACAGTTACCTTTTCGGTATACAAATGCTTTTCACACGAGCCATTTGCCCATTCTTCAAGACCTACACGTATGCCGTCGCCACCTAAGGTTCCAACAGTTTTTACATAACACGACAAAGTATATGTACCTGCAGGCAAAGTATGGTCTTGCATAGCATAAATTTTACCTGCTATGCTTTGCTTATGCACCTCAATACTACCTGGATGCAAACGTCCTACCGTTGCATTATGCACCGCATGTTTTGTGCCTTCAACACCTGTATTCCAAGTGCCGAAATCATTAATATTCGCATCTACCATCGGATTGCGAACATAATTTGCAGTGCTTGTAGTAAGATTAGACTGTGAAAGCAGTTTGTTCGCAGTAGCATCAGTTGTATTGCCCCTATGGTAATCGTAAAACTGCGCATGACCCGATTCGTTAGAAACTACGCCTGTCGTCTGACCGTAGCTATTGAACTGATATGTAACAGTACGGTCTTGTGAATCGGTAATATCGGTTGTATTTTGATCGTACACAAAACCGTATTCTTCAGGTCCGTAGGTACTTGTTATGGCAGTTGCTCTGCTATGTACAGTGCCATCATAAGCTACTGTAGCCACTTGTGTTGTTGACTGTATACGCGTAAGATTTGTTCCCGAATAACTAAAATCCACACTGTAATCCAAAAGGTTAATTTTAGTAAGCCGCGGAGAAGCTTCAAAATCATATTCAAAGTAATATGTATTATTGCTCGGAGTCGTTATTTCGGTTAACAATTGCTTCGTTTCATTTTGCGAATTGTACCATAACGAATACTCGAACTCAAACTTTTTACCGTCTCCCGTAGAAATGGTATTAATGTTACCGTCAGAATTATATGTAACATTAGAACCAAATCCGTCCGCATCTTCAATACGAACAACTTTTCTCAGACTGTTAAAGTACATTTTATTGTCTGCTTTATCGGTAATTACATATCTGTTATCCGTAGAACTTGCATTAACTGTTAATGTAAGTCCTAATCCATCTTCATCCTTACCTGTATTGCTATCTCCCTCAAAAACAAACCAATGTTTTGTACCGTCAGCATCGTAGAAATAATACTTGTATCCCTTTTCGGCAACTTTTGTATTTGTTTCAGGTACCACATACATATGATAATTGGTTGTAAATCCAACGCCTACATCATCCATAATCGGCGCTGTACCGTTTGAATTATATATCAATGATATATTAACGGGCATTTTGCTGCCGTCATACCCTATAGGTAACGGCTGAACAAATACAACGTTACCTGTATAGTTATTAACCGACAATGTGCCACCGCGTCCTGCGTTTACGGTAGTGTACGACCAATAGTCTTCAAAGCCCGACATATTGCGGTAATTAACCTCAAATATGGGCTGTAGATTATAGCCCCCTTGGTATCCGCTTATTCTAATAGTGGTAAAAGCTGCAGAAGTAGAACTCTCACTATCGCTTATTAAATACACACCGTTATTTGCACGGCTACCATCATACCAGCCACGTGCAACGTCGGTTATATCAAACGTCTTGATTAAACTTTCATCAATCGTTGTTGGATTGCCATAATTAAGAATATGATAATCTACTATATAATCACACGACGGTTTGTTATTCCAGGTAACTGTATTTACATTCCAACTCTGAGTTACATTTCGAACATCAACCTTAACCCTTGTATCGCATATTGTTGCAGCAAAAAAGAACTTCATTGAAGCCGCAACAACTCTGCTGCCTACTCCAATTGTTGGCAGAGTTTTAACTTTTGCAAGTGCTCTGCACATTCCACGTGAGCCGTGTTTTCCTATATAAAGCGAATTTGAAAGATTGTCAAGCCCCGTGGAATGAACGCCATTGGCATCACTGGAATATACATACGCAAGGTCCCAGTTTTCCGAAGAAACTTTTTGTTCTTCCGTTATCATCGGATCCAAAACAACCGGAAACTTACGGGAATTATCACTAAGCCAATCTTTATCGGCTGTTACTTTAACGGTAACGGTGTTATTTTTCTGCTCGGTTATTGAAAGCGTAACGTTTTCGCAAATATTATTATCCGCATCCACCATATACGGCGCGGTAATAACAAAAACTGTTTCACCGTCTTCATCCTCAAATTCCAATGTTTGCGAATCCACTTGTTTTGCAGACAGTGAACTACATTTATACACGGCAGTAAATTCATTGGGAGAATTTTGACTTTTAAGTATGATATTTTCTTTTATGTTTCCCGATGAAATTATGTACTGTAAATCGGTATTGGAAAAAACATCTTCATACACAGTTTCAGTAACAACGTTTTCAAGGGTCGTTTCGTCATCATCCGGCGTTTTTGCAGTAACCTTACCGGTAACCTTTTGGGCATCTTCATAATACCAGGATAATTTATGTCCGTCTTTTTCTATCCTTACAAACTTTTTACCGTTTGTCTTTTTAGATAGACGCACTGTAAGGTCTGACTCTCGGTTTACATAGTCCTTATCGCTACCGTCATCGGCTTCAGTTTCGGTAAGGGTGTTATCATACTCCTGCCACTTTCCGTTTTCATCAAGAAAATGAACAGGCATTTCATAACTGTAAGCAGTAACACTGCCATCACTCATACGGAAATGTTTGTTGTATGCATCCCTGAGAGAAGTGTCTTCGCCGATAATTTCGGCTTTTTCTATGTCTATAACATCGGTTTCCGGCATGTCTATACTATCAGACGCGTAAACCGACATTGGTATTACTTGTAATATTAGTGATAAACACAATATTATGGCGATTAATTTTTTTATCTTTTTTCTTGTTTGCATAAATTGCCTCCTAAAATATTAATCTAACTTTTATTTGAGTTTTGCATTGGAAACACCTCTTTCTTTTTTATATAAACATAATGCCCCTATGAGATTTTCTCATAGGGGCAAGTCCGTTATTTATATAAGGGAACTTTTATGCTCCCCTAATCAAATTTTCTCTATAATCACTTTACCATATTTTTACAGTTTAGTCAACTTAAACCGTACGACATAATTCGACACGATTTAATTATTTATATAATACTTGCCGAAATTGAATATATGTGGTAAAATATTACGAATAACAATATTTAAAGGTGATATTAATGGAAGAAATCGCAAAAAAGAAGGTCTTAAGTTGTATTCAGCCGAGCGGTATGCTAACGCTTGGAAACTATATAGGCGCGCTTAAAAACTGGCTCAATATGCAAGAGGAGTTCGACTGCACCTATGCCGTTGCAGACCTCCACGCAATAACTGTACGCCAAGAGCCCGCGAAGCTCCGCCAGCAAATATATTCTACTGCCGCGCTTTTATTGGCACTCGGTATTGACCCAGAGAAGAGCAATATCTTTATACAGTCGCACGTGCCTGCACACTCGCAGCTTTCGTGGATACTTTCTTGTTATACACAGTTTGGCGAGTTATCACGTATGACACAGTTTAAAGAAAAATCGGCAAAGCACACCGATAATGTAAACGCAGGACTATTCTCCTACCCCGTTCTTATGGCTTCGGATATTTTGCTTTACAAGCCCGATTTAGTGCCCGTTGGCGCTGACCAAAAGCAGCACCTTGAAATTGCGCGCGATATTGCTACACGCTTTAACCATACATACGGCGACGTGTTTACCATTCCCGATGCGTATATACCAAAAGTGGGGGCTCGTGTTATGTCGCTTCAGGACCCGACTAAAAAGATGTCCAAATCGGATGAAAACATAAACGCTTGGGTTGCAATACTTGACAGCAAGGATGATATTATCCGTAAATTCAAGCGTGCCGTAACAGACAGCGAAGCTCGCGTATGTATTGGCGAAAACAAAGCGGGTATCAACAACCTTATCGGTATATATTCTGCCGTAACAGGTAAAACCGCCGAACAAATAACCGCCGAATTTGAGGGCCGCGGCTATGGCGACTTTAAGTTGGCTGTTGGTGAAGCGGTGGCAGAAGAACTCCGCCCTATAAGAGAACGCTATGAAACCTTTATAGCCGATAAAAAGCAGCTCGAAGATATTTACCGTATGGGCGATGAAAAGGCGGCATATATTGCAAATAAAACACTCTCGAAAGTTATGAAAAAGGTCGGCTTTGTGCTATGAGTATAAATTTTGCGGGTAACACAAGAGTTAAAACTGCCGTAGAAAAATTTATAAGCGATAACACCATTCCCCACGCCATTTTAATTGAGGGGGATGCGGGTACGGGTCGCTATACGCTCGCGCGCCACATTGCCGCTGCCGCAGTTTGCGGGGATGACAATGCGCCGTGTGGCAACTGTCGCAACTGCAAGTTAAGCTTAGGCGGCAACCACCCCGACATAATTTTTGTAAAACCCGAAGAAGATAAAAAGAATATTTCGGTAGCGCAGGTGCGCAGTCTTCGTGCGGATGCTTTTATAAAATCTCATATGGGCGGCAAAAAGGTTATTATAATAAACCCTGCCGAGCGCATGAATGAGCAGGCACAAAACGCGCTTCTAAAGGTGCTTGAAGAACCGCCGAAAAATGTTATTTTTATACTGATAACCGAAAATTCCGCTATGATGCTTGAAACAATCATTTCGCGTTGTGTATTGTTATCCCTTTCCCCACCTGATTTTGAGGAGGGTATGGCTTATCTTAAAGCCGCAACCGATTTTAATGCAGCTGATATTTCCGATGCATTAAAGGCTTCTCGATGCAATATCGGTCTTGCTTTAAACCTTTTACAAAGCGGTAATGCAACGGACACTCGTGCTACAGATTTTGCCGAGCTTTTAATTACGGGCGGCAGTGCTTATGAGCTACTTAAAATCACTGTTCCGCTTGAGAAAAACCGTGTAAAATGCGGCGAGTTTATAACAAATCTTAAAGCGCAAATAAGCGAGCGAATACATGCACGGGTTAAGCAAAATTTGGCGGTTGACACACTTATACGTTATTATGATATAATAAGTGATGCTGAACCCCAGCTTATAACAAATATTAATCTATCCCTATTTTTAAGCGCGCTTGTTTGCAAGCTTTGCGCTAACAAGTAGTTTACTTTAAAGAAAGGAAAAGGAATATATGACACAGGTCATTGCCGTAAAATTCAGACAGGACGGCCGTATTTACTACTTTGACCCCGACAATTTAAAAATCGAATCGGAGCAATATGTAATAGTTGAAACCTCCCGTGGAATTGAGTGCGGATATGTAAGTCAGGGTAACCATTCGGTCCCCGATAATAAAATAGTGGCTCCGCTTAAAAAGGTTGTGCGAATCGCAGGTGATAAAGACCTCGAAAAAATGCAAGCCAACCGCAAAAAAGAGGCCGAAGCGCTTGCCATTTGCGAGGAGCTCGTAGCCGAGCACAAGCTCGATATGTGCCTAACAGGAGCGGAATATGCATTTGACGGAAGCAAAATTTTATTCTACTTTACGTCCGATGGCAGAGTGGATTTCCGCGAGCTTGTTAAAAACCTTGCTGCACGCCTACACGCGCGCATTGAGCTTAGACAAATCGGTGTTCGTGATGAAGCCAAAATGCTTGGCGGTATAGGTCTTTGCGGACAGCCGTTTTGCTGTTCGAGATTTTTATCGGATTTCCAACCCGTATCCATCAAAATGGCAAAGGAACAGGGCTTATCACTTAACCCAACTAAAATTTCCGGCTCTTGCGGCCGCCTTATGTGTTGCCTTAAATATGAGCAGGATGCTTACGAGCATTTAATCAAAACAACCCCCGGTATCGGTGCTATTGTTAAAACCTACTCGGGCACGGGTGTTGTATCGGATGTTAACCTAATAACAGGTAATCTTATGGTTAAATTCGAGGGCAACGAAATACCCACCAAGATTCACAAAAGCCAGGTTGAGATTATATCTTCTGGCAAAAAAAGAAAACCGAAGGCAGAAGAAGCAACCGAAAATAACGACTAATTATAGGCGAAGTAAAATAATACTTGCTTTTTTGCTTATATGTTGCTACAATGTAAGTAAATGGAGGTGTGGATAATGGCTTACAAAATTACTGACGAGTGCATCAGCTGTGGTGCATGTGCCGGCGGATGCCCCGTTGAAGCTATCAGCGAAGGTGATGAGCATTATGTAATCGATGCTGACGCTTGTATCGATTGCGGCGCTTGTGCCGGTGGTTGTCCTGTAGAGGCAATCGTTGCTGAATAATTACATTTAATGAAAGACGGGGTGCCCCCGTCTTTTATTTTTTTATTGAAATAATAGAAAAATGTGGTACAATGATAATGTAATAATTTTTAAGGAGATATGAAAATGGAAAAAACAGTATTAGTTGAAATTTCTGCCCGCCACGTACACGTAAGCGAAAAGGACCTTGAAACCCTTTTCGGTAAGGGCTATAAATTGACACCTAAAAAAGATTTGTCCCAACCCGGTCAGTTTGCTTGTGAAGAGAGAGTAACCGTTGTAGGTCCCAAAAAGGAGCTCGCAGGTGTTTCTATTCTCGGCCCGTGCAGACCTGCAACTCAGGTTGAGATTTCTCTTACCGATGCTCGTTCTATCGGTGTTAAAGCTCCGATTCGTGAATCGGGCGATGTTAAAGATAGCGGTGCTTGTAAATTAGTTGGTCCCTGTGGTGAGGTTGAACTCACTGAAGGTGTAATTGCCGCTAAACGCCACATACATATGACACCTGCTGACGCCGAAAAATACGGCATTGTTGATAAGCAGGTTGTGTCTGTTAAAATTCCGACCGAGGGACGTGCCCTTATTTTTGATGATGTTGTGGCACGTGTTAGCGCAAGCTACAGCCTTGCTATGCACTTAGATACCGATGAAGCCAACGCAGCAGCCATCCCCGGCGGTTGCACAGGTATTATTCTTGACTAATCCTATAGGCATTTACATACATATACCGTTTTGCGTGCAAAAGTGCAATTACTGTAATTTTTATTCGGTTAATAAAACCGAGCTTGTTTCAAATTACGTAGACAAAGCGGCAAAAGAGCTTAAACGATGGGGCGGGCTTACAGCCCGTCCCGTTTCTTCTATATATTTCGGTGGCGGAACACCGAGCCTGCTTGATAGCAAGCAGTTCGATTTGCTTGTAAATGCTGTATACAAAAATTTTGCGGTGGAAACGGGTGCCGAAATAACGGCTGAAATCAACCCCGCCGATAATCTTGATGTTCTTTTGCCCGATTTTAAAAAATCGGGTTGTAACCGCCTGTCCATTGGACTACAAAGCGGAAATGATGATGAATTAAAGATACTTGGGCGGCGACATACTGTAAACGATGCCGTTTCGGCTTTTGAAACTGCCCGAAAAAGCGGATTTGACAATATTTCACTTGATTTAATGACATCACTGCCTTTTTCTACCGAAAAAACGCTTAAAAATTCGCTTGATTTAATTTTATCACTCTCCCCCGAACACATTTCCACCTATATGCTAAAGCTCGAAGAAGGCACACCCTTGCACAAAATTCGCAATAATTTTGTGTTTCCCGATGACGATGCAGCGGCGGAACAATATATGCAAACACATTTTGCGCTAACGGGTGCGGGCTATGAGCATTACGAAATATCTAATTTTGCAAAAAAAGGTTACGAAAGCCGCCACAACTCTCTTTATTGGGACTGCGGCGAGTATTTAGGGGTCGGCCCCGCGGCACATTTATTCCTTGATGGCAAGCGTTTTTACTATCAAAATGATTTGCACGCCTTTTTAGACAACCCAACCACTGTTTTGGATGGTGTTGGCGGCGGTCAGGATGAATATGTTATGTTGGGTTTACGCCTTAAAAAAGGAATTAGTGATAATGAGTTTTTTAAGCGCTACGGCACACATTTGCCCACTACCCTTTTTGATAAAGCCCGACTTTTTGAAAAAAATGGGCTATGCAAGATTGACGGCGACAACATTTCATTAACCGCCCAAGGTATGTTGGTTTCCAACAGTATTATTACATCATTTATCGAGGAGTTGATATAATGAAAACATATAAATTACACTTAATTCGCCACGGTATTACCGAAGGCAATTTGAACGGACAGTACATCGGCCGCACCGAATTACCCTTAGCTCCCGGAGGTGTTACTGCACTTAAAAATCTTACCGAAAAGATAGAATACCCCGCCGTCGAAAAGATTTATTCAAGTCCGATGCTTCGTTGCCGCCAAACGGCAAAAATAATATACCCCGAGCGTGAAATTCTTGTTGTGCCCGATTTGATTGAATACGATTTTGGCGAGTTCGAGGGTAAAACCGCAAACGAGCTTGAAAGCCGCCCCGAGTATATGGAATGGGCGGCGGGTAAAATTTCGGCGCCACCGAAGGGTGAAGACAACACCGAGTTTACCAAGCGTATATGCGTTGCCATCAATACCGTCGTGCGCGATATGATGGACAATGACATAACAGAAGCAGCCGTTTTTATGCACGGCGGCACCATAATGACCTTCTTGGCCGCTTGTGGACTACCGCGCCAAAGCACTGTACAGTGGGCAACCGATGCAGGCCGCGGCTATACTATTTCAGTTACCCCATCACTTTATCAGCGAAGCGGTATTGTTGAAGTTATAGATGTTATTTAATATAAGAGCAAATAAAAAAAGCGTAGGACACCTACGCTTTTTTATTTGCAAAAATTTAGTCCCCGCATCACAAGACAGCTAAAACTGACTTACGATGTGAGGACTAACTTATGAGAAATTAGATTAACTCAATAATAGCCATTTCTGCTGCATCACCACGGCGAGGGCCGGTTTTGGTGATACGGCAATAACCGCCGTTCTTATCCATATACTTAGGAGCGATTTCGTTGTAAAGTTTTGCAACTACATCTTCCTTAGTAATAAAAGCTAAAGCTTGACGCTTACTGTGAAGACTATTATCTTTTGCGAGTGTAATATATTTCTCTGCTACCGAGCGAACCTCTTTAGCGCGAGTAACTGTGGTTTCGATTTTGCCGTTTTCAAACAAATAAGTAACCATAGCTCTGAGCATAGCAGTTCTGTGGTCGGTGGTTCTTCCAAGTTTTCTTGTACCTGGCATTATACTCACTCCTTTTACTTAGTCTTCGTCTTTCTTGAGGGTGAAGCCGAATGAATCGAGCTTTGCAATAACCTCTTCAAGAGACTTTCTACCAAGGTTTCTAACCTTCATCATATCTTCTTCAGACTTGTTGATAAGGTCTTCTACTGTGTTGATTCCTGCGCGCTTTAAGCAATTAAAGCTACGAACAGACAAATCAAGTTCTTCGATAGTCATATCGAGTACCTTTTCCTTATCGCTTGTACCCTTTTCAGCCATAAAGCTTTCGCCATCATTAGCTGCATCAGATAAATCAAGGAAAAGTTCGAAATGCTCAATCAAAATCTTGGCGGCCATAGATACCGCCTCGTTAGCCATAATAGAACCGTCGGTCCATACTTCGAGAGTAAGCGCATTCATATTGATTTCGCTACCCTGACGAGTATCTTCAACAGTAAAATTAGCCTTTAAAACAGGTGTGAAAATAGAATCCACGGGAATAACGCCAATAACGGTTGTATCAGGCTTGTTGCATACAGCCGGAACATAACCGCGGCCTTTGCCGAGTGTTAATTCCATATTGAGCTTGCCATCAGCATCAAGTGTTGCGATGTGCAAATCGGGATTCAAGATTTCAACTTCACTATCAGCCTTAATATCAGCTGCTGTAATTTCGCATGGACCTTCAGCTTCAATGTAAACAGTCTTAGGACCATCACAATAAAGCTTCGCAATCAGTCCCTTAATATTAAGGACTATCTCTGTTACATCTTCCTTAACGCCTTTTACGGTTGAGAATTCATGAACAACACCATCTATCTTGATGTTGGTTACTGCAACACCGGGGAGTGTTGAGAGTAAAACTCTACGCATACTGTTACCGAGTGTGATTGCATAACCGCGCTCAAGGTGGGTCATCATAAATTTGCCGTATTTGCCGTCTTCGGATAAATCCAGCGTTTCAATTCTGGGCTTTTCAATCTCTAACATTTAAAGCTCCATTTCTCCGCAAAATAGATTTTTAGTATCAGATACCTTATGCGGCAGATATCTGATACGTGAAAACTATTACTTAGAATAGAATTCTACGATAAGCTGCTCTTCAACGGGAGCATCAATCTGATTACGTTCAGGTAAAGCTACAACCTTAACTGAAAGCGCATCACGATCTAAATCCATCCACTCGGGAACGGGTCTTGCACCGTTAGCTTCGATAACAGCTTTGAATTTTTCGCTTGCCTTGCTCTTTTCACAAACCGATACTACATCGCCTGCTCTGAGTAAGTATGAAGCGATATCTACACGTTTGCCGTTTACTTCATAGTGGCCGTGGCCAACGAGCTGACGTGCTTCTGCTCTTGAAGAAGCAAAACCTGCTCTGTAAACAACATTATCAAGACGGCTCTCAAGGATCTGTAAAAGGTTTTCACCAGTGATACCCTGTTTACGCTCTGCCAATTCAAAATAATGGTAGAACTGGCCTTCTTGTACACCGTAAAATCTTCTTGCTTTCTGTTTAGCGCGAAGCTGTAAACCGTATTCAGAAGATTTTTTACGGCCCTGTCCGTGCTGGCCGGGAGCATAAGCTCTGATACCAACAGAACATTTATCGGAATAGCAGCGCTCGCCCTTTAAGAACAATTTTTGTCCTTCACGGCGGCATAATCTACAAACTGCTCCGGTATATCTTGCCATCTAACACACCTCCATATTTTTGGTTAGACACGTCTTCTCTTCGGAGGACGGCAACCGTTGTGCGGAATCGGAGTTACGTCTTTAATCATTGTAACTTCAAGACCTGCTGACTGTAATGCACGAATAGCAGCCTCACGGCCTGCACCCGGACCTTTAACATATACTTCTACAAATTTCAAACCGTGCTCCATAGCAGCCTTAGCAGCTGTTTCAGCAGCAGACTGTGCTGCGAAAGGAGTAGATTTTCTTGAACCTCTAAAACCGAGTTCACCTGCAGATGCCCAAGAAAGAGCATTACCCTGAGTATCGGTAATAGTGATTATAGTATTGTTGAAGGTAGACTGGATATGGGCAGCACCGCGCTCAATATTTTTCTTTTCACGACGTCTGCGTGTTGCAGTAGTCTTAGCCATATTATCTTCCTCCTACTTACTTTTTCTTGTTAGCAATTGTTTTCTTCGGACCTTTACGAGTACGAGCATTAGTTTTTGAACGCTGTCCTCTTACAGGTAAACCTTTACGGTGGCGAAGTCCACGATAGCTACCAATTTCAATAAGTCTCTTGATGTCGAATGCGATTGTACGACGACGATCACCTTCTACCTGAAGGTTGTGGTCGATGTATTCACGCAATTTTGAAATTTCATCTTCCGTTAAATCCTTGCAGCGTGTATCGGGATTGATACCTGTTGCTTTAAGAATTTCTCTGGATGTTGTAAGACCGATTCCGTAGATGTAAGTGAGTCCGATTTCAACTCGCTTCTCGTTCGGAAGGTCAACACCGGTAATACGGGCCATTTATCAATGCACCTCCATTGTATTGTGTGCGCCGGATTAACCCTGACGCTGCTTATGCTTGGGATTCTCACAGATAACCATGATTTTGCCCTTGCGCTTAATGATTTTGCACTTTTCGCAAATCTTTTTTACAGAAGGTCTGACTTTCATTTGGATTATACCTCCTAAATTTCTTCTGTTTATTTAGAACGCCAAGTAATGCGTCCCTTTGACAGATCATACGGGGACATTTCTACTGTTACTTTATCGCCGGGGAGAATTCGTATAAAGTTCATACGAAGCTTACCCGAGATATGTGCGAGTATTATATGCCCACCTTGAATTTCAACCTTGAACATTGCGTTAGGCATAGCTTCTACAACCGTACCCTCAAGTTCTATCATATCTTCTTTTGACATAATGTTTCCTCCTTATACTTACCAAAGCATTCATATATGGCTTTGCGTAATGATTTGTTGGTTTTTAACTGTTCTTCTGACACAAAATATTCTGTTTCATAAAGGTGCTTTACATTTTTTAGCTTTGGGTTTTGCAAGCGGCGTTGTTTGCCGTTGCAAACTTTAACACCATCGGGTGTTTCCCCCACCACTACCATGTATAAACCTTTATCGTGTCCCGATATGGAACACACAATACGTCCTAATCTCATTGGAACCACCATTAGACAACCGTCATAATTTGCGGTCCATCAGGAGTTATAGCAACCGTATGTTCAAAATGTGCAGATAGTGAACCGTCTTTGGTCAGAACAGTCCAACCGTCAGGTAGAATTTTTACCTCGGGCCTACCGAAATTAATCATCGGCTCGATAGCGATTGTCATACCTGGTAAAAGGCGGATTCCCTTACCGGGAGTGCCAAAATTAGGAACCTCGGGCGATTCATGAAGCTGTGTGCCTATACCGTGTCCGACAAAATCGCGGACAACGGAAAAACCACGGGCTTCGACATACCTTTGAATTGCATTTGAGATATCTCCGATTCTACCGCCTGCGCGAGCAGCCTTGATGCCTTCGTAAAGGCTCTCCTCTGTTGCGCTTATCAGCCGCTTTGCCTCAGCGGAAACATCGCCTACAGCAAAAGTGGCGGCATTATCGCCGTGATATCCGTTAAATACCGCGCCCAAATCTACGCTGACTATGTCGCCCGATTTAATTACGCGTTTATTCGAAGGGATGCCATGAATAACCTCGTTGTTTATTGAAATACAGGCAGTTGCAGGATAGCCCTGATAATTTTTAAAGTTGGGTTTGGCACCCTGACTTAAAATATATTTTTCTGCTATCCCATCAAGCTCTCCGGTTGTAACACCGGGCTCGATTGCCTGACCAATAACCTGTAATGCTCCTGCCGATATTCTGCATGCTTCTTTCATTACTGAAAGTTCACGAGCGGTTTTAAGCACTATCATAACTAAAACTCCAATGCAGCGAGTACAAGAGCGGTTGTATCTTTAACCTCTTCCTGTCCCTCAACTGTTATGAGCTTGCCTGCCTTTTTGTAATAATCTTTAAGCGGCTCGGTCTGGCTGTGATAAACAGCAAGGCGATCGGCTATTGTTGCGGGCTTGTCATCATTACGCTGTACAAGCTCAGCACCACAGTTATTACAAATTCCTTCTTTGGCAGGTTTTTTATAATCTACATGATATGTCGCACCGCAAGTAAGACATACGCGTCTGCCTGAAAGGCGTTGCATAATCTTTTCATCGGCAACCTCGATAGACAAAGCACAGTCAATACCGATATTCATCTTATCAAGTGCCTCTGCTTGCGGAATTGTGCGCGGGAAACCATCAAGGATGAAGCCGTTCTTGCAGTCGTCAGCGGCCAAGCGGTCGTTGATTATACCGATTACAACCTCATCCGGAACGAGATTTCCGTTATCAATATAAGATTTTGCTTTTAATCCCATTTCGGTACCGTTTTTTATTGCTTCACGCAATATATTTCCGGTAGAAATTGCAGGAATATTAAATTTTTCGCAGATAACCTCTGCTTGTGTGCCTTTGCCGGCACCAGGAGCTCCGAGAAGAATTAATTTCATTGTCTTACTCCTTAATTAATCAAGAAAGCCCTTATAATGACGCATCATCATCTGAGATTCAAGATTCTGAACGGTATCTAATGCAACACCTACGATAATGAGTACCGATGTACCACCAAGTGATATCTGAATTCCGCCCACATTACCGATGATAATCGGGAGAATTGCGATAAGACTCAAGAACAACGCGCCCATTAAAGTAATTCTTGACAAAATCTTCTGAATAAAATCGGATGTGGTTTTGCCCGGACGAATACCGGGGATGGAACCGCCGTTTTTACGAAGGTTATTTGCCATTTCAACAGGATTATACTGGATTGTTGTATAGAAATAAGCAAATCCGATAATCAAGAAGAAATAAACGATTGCATAGAAAATGCCCTGAACACTGAAGAGTGCCAAAACCTTTCCTATAAAAAAGTTATCGGCATTTTTCCAGAATGATAAAATCATTGTGGGTAACATAAGGATAGATGAAGCGAAGATAATCGGCATAACGCCTGACATATTAACCTTAATCGGAATATGTGTATTTTGTCCGCCATACATCTTGTTACCAACAACGCGTTTTGCGTACTGGACGGGGATTCTGCGCTCTGCATTTGTCATCCAAACAACAAAACCGATAATTGCAAGGAATACAATTATAATTCCAGCAACGATGAGTTTGGGAACAACGCCCGGCACTGTGATGTATGCCCACAAGTAAGCCGCAGCATCGGGAGCACGTGAGATGATACCTGCGAAAAGTAACATAGAAATACCGTTACCGATACCCTTTGTGTCAATTTGTTCGCCAAGCCACATAACAAGTGCTGAACCTGCCGTGAAGCACAGGATGATAACAAACGCTGCAAAAACCATTGCGCCTGTTCCATCAACATTAATAAGGGAGCTTCCCTTCAGATAGAAGAAATATGCGGTACCCTGAATAAGACCAAGTCCTATTGTTACATAACGGGTAATTTGCGCAATCTTCTTTTGTCCCTCTTCACCCTGTTTTGAAAGTCTTTCAAGGGCCGGAATTGCAACTGCTAAAAGCTGCATAATAATTGAAGAGTTGATGTACGGGGTTACCGACATTGCGAAGATAGCCGCATATTCAAGTCCGCCACCGGTGAGAATTGACAGATAGCTGAAAAACTCATTGGCGTTAGCGCCGGTTGTTAAATTTCTTAATCCATCAATATCTACAAACGGAACCGGAATTACCGAACCGATACGGAAAATAAGGATAATGAAAAATGTGAAAAGAATTTTGTTGCGCAGTTCTTTAACCTTCCACGCGTTTTTGATCGTTTCAAGCATTATTCTGTCACCTCTGCATTTCCGCCGGCTTTAGTGATTTTTTCGATAGCTGACTTAGAGAAAGCCGAAAGCTTTACTGTGAGCTTCTTTGTAACGTTACCGTTACCGAGAACCTTTACATAGATGTCAGCTTTATCAATTATACCTTTTTCAACGAGAGCTACAGCATCTACAACTGCGCCATCCTCAAATTTATTGAGAGCAGCAACATTGATAGCCACAGACTCCTCGGCAAAAATGTTGTTAAAGCCACGCTTAGGGATACGTCTCTGAAGAGGCATCTGACCACCTTCAAAACCGGGGCGCATACCACGACCGGCACGTGCCTTTTGACCCTTGTGACCCTTTCCGGCAGTTTTACCGTTGCCGGAGCCATGACCTCTGCCTATACGCTTTGATTCTTTTGTTGAACCAAAAGCAGGTGTAAGTTCATGCAGTTTCATTTTTCGCACCTCCTTGCTTAGTAGCGCTATTCGTTTAGAATAGTCG
>SVOM01000031.1 GCA_015066405.1 Oscillospiraceae bacterium
CGCTTGTGGCCGATATACATTTTGATTATCGTTTAGCATTAGATTCGGTTGCCGCAGGCGTTGATAAAATTCGCATAAACCCCGGTAATATTGGCGATGATGCTAATGTTAAAAAGGTTGCCGATGCTTGCCGACTGGCAGGGGTTCCGATAAGAATCGGTGTAAACTCGGGCTCACTTGAAAAGGAAATTCTTGCGCGCCACGGCGCCGCTACACCTGAGGCTATGGTAGAAAGCGGACTTTATCATATATCACTGCTTAATAAATTTGATTTTGATGATATAGTTTTATCTCTTAAGTCCTCCGATACAGCGCGTACCTATGCCGCGTATGCATTGGCGGCCGAAAAATGCCCCTATCCGCTACATTTAGGCGTTACGGAAGCGGGCACCTATAATATGGGTGTTATAAAATCGAGTGCGGCTATGGGCGGCTTATTGCTTCGCGGTATTGGTAACACTATACGCGTATCATTAACTGATGAGCCCGTAAAAGAAATATTGGCGGCAAAAGATTTATTAAAAGCGATAGGACTGCGTAAGGGTGGTATAAAATTTGTTTCTTGTCCTACCTGTGGCAGAACAAAAATCGATTTGATAGGGCTTGCAAAAAAAGCCGAAGAAGAACTTAAGAATATCGATAAAGATATTACCGTTGCTATAATGGGATGCGTTGTAAACGGACCGGGCGAAGCGGCGGCAGCAGATATAGGTATTGCCGGAGGAGATGGCTGTGCGGTGCTTTTCAAAAAGGATGGCACAAAACGTAAAATCGCCGAAGATAAAATACTCGAGGAATTAGTTAAAGAAATAGAAAAAATGTAGAGAGGTTAAAAATGGCATCCGTTAAATTTTTAGATGTTTTCAAAAACCATTTGACAGATGAACAGTGCGAAATTACAAAAAATGCCGTGCTTATTAATTGCGCGGTATCGGATGAACGCGCTTTAAATATAAAGCTTTACACCGATAATTACATATCATTTTCAAAAATCGAAGAGATTAAAGCAAGGCTTACTGAAGAATTAACACTGTCTAATATAAGTATAGAGTGCTTTTTTGCGCCCGAGGCATTTTGTGATGAGGCAGGCGCCGATATAGTTGATAAAATAAAGCAAAAAAACGCTTTGCTTAATGGGTATTTTAAGGATGCCGAATTTTCTCTTGAGGGCTTTTCGCTTAATATTACATTAAAATACGGCGGATATGAAATTATAAAGGCCGCTGATTTTGAGCATAAGTTTAATGATATTTTATACGATATGTTCAAAATGAAATTTGAAATAGAGTTTGACGGTCAGCTTGAAAACATTGAGTTGGCCCCACCAGTAAAAGAAATACCAATTCGCAAAAAAAGTGAAGCGGTTGACACAAAAACCGAAGACAAAAAATATGATTATAAGCCGGCGGACGGACTGCCGATATATCTTGAAAGTGCAAAGCTTTTCTATGGCAGGCGTATTGATACAAACGTAAAGCCCTTGATAAACATAGCACCGCCCGAGTATGCGGAAGGTAGTGTATACGTTTGTGCGTGGGGCGAGGTTTTCGGTGTTGAAATGCGCGATGTTACCACCAAACGCGGCGATAAAAAGGTAAGCATTAAGTTTGCATTCAGTGATACCACCAACTCGTTTAACGCAAATATATTTGCCGATGCCGATAAAAAGGCTTCCTTAAAACCGCTTAAGGACGGCGCATATGTTATTGTAAACGGCGACTATAGATACGATAGATGGTCGGGCGAGTTTGTGGTTGATGTAAAAAATATTGCAACCGTTAAAAAGTATGAAGAAACCGATGACTATGAGGGACTACGCCGAGTAGAGCTTCACTGTCATACCAATATGTCAGCATCTGACGGCGTTGTGAGTGCGGGCGATATTATAAATCAAGCATATCGGTGGGGGCACAAGGCTGTAGCAATTACCGACCACGGTGTTGTACAAGCATACCCCGATGCCGCAGCGGCTGTCAGCAGTATTCGCAAAAGCGGTGGTGAATTTAAGGTAATATATGGTGTCGAGGCATATTTTGCCGATGATACAAGGGGCGTTACCGACCTTACAAAACTGTCCCGATACCACCAAATAATGCTCGTTAAAAACCTTACAGGTCTTAAAAATCTATACAAAATAGTATCAAGCGCACACCTTGATAATTTTTATCATACCCCCGTATCGCTCAAAAGTGTTATTGATGAGCACCGCGAGGGTATACTGCTCGGCTCGGCGTGTGAAGCGGGCGAGCTTTATGATGCAATACTCAAAGGTGCATCTCACGAGGAACTTATAAGAATTGCTTCTTACTACGATTTTCTCGAAATTCAGCCGCTCGGCAACAATGAGTTTATGATAAGGGAATCAGGCAAGGTTTATACCGATAAACGTTCAGGTCAGGTTAAGGAAAACCCGTACGAAAAGGTTACAAATGTTGAGGTTATCAAAAACTTTAACCGCAAGGTTGTAGAACTCGCAGATGAGTTAGGGCTTCCCGTTGTGGCTACGGGAGACGTGCATTTTCTTAAAAAAGAGGATGCCATTATCCGCAAAATTATTCAGTCTAAAAAGTATGCCGATTTTGATAATCAGGCACCGCTTTATTTTAAAACTACAAAAGAAATGCTCGATGATTTTTCGTATTTCGGCGAGCGCGCTTATGAGTTTGTAGTAGAAAACCCAAACAAGATAGCCGATATGATTTCCGATGATGTAGTGCCCGTGCCACCGGGCAACTATCCGCCCGTAATCGAGGGCTCGGATGAGCTGCTAAGACAAATTTGTTGGGACAGGGCAATGTCGATGTACGGTTATGAGGGTAAAATACCCGAAATCGTATCAAAACGACTCGAAAAAGAACTAAACGGTATTATAAGCAACGGCTTCTCGATAATGTATGTTACGGCTCAGAAGCTTGTGTCGTATAGTGAGGAGCACGGCTTCCTTGTTGGCTCGCGTGGTAGTGTTGGCTCATCCTTTGTTGCCACTATGGCGGGTATCTCCGAGGTTAACCCTATAGCACCGCACTATTATTGCCCTAACTGTAAATATAACGAGTTTTTCACTAAGGGCGAGGTTGGCTCGGGCTTTGACTTGCCCGAAAAAGACTGCCCCAAATGCGGTACAAGATATAAACGCGACGGCCACGATATTCCCTTCGAAACCTTCTTGGGCTTTAAAGGCGATAAGGTGCCTGATATCGACCTTAACTTCTCCAATGAATTCCAAAGTGCCGTACAAAAATACACCGAAGAGCTTTTTGGCAAGGAAAATGTTTTTAAGGCGGGTACGATTTCTACCATAGCCGAAAAAACGGCATACGGACTTGCCAAAAACTATGCCGAAATGAAAAATATCGTGTTAAGCAGTGCCGAGCTTAACCGCCTTGCAGGCAAGGTAGAAAGGGCGAAAATTAAGGTAACTACGGGTCAGCACCCTGCGGGTATGGTTGTAGTGCCGAGAGATAAAGAGATATATGACTTTTGTCCCGTTCAGCACCCCGCTGATGATGTTAAGTCCGATATCGTTACAACCCACTTTGATTTCCATTCAATTCACGATACGATACTTAAACTTGACGAACTCGGCCACGTTGTGCCGACAACCTATAAGTATTTGGAGGAGTATTCGGGCGTACCAGTGAGTGAGGTTTCAATGAGCGACCCCGATGTTTACAGCTTGTTCTTATCTCCAAAAGCACTCGGCGTTACCGAGGAGCAAATAAAAACCCATACAGGTACATATTGCATCCCCGAATTTGGCACAAAGTTTGTTATGGAAATGCTGCGCGACTGTAAACCCAAGAATTTTGCCGACCTTTTGCAAATTTCGGGTCTTTCGCACGGTACCGATGTGTATCTTGGCAATGCTAAGGATTTAATTGAAAAAGGTATATGCACAATTTCTGAGGTTATAGGAACGCGTGATAATATTATGGTATACCTAATCCATCAGGGTATGGAAGAGGGTAGAGCATTTAAGATTACCGAAACTGTACGAAAAGGCCTTGTTGCTAAGGGCAAGGTGTCGCCTGATGAATGGAAGGCGATGGAGGATGATATGCGGGCAGTTGGTGTACCCGACTGGTATATCGAAAGCTGCCATAAAATCAAGTATATGTTCCCGAAAGCTCATGCCGCGGCATACGTAATTTCGGCGCTTCGCCTTGCGTGGTACAAGGTGCATTATCCGCTTGAGTTTTACTGCGCATACTTTACCGCCCGCCCTGAAGATGTTGATGTACCAACGCTTTTAAAGGGTAAGGAAGGCGTTAAAGCATATCTTAAAATGATAGAGGACAAGGGCAAGGAAGCATCGCAAAAGGAACAAGATGTTTATGGCAATATGCTCATATTCAACGAGATATTTGAGCGCGGAATTGAAATATTACCGATAGATTTAAAACGCTCACACGCCACAAAATATGTTCCCGAAAACGGTAAAATTCGTTTACCTTTCGGATCCCTTTCAGGCGTTGGCGATAAGGCGGCAATAGCACTTTATGAAACAGCGCAAAAGGGCGACTTTATCTCAAAAGAAGAGTTTGGCTCACAAGCGGGCGTTTCAAAAACTATTATAGAAGCGCTTTCCGATATGGGCGTTTTAAGTGAGTTACCCGATACAAATCAAATTTCAATGTTTTAATAAAAAAGCGAAACGCGTTTAGCGTTTCGCTCTTTATTTAGAAAGTTATTCCAAGTGTTGCAAAATGGTTACAAGTTTGTTATAATAAATTCACTGATTGAAGAAAGGGGCTTAAAAATGAAAGAACTACTTGCTAAAATAGTTGTTTTTTTGAAAGAAAAACGCGCTGTTGTTATACCTTGCGCGTTTGTGTTTGTTTGTGTGGTGTGCGGTGTTCTAAGTGTGCTTATGTCGGGCGTAACTACGGCTTACAGCGTAGAGTACGGCGGTGAGCAGATAGCCCTTATTGAATCGGAAGAGGTTTTTAATAAAGGTAAAGAACTGGCGCTAACCAAAGTATCGGGCGAAAAACCCGAGGGGCTTATCTACACGCCTGTAATTAAAAAGGTGTTAACACTGGACAAGCGTATAGTCGGTGCCGAAACACTTGGCAACGCTATTATAAACAATACCGATGAAATCACAAAAGGTGTTGCGCTCACGGTTAATGGAGAAGAAAAAGTGTTTGCTAAAACAAGGGATGACCTTGATAAATATCTTGCCGAACGCCTAAAAGAGTATGATGTTGCGAGCGCCGATGAAAATTCATCCGAGTTTATAGATAAGGTAGAAATCAAAGAGGTTTATTGCTCTACCGCATCATTTGCCGAAGCCGATAAACAAAAATCGGCCGTTTCAAAGCTTAATGTTAAAACAACCATTAAGTATAATGAGGATGTTGTAGTATCTTATAAAACCGTTACAAAGTATGATAGCAGTCAGTTGTTTACATACCGTAAAACCACACAAGAGGGGAAAAACGGCTTAAATCATAATGTAGACAAGGTAGTATTTGTAAACGGTGTTGAAAAACAAAGGGAACATTTGGAGCAACAGGTTGTTACGGCACCCGTGAATAAGGTGGTTGTTGTGGGCACTAAATACCCGCAGGATACAACTGCATCGGCGGCGGGTATGATTTGTCCGTTGCCGCGTGGCTCTTATGCTATCACTTCACAATATGGCGAAAAGCGCGGTAGCAGTCGCCACTATGCGCTAGACCTTGGCACATACGGCGGTATAGCACAACCGATATACGCTGTAAAGGGCGGCGTTGTAACAAAAGCGGTTAAGAGTAACACAGGCTATGGCTACCATGTTATAATTGACCACGGTGCAGGTGTTGAAACGCTTTATGCACACGCAAGCGTGCTTTATGTGTCGGTGGGCGATAGGGTAACACAGGGACAAACCATTGCCAAGGTTGGCTCAACCGGTAACTCAACGGGTCCGCACCTTCATATTGAGGTAAGAATTCACGGACAAAAGAAAAACCCACACAATTATATCAATTTTTAATAATTAAGACCGATAATTACGCTTGATTATCGGTCTTTTTTAATAAATATTTCAAAAAGATTACAAAAAGGTTGCAATTTTGTAATCTTTTTGTTATAATAGGTAACGTTGTGAATTATGAAAAGAAATTTGGAGGACATTTATGAAGGAGAAGGTAGTGGATTTTATTTATAAAATTCAGAATGCCCGTTACTTTGTAAAGTTAATATGTTTTGCCGCGGTTTGTTTTGTTTGCGGCATTTTAAGTTTGGTTTTTTCAGGTGTTACCTTGGCCTATGAGGTTGAGTACTCAGGACAGGCCGTTTCGCTTGTATCATCACGCCAAGATTTTAAGGTTGCCAAAATATTGGCATCCGAAAAAATTGCGGGCGGTAACTCATCTAAGTATATTAAGGATGCCGATTTAAAGTTGGTGGTAACACTTAAAGAGCGCATCAACACACCCGAGTATTTGTGTGATAAACTTCTTGAAAACACCCCCGCACTCACTCGTGGTGTTGCATTAACCGTTAATGGTGTAGATGTAGCCTTTGCAAAAACTCGCGAAGAGATGGATGCATACATAAAAACACGTCTTGCGTGCTATGACTGTGATGATGCCGAAAACTCGGCTGAGTTTGTTGATAATGTTGTGGTGTCCGATATTTACTGCACCGATAAAAGCTATACCTCAAGCGATGAAGTAAACGGCTATTTGTGTACATTAAGTGTAAAAACAACCGCCAAATACCGCGAAGATATAGTTGTGGCATACGGCACCATTACACAAAAGACCAATGAAAAGCTTGTAGGTTACCGTGAGGTTACGGTTGACGGCGTTAACGGTCTTAACCATTCGGTTGAGCAGGTAGTTTATATCGATGGTGTTGAGTGCGAGCGCAAAAAGTTGGATGATGAAGTGGTAACCGCACCCGTTGATAAGGTTGTTGTTGTAGGCACCGCGTACAATACGTCCGATAATAACGCTACAACAAATATGGTTTTCCCAATTGCAAGAACATCGTATTTTATATCATCGCCTTTTAAAGAGTATAGAGGTTATTATGCTCACAAGGGCGTAGATATTGCCACAAACAAAGGCACACCGATTTATGCCGTGCAAGAGGGAACAGTGCTGACGGCGGGCTGGCATGATGATTACGGCTATCACGTAATTATTAATCACGGCAACGGCGTTAAGACACTTTATGCACACGCAAGCAAGCTTTGTGTTTCTGCCGGACAAGAGGTAAAACGTGGACAAAAAATTGCCGAGGTTGGCTCTACAGGATGGTCAACAGGCTATCATTTGCATATCGAACTTATCATAAACGGCAAGTATGTTGATGCTTTAAAATATATAGGCGAATAATAAAAACCGATATTCGTATGAATATCGGTTTTTTTGCGCCTAATTCTTGACTTAACCACAATATATAGAGTATAATATATGTAACTATTCATATTGTGGAAGTTTATGCCTTTTCGCAATTAAATAAATGGGAGATAAAAGATGGCAAACAAAAGCGCTGTATATAATAACGAGAGTATTGAAAAGTTAAAAGGTCCCGACCAAGTGCGTCTGCGCCCTGCGGTCATTTTCGGCTCGGATGATATTGAAGGCTGCAAGCATTCGGTTTTTGAAATCATTTCCAACTCTATCGATGAAGCCAGAGAAGGCCACGGTACAAAAATAGTAGTTACAAAATATACCGATGGCTCGGTTGAGGTTCAGGACTTTGGTCGCGGTGCGCCCGTTGACTATAATAATAAAGAAGAGTGCTATAACTGGGAATTGTTGTTTTGTGAGTTGTATGCGGGTGGTAAGTATGGCACCGCAAGTGGCTCTAACTATGAGTATTCAATAGGTCTCAACGGCTTGGGCCTTTGCGCCACACAGTTTTCCAGTGAATATATGGATGTTGAAATTAAGCGCGATGGCTTTAAATATACTTTGCATTTTGAAAAGGGCTACAATATAGGTGGACTTGAAAAGGAAGAATACGCAGGTCGTGATACGGGTACAAAAATCAAATGGAAGCCCGATATTAAGGTTTTTACCGAGGTGGACATACCCTCAAGCGACCTTATGGATACCTTGCGCCGTCAAGCGATAGTAAACAAGGGCTTGCTTTTTGTGTTCCGCGAACAACAGGGTGCAAGATTTGTGCAAACCGAGTTTATTTATAAGGATGGTATTGTAGAATATCTTGAAGGCCTTGTTGGCGAGCAAAAGCTTTCGGGCATTCAGTTTTGGAGTGGCGAGCGCCGCGGTCGCGATAGGGAGGACCGCCCTGAATATACCGTTAAAATGAATATGGCGTTTTGCTTTTCTAACAACCACCGTTTGCTTGAATATTATCATAACTCAAGCTGGCTCGAAAATGGCGGCTCACCCGATAAAGCGGTTAGGGCGGCATTTGTAGCTCAGTTAGATGCCTATATTAAAAATAATAATAAGTATAAATCAAACGAGAGCAAAATCACATTCTCCGATGTTCAAGAAAGCTTGGCTATAGTTACAAACTGTTTTTCATCGGTAGCATCATACGAGAACCAAACCAAAAAAGCGGTTAACAATAAATTCATTTATGAAGCAATGAATGATTTTATTCGCCGTCAGCTTGAAATTTATTTTATTGAGAATAAAGCGGAAGCCGATAAAATTGCCGAGCAGGTGCTTATAAACAAGCGAAGCCGTGAGCGAAGCGAAAAGGAACGCTTGAACCTTAAAAAGACCTTGCAGTCGGGCAACTCTCTTGTGGACCGCGTTCAAAAGTTTGTTGACTGCCGCACAAAAGATATCGAAAAAAGAGAAATCTTTATAGTTGAGGGTGATTCGGCTTTAGGCTCTTGTAAGCTTGCTCGCGACCCCGATTTTCAGGCTATTATGCCTGTCCGCGGTAAAATACTAAACTGCTTAAAGGCTGAATACGATAAGGTGTTTAAGAGTGAGATTATCACAGACCTTATAAAAGTACTTGGCTGCGGCGTTGAGGTAAAAACCAAAAACAGCAAAAATATATCTACCTTCAGTATGCAAAATCTTCGTTGGAACAAGATAATTATATGTACCGATGCCGATGTTGACGGCTTCCATATAAGAACGCTGATTTTAACCATGATACACCGCTTGATGCCAACGCTTATTAAAGAGGGCAGGGTGTATATTGCCGAAACACCGCTTTATGAAATCACAACCAAGGATATGACCTATTTTGCGTATGATGAAACCGAAAAGAGTGAAATTCTTACAAAAATAGGCGATAAAAAATACAAAATCAACCGTTCAAAAGGTCTTGGCGAAAACCAACCCGATATGATGAACTTAACTACAATGAATCCTGCCACAAGACGTCTTATAAAGGTTATGCCCGATGATGCGGAGCGCACAAGTGAAATGTTTGATATACTGCTTGGCGATAATTTGCAGGGTAGAAAAGATTACATTGCAGAGAACGGATACCTGTATATTGACGATGCAGATATATCTTAATAGTAAAGGAAAGATAAAATGGCACCGAGAAAGAAGAAAGAAGAAACTGTAAAAACCACCCCCGATATAATGGAAAAAACCTATATTGCGGGCGCAGGACTTACTGTTGAACAACCCATAGTTACAACGCTTGAAACCAACTTTATGCCGTATGCTATGAGTGTTATTATATCCCGTGCAATTCCCGAGATAGATGGCTTTAAACCATCACACCGCAAACTGTTATATACAATGTATATGATGGGGTTATTAAACGGAGGCACCATAAAATCGGCAAACATTGTTGGCCGCACAATGCAATTAAACCCGCACGGAGATGCCGCCATATATGAAACTATGGTGCGCTTATCTGAAGGCAACGAAACGCTTTTGCATCCTTACGTGCAGTCAAAGGGCTCGTTTGGTAAATCATATTCTCGTGATATGGCTTATGCGGCTTCCCGTTATACAGAGGCTAAGTTAGCACCTATAGCGGCTGAGCTTTTTGCCGATATCGAAAAGGACACGGTTGAGTTTGTTGATAACTATGATGCAACACTTAAAGAGCCAACGCTTTTCCCCGTAACCTTCCCGAGCGTATTGGTAAATGCCAATACGGGTATTGCGGCGGGTATGGCAAGCTCTATTTGTTCATTTAACTTAAATGAAGTTTGCAAAACAACAATAGAATATATTAAGGATAACGATATCAACGTTGCCGATACATTAATTGCACCCGATTTCCCTATAGGCGGTCAGCTTTTATATAACCGCGCCGAGATTGAAAAGATTTACGAAACGGGTCGCGGCAGCTTTAAAATCCGCGGTGTTTACACTTATGATAAAAAGCAAAACTGTATTGATATTACCGAGATACCGCCCACTACTACGAGCGAAGCGATTATCGAAAAGGTAATTGAGCTTGTAAAGCAAAAGAAGATTACCGAGATTAACGATATTCGTGATGAAACGGGTCTTAATGGTCTTAAAATCACAATCGATTTAAAACGCGGTATCGATCCTGAAAAGTTTATGAAAAAGCTTTTCCGTTCAACACCGCTTCAAGATAGCTTTGCGTGTAACTTTAACATTCTCGTTGGCGGCTCACCGCAGGTAATGGGTGTTAAAGAGATTATTGAAGAATGGGTGGCTTTTAGAACCGAGTGTGTTCGCAATAGAATTATATTCACGCTTAATAAAGCCAAGGATAAGTTGCACCTGCTTAAAGGTCTCGAAAAGATATTGCTCGATATAGATAAAGCAATAAAAATTGTTCGTGAAACCGCGGAAGAAAAAGAGGTTGTGCCCAACCTTATGATTGGCTTCGGCATTGATGAAATTCAGGCCGAACACGTAGCGGAAATTAAACTTCGCCATTTAAACCGTGAGTATATTTTAAAACGCTTAAACGAGATAGAAAATCTCGAAAAAGAAATTGAAGAACTCGAGTCAATTCTTTCAAGTCGCACCAAGGTTTTAAAAATCATCATTAAAGAGCTCGAGGATGTTATGAAAAAGTACGGCAAGGAGCGCCGCACGGCAGTTATAACACCCGATACGGATGAGGACACCGCCGAGCCCGAGGTGGTTGATGAGTCGCCCGTAACACTCTTCTTTACAAGGGATGGTTACTTTAAAAAGATTACGCCGCAGTCCCTTCGTATGAGTGGCGAGCAAAAGCTTAAAGAGGGCGATGAAATGTCGCAGGTAATCGAAGCCACCAACGCTCACGAATTACTGTTTTTCACAAATAAGCAACAGGTATATAAAGCCAAGGTTAGCGACTTTGCTGATGGCAAGGCAAGTGTGCTCGGCGATTATGTTGCCTCGACCTTAGGTTTTGACGAAGCCGAAAACGCAGTATATATGGTAGCAGTTCGCGAATATATCGGCAATATGATTTTCGTTTTCGATAATGGCCGTGTTGCTAAGGTGGCACTTAGTGCCTATGCCACCAAAACTAATCGTAAAAAGTTAGTTGGCGCGTATACCGATAAGTTTACATTGCATACGGTGCTTTATTTGCCCACCGAAGCCGATATTTTGCTCACTTCCACAAACGGCAGAATGCTGCTTGTAAATAGTGGTGCATTGCAGACCAAATCTACAAGAGATAACGGCGGTGTTGCGGTTATGACACAAAAGAAGGGTCAGCGCATATTTACCGCTGAGGAATACAAGGACGGTATGCTTGATACCCCGCACCGTTACAGGACCCGTAATTTGCCTGCCGCAGGTAGTTTTAAATCACAGCAAAAGGCAGAACAACTTACAATATAATAAAGAAGCCACTCCGATATTTCGGAGTGGCTGTCAGCCCAATATATTCAAAACAAACGCAATAAATTAAATACTTCTTTGGCTGACATTAATAATATTTCACGAGAACACAAATATATTAAAGGAATTATTTGACAAAATCAATTTGTTACTATAATATATTTAGGATAATAAAAAATTGGAGGAACCAATTGTGGCAAAAGAACTCGCAAAGGTTTACGATTCAAAAGAAGTTGAAGACCGTATATATAAAAGCTGGCTTAACGGCAGATATTTTCACGCTCGCTGTGAAAAGGATAAGGATACTTTTACAATAGTAATTCCGCCACCGAATATTACGGGACAGTTGCACATGGGACATGCACTCGATAATACGCTTCAGGATATTCTTATCCGCTTTAAGCGTATGCAGGGCTATGATACACTGTGGCTTCCCGGTACCGACCACGCTTCAATCGCAACCGAAGCAAAAATTGTTGAAGCAATGCGTAAGGAAGGCATCACAAAGGATGATATAGGCCGTGATGGCTTTTTAGAGCGTGCTTGGAAATGGAAAGAGCAGTACGGCGGCCGAATTATCGAGCAGCTTAAAAAGATGGGCTCTTCTTGCGACTGGGAGCGCGAGCGCTTCACACTCGATGAGGGCTGCAGTAATGCCGTTAAAGAGGTTTTCGTAAAGCTATATGAAAAAGGGCTTATTTATAGGGGAGAAAGAATTATCAACTGGTGCCCCAAGTGTTTAACCTCTATTTCGGATGCCGAGGTTGAGTATGAGGAACAGGCTGGTCATTTTTGGCACTTGCGCTATCCGTTTGTCGATGGCAGCGGTTATCTTGAGCTTGCTACAACTCGCCCCGAAACATTGCTTGGAGATACTGCCGTTGCAGTTAACCCAAATGATGAAAGATACAAAAATCTCATCGGCAAAATGCTTGATTTACCTTTAGTTCATCGCCAAATTCCCGTTGTGGCAGATGAATATGTTGAGATGGATTTTGGTACGGGTGTTGTTAAAATTACCCCCGCACACGACCCGAATGACTTTGAGGTGGGACTCCGCCACAATTTACCCGTAATAAATGTTATGACCGATGATGCTAAAATCACCGATGAATATCCGAAATATGCGGGTATGGATAGATACGAAGCGCGAAAAGCAATAGTTGCTGATTTAGAGGCTGAGGGTGCTCTTGTAAAAATTGAAGATTATAGCCATAATGTAGGCACCTGCTATCGCTGTTCTACAACTGTTGAGCCACGCGTTTCAAAACAGTGGTTTGTTAAAATGAAGCCACTCGCAACGCCCGCCATTGATGCGGTTAAAAACGGCGAAACAAAATTTGTGCCACAGCGTTTTGAAAAGGTTTATTTCCATTGGCTTGAAAATATTCGCGACTGGTGTATTTCCCGTCAGCTTTGGTGGGGACATCGTATTCCTGCGTGGTATTGTGCTGATTGTGGCGAGATTACCGTATCAAAAATCGAGCCGACTGCTTGTGAGCATTGCGGCAGTAAAAATATCGAGCAAGACCCCGATACACTTGATACATGGTTTTCATCAGCCCTTTGGCCGTTCTCAACTCTCGGTTGGCCTGATGAAACCGAGGACTTAAAGCACTATTATCCCACAAACACCTTGGTAACGGGTTACGATATTATTCCGTTCTGGGTAATGCGTATGATGTTCTCAGGTATTGAGCAAACAGGCCAAGTGCCTTTTGATACAGTTCTTATTCACGGCCTTGTAAGAGATAGTCAGGGTAGAAAAATGTCTAAATCTCTTGGTAACGGTGTTGATCCGCTCGAGGTTATTGATACTTACGGTGCCGATGCACTGCGCTTTTCACTGGCTACGGGTAATAGCCCGGGCAACGATATGCGCTATATTCCTGAGCGTGTTGAGGCAAGCCGTAACTTTGCAAACAAGCTTTGGAACGCTGCTCGATTTGTTCTTATGAATTTAAAATCGGATGAGCAGTTGCCGTTGCCTACAAATCCTGCACTTGAGGATAAGTGGATACTTTCCAAATATAACAATTTGGTGCGCGAGGTTACCGACAATCTCGAAAAATATGAGCTGGGCCTTGCCATTCAAAAGCTTTATGACTTTATTTGGGATGTATATTGCGACTGGTATATTGAAATTTCCAAAGCACGCCTAAATGGTGCAGATGAGGTAGCGGCCAACAATACAAGGGCAGTTCTTACCTTTGTTATGGATGGTATGCTCAAACTCTTGCATCCCTTTATGCCGTTCATTACTGAGGAGATTTGGCAGTCAATACCGCATAGCGGCGAGTCAATTATGGTATCTGATTGGCCGAAGTATAGTGAAGAACTCAATTTCGAAAAAGAAGAAACCGAGTTTGAAAAGATTATGTCGGCTATCAAAGCCATTCGTAATCGTAGAGCCGAAATGAATGTTCCGCCCTCGCGAAAGGCGAGTGTTACAATAGAAACCGAGTCGGCAGGAACTTTTATAAACGGCAGTGATTTTATTTGCCGCTTGGCGTATGCAACAGATGTTTCGGTTGTATCTGCCGCCACTGAAAGTGATGCTGTTTGCATTATAACCGAATCCGCAAAAATTTACTTGCCGCTTTCAGAACTTGTTGATTTCTCTGCCGAGCTTGAGCGACTCCAAAAAGAGCTTCAAAAAGCAAATGTTGATAAGGATTTCTTTGAAAAGAAGCTCAACAACCCGAATTTCGTTGCAAAAGCACCCGAGGCGCTTGTAAAAACTCAGCGTGAGCAGCTTTCAAAGGTGCTTGAGAAAATCTCTATGATTGAAAGCAGCATCGCGGATATTAAATCAAAAATGGAGGAGTAATAATGCAGATTAAGAGAATAATTTCGGTTATCATTGCTTTGGTGTTAATATGCCTTACCTGTGTTGCTTGTAATAGCGAAAAAAAAGAAGATGCCGCTTCGGGCAGTTCTTCCGCTGTATCCGAAACCGAAAAATTTAAACTTACCCACGCAGATTCGGTCGTCAAGTTTGATAATGAAACAGATGTTGTTATTTGTTGGGGCGATAGCTTAACCCAAGGTATGTCAATGGCTCCGGGATATACGTATCCCCAACAGTTGCAAGGTAATATAAAAGGTCAGTTTAAAGTAATCAACGCGGGCGTTCCGGGAGAAACCAGTAATGCGATTTCTTCACGCGCAAATGTAATTGATACGGTTTTGACAAATGACATCACATTTGAAAAGGGCAAAAACAGTGTTGATTTGGATAGGGAATTCTTATCCACAGCAAATGGGGAAGTAATAACCTATAAGGGTTTTGGTAACGATTTGGCGCTTGATAAGATAATTATAGGTGGAGAAACTTTTGATATTATCTTCAAAAAAGGCACCAGTTGGGATGAGGGTATTTATACACTTGTTCGCAAAAGCACCGATGTAAAGTTAACACTCAAAAAAGGCACTGCTATTAAATTTGATTATTCTTTAAAATATAAAACAGTGTATTGCAATGTTATATTAATGGGTGCTAATGATAGCGGCGTTTCGGTAGATGAGCTTATAAACCGATACAAAACACTCGGCGGCACCTCGGATAAGAATATATATATTATTCCTTATTACACTGAAGAAAATGTTGCGGAAAAATTCAAGGCAGCATTTGGAGACAATGCGCTTGATATGCGGGAATATTATATTAACCACGCCCACAAGGATTATGATTTAGAAGTTACAAAGCTTGATGAGTGGTGCATCAAAAAAGGCAAGGTCCCCGCAACCTTTTGTTTGGAAAATGACAAAAACGACTGCCATTTAAGCTCAATCGGCTATAAAGTTATGGCTGATCAGGTTTACAAAAAAGGTGTAAAACTCGGTTTTTGGAAATAATTTTTAATAGCCACCAAAATACGACAATTTTTTTAAGGACAAACCTCTATTATTATATAGAGGTTTGTTTTTTTGTAATCATTTTCCTTCTATGCCTCCCATGCCTAAAGGGAGGGGGACCGTGTAAACGGTGGAGGGATTACCAGGAGGTTGAATATGGCAGTAAAAATTGAAACGAAGGGTGAGGTTGTAACGGCGTACCTATCGGGCGAGCTTGACCACCACACCGCCAAAGAAATGCGAGAGGGCATTGATACCGCGATACAGGTTAATATGCCAACATTATTAATAATAGACTTTTCCGATGTTACCTTTATGGATTCATCGGGTATAGGTCTTGTTATGGGACGCTACCGCCTGCTTTCAAAAACAGGTGCCGAACTTCATATAAGCGGTATGAGCGAACAAATATATAAGGTAATGAAACTCGCAGGAATTGAGAGATTAGCGAAACTCGATAAGAAAGGAAAATAAAAATGAGAACAATTAATAAATTTAGTATGACATTGCCGTCCGTTTCGGTAAATGAATCTTTTGCCCGTGCGGCAATTTCGGCATTTTGTGTGCAGCTCGACCCAACAATTGATGAATTGGCAGATATTAAAACCGCTGTCAGCGAAGCGGTTACAAACTGCATAGTGCACGCATATAAAGAACAAATCGGCAATATATACATAAACGCGGAGATAAAAAGCGACCACTCTATAACTATAAAAATACGCGATAAGGGGTGCGGTATAGAAAATATTGAACAGGCAATGGAGCCACTTTATACAACTGCGGGCGGAGAGCGCGCAGGACTCGGCTTTGCGGTAATGCAAAGCTTTATGGATGGCATCAAGGTGCGCTCATCAGTCAGCAAGGGAACAACGGTTATTCTCAAAAAGAGAATAAGTATAAGATATTCGGCAAATGGCAATCAGTAACGAAGAAAAAATAGTAAAGGATAATTTGGGGCTTGTGCATAGCTGTTGTAAACGATTTGCAGGCCGTCATATTGAATATGATGATATGTTTCAGGTTGGTTGCATGGGATTGCTTAAAGCCGCAAGAGATTTTGATGAATCCTTGGGCTTTAAATTTTCTACCTATGCCGTTCCCGTGATACTGGGCGAGATAAAAAGATTATTTCGCGATACGGGTGCTATTAAAGTATCAAGGTCGCTAAAGGAACTGTCCTTGCGAGTTACGGCAACACGGCAGATAGAAGAGCAAAAAAACGGCCGCACCTTATCGGTTAACGAGCTTGCCGAAATTATGGGTGTTACACCACACGAGATTAATGAGGCTATATGCATATCTCAACCAACCATATCACTTACCGTGCAGGATGATGATGGCGTAAAGGAATTCGATTTGCCAAGCATTGATAATGATGAAATTATATCAAATAGACTGCTTATAGGCAGGGCTTTGGAAAAAATGTCCGAAAAAGATAAAAAAATTATATTGTTGCGATATTTCTCAGGCCTTACTCAAAGCGAAGTGGCAGTACGCCTTAATATGAGTCAGGTGCAGGTGTCCCGTAGGGAAAAGAAACTGCTTGAGGAAATGAAAACTTTTCTTTCGTGAATAATATACAAAAAAGTGGGTAAAATGTTACTCGAAAATGCCATATTTTTACTTTTTAAAAAAATGCTCAAAAAAGTGTTGACTTTTGAACTGTGGGCATATATAATCGTAAATCGTGGTGCCAAAAAGTGCATTAAAAAAGCGTAAAAAAACTTTTAAAAAAAGTCAAAAAAATGCTTGACATTGAGGTGCCACTATGGTATTATATTTGAGCACCCCAAAAAAACGGGTGCCAAAATGGACCTTGAAAATTAAACAACGACAATAATAAGGACCCGACAATTCTTAAGAGAAATCGAGAGAGTAAACAAGGACAAAAGATACGTCAGTAT
>SVOM01000032.1 GCA_015066405.1 Oscillospiraceae bacterium
CATAAGCACCTATATTAAAGGTTATTACAATTTCTTTAATATAGGTGCTTATGAAGATGGCCCTGAATATCCATCCGCAGCCGATAGAGGCCTTTGGTGGGCAAGGGGTATGAAAAGCGGTGCCACCACCTACGGAAGACCCTGGAATACAAGGGAGAAAGCCATTATAGGCGGTGCACTGTGGTATGGCGGTAATTATGTAAGCGTAGGACAGAATACAATATATTATAAAAACTTTAACGTTTATCATAATACGGAACACGCGGTTTATAAGCATCAGTACGCTACCAATATTGAAGATAGCAAGGGCAAGGGCACAATAATGGCGCAGGCGATGGATTTTCTCACAAGTGATGAGATTATTTTCCATATTCCTGTATATAAAAACATGCCCGAAAAAACAACCCTCCCGGTACCTGGCACAAATAACAATAGATTTTTAGAAACGCTATCGGTTGAAGGGTATGAGCTTTCAACATCGTTTGACAGATACACCTATTCATACGAAACTATCGTGCCGTATAGCACGAGCAAGGTTAAATTAGTCGCCAAGGCTTCGGCAACTGATGCGACAGTTACAGGTACGGGCGAGGTAACACTTGCGGTAGGTAACAATGATTTTAATATTACAGTTACATCTTCTACAGGTCTTACTGCAACATATAAGGTATCAGTACACCGCGAAAAAGCGCCTGCAGGCGAGGCGGCAATGCCCGAACTTAATACCGACTATAAAATCGGCGACTATATGACAAACGTACAACCCGAGACATCCATTTCCACGTTTAAAACAAAATTGGGCGTTACAAACGGCAAGGCCGTTGTTATGGACACGCTTGGCAACGAGAAAAAGGATGGGCTTATAGCTACGGGCGACACAGTGCATTTGTACGATGCAAATGAAAAAATACGCGCAAGCTACAAGGTGGTTATCTATGGCGACATAGATGGAAACGGAAAAATCACTTCGGTTGACCTGCTTGTAGGACAAAGGCACATATTAAAGAAAAAAACCTTGACTGATATTTTTGTAACGGCAATGGATACCGACCATAACTCAAAGGTTAATTCGGTTGATTTGCTGGTAGGTCAGAGGCATATTTTAAAAATAAAACAAATAGTACAGTAACAGGGGTAGAGTTATGACAAAAAAGAAAATATCTATAATACTTTTAGTTTTAATAATGGCGATTTCTCAAGTTTTTGTTTTTCCCGCCGCGGCCGACAGTGCAAGTATTTCGGCACCGTCTTCGGCATATCTTGGAGATACCATTACTGTAAAAGTAACATTTGAATGCACAATAGGCTCTAAAAAGCTCGGTGCTGTTGATGGCGCCTTCACTTTTGATTCCACTGTTTTAGAGTGTACATCTGCTCCCGCCGGTATTACAAATGCAGACGGAGCAGGCAAATATTTGATAGCATACTACAACGCTGCAAGCACTTCATCAAAATATACCATGACCTTTAAATTTAAGTGTAAAAAAGCGGGTAGTGCTGGTATCCATATTGATGCGAAAATAACCGATACCGATGTTACCGATACCATTGATAAGAAATATTCCTCGATGGTTAAGGTTGTTGATAAAAGCACATTATCGGGTAATGCAAATGCCAGCAAAATTATCTTATCGGCAGGTAAATTGGTGCCCGAATTTAGCCCCAATGTTACAAGCTATAATGTTAATGTTGATTATTCGGTAACCGAGGTGCTTTTATCTGTAACAACACAAGAGTCCAAGGCACAAATCAGCATTGAGGGCTCAAAGACAATGAAGGTTGGCACAAACACCCGTACAGTTGTTATAACAGCACCAAATGGCACTGTTAAAAGATATAAGCTTACAATTTACAGAGCGTCCTCGGGCGAGGAAATAAAAGACCCTGAACCGCCCGTAACCGAGCCGACAGCAAATCCATACGAAATGGTGGTAAACGGCAAAACAAAATTTTTGGTTAGTGATTATACCGATGTTGCTGTCCCCGAGTGCTTTAGCCCCGCTATGCACACTATCGGCGATACCGAGGTGCCCGTTTTAAAGGATGTTGTAAGCGGTAGAATTATTGTATGGGCAACCGACGAAAATGGCGAAAACGGTATGTACTGCCTTTATAACACCGAGGAGAACAGTTTCTCACAGTTTAAATATATGGCAACCGATTCATTTAAGTGCATTGTGCTCGATTATAACGATACAATACCCACGCTTAAAAATTATTTTTATACGGCTGTTACGGTGGATAATTTCTCGGTAGGCGGATTTAGATATAATGATACAGCTATGGCTGATTTTGTTATAGTCTATGCTGAGACTATGGATGGCGGCAAGGACTTTTATCGCTATGACAGCAAGGACAAAACCATACAACGAGCAGTTGAATTTACGGCAGAATATCAAAATGCGCTTAAACCCGTAGAAGTAAGCAATGATAATATAATTGAGCGTTTTATTGCATTGGAACTTAAAAGCAAAATCATCGTTGTAAGCGGTGTGTTGGCAATTGTGCTTGTAATAGTGCTTGCTATTATTGTCATTGTTAAAGCCACACGCAAAACACCAAATGAAGAAGCGCTTGAGGCCGCAAGGGATCAAGAGTTTATGGATGGATTTGGCGAAAACAACCATTTATTCCTTGATGATGATTACGATGATGATACTGTTTTAGATGATGATTTTAAACTTAAAGGCGATGATAATAAATAATCGGCTTGTCAATAAATAAGCGTTCTGCATAAAATGTATTGTATTAATATTTTAAATACTGATTAAAACTTTAATAATCAGGTAAAGATATTAGTACAAACATTTTCGGAGCGTGAAATAAAAATGACAGTTAAACGCGGAGATATTTATTATGCCGATTTAAGCCCTGTTATCGGTTCTGAACAAGGCGGGGTGCGCCCCGTACTGATTATTCAGAACGATATAGGCAACCGCTATAGCCCAACGGTTATAGCCGCCGCAATTACCTCTCAACAAGAAAAGAGCCATTTGCCGACGCATATAAAACTAAATGCGGGGTGCGGTCTTGCCAAGGACTCTATAGTTTTGCTCGAACAGGTGCGGACTATTGATAAGCAACGGCTCAAAGAAAAAATGGGCGCGCTCGATGTGCCGAGTATGGATAGGGTAGATAGGGCGTTATCGGTAAGCTTCGGTTTGAATTAATAAAAAATAAGTCAACCATTATTAGTGGTTGACTTATTGATTTTTTATAGGCTAAATGATAAAATGTATTTATAAGCGAGGGGAATGTGTATGGTAAAAAAGAACTACATAACCGTTTTAAATGTTTTTGCCGCCTTGGCGGTGGTGTTTTTGCATACAAATAAATGCTTTTGGCGGTTTTCTACCGAACGCTATTGGGTAACAGCAAATATAATTGAGAGCTTTTTCTATTTTGCAGTTCCCGTGTTTTTTATGATTTCGTGCACAACGCTTATAGATTACCGCGAGCGATATGATACAAAAACCTTTTTTAAAAAACGCCTCTTAAAAACACTGATACCTTACATTTGCTTTGTGGCAATAGGCATTGTTTACGGCTTAATCAAAGGCAGTATTGATATAAAGCCAAATATCGCGATTTATTTTATAAATTCATTGTTTGTGCCAAAATACCCAAGTATTTATTGGTTTTTTATGCCTCTCTTTACGGCATACTTGTGCATCCCTGTTATAAGCCTTATTCCAAAAGAAAAAAGACAAAGCTGTTTTAAATATATTATGGTTTTGTTTGTTGTATTTAAAGCGGTGGCGCTTATATTTGGGCTGAGCGGTGTTTTAAACTATAATTCGGCACTTAGTATGCCCTTTGCCGCAAACTATATTTTCTATTTGTTTTTGGGATATTATATCGCAAATTATGATATATCAAAAAATTTACGTTATGTGATATATATTCTTGGCGTGTTGGGACTTCTTTTGCAAATAATCGGCACCTATGTTTTATCAATGAAGCTGGGCGCCATATCATCCGAGTTTAAAGGCTATATGGGAGTGCCCTGCATCTTTAATTCAATGGCTATATTCCTGCTTTTTAAAAATATCAATTTTGAAAAGAATAAGGTTTTATTAAAGATTTGTGAGTTTTTCAAGGCCGAAACCTTTGGTATATATCTCGTGCACTGGTATGTGATAGATATTTGTATGGTTGTTGGTTTGCCTGATACATCTATAATTTTCAGAACTTTAGGCGCTGTGGTAATTTTTGTTGTATCGGCACTCATAGTAAAACTGATTAGGAAAGTACCTGTAATCAAAAATCTGGTACCTTAATAAACAAACCGCGTAAACTTTTTTAGTTTACGCGGTTTGTTTATTTGTTATAGATTCAATCATAATGTAAAAAAACGGTCCAGTTCCCATTTTAACGGATTATTATCGATATATTCCCATATTTCTTTATAATCTTTTTCCCCACGGATAATATGATCATAAAACAGTTTTTGCCAAACGGAAAATCCGATTTGTTTTGTTATATATCCTTTTGTTTGTTGAATTACCGTAGATATAGTAGGGGCGAGCATTGCTCGTCCATCGCGGTCGCATTTTATTTGCAAAAGCAAATGAATATTATTCGGACAGTTCAATTTCTTGCGGACGAGCAATACTCGCCCCTACGTTATTCCAAAATAAATTTTTGCGGTTTTTGGTGCATATCGTAATGAAATACGCACCGCCTCTACTATAATCGTATTCTTTTAATCGGCTTGGTTTTCTTCGTGGAATATCAACTTGCGGCATAATGTTTCATCTACCTTTCGGGGTAGTTTAAACCTTTTGGTAGCCCTAAAATATAATCGGCGGAGACACCGTAAAATATACAAAGTTTTATTAAATCTTCGATTTTATATTTGTTACGTCTTTGTTCATATTTAGAAATTGCCGATTGCTGACAATCTAACAATTTTGCGATTTCTTTTTGGTCAATATCTTTATCGATTCTTAGTTCGGTTAATCTATCAATATAATCCATTTAAAACACTCCTTTAATATAATTTTAAATATTCCAAAAAAGAATATTGACAAAAAGTCCAAATTGGAATATAATCTAAATGTAAAAATTATTAAAGGTGAAGAAAATGTTTAAAATTAAGTTTAACGATTTAAATGATTTATATGAAATATCAATGGAAATAAGCGCAATTTCATATTTATTGCGGCTGGTGGAAATTGATACAAATGAAAATATAATAAGCAAAGGCAACATTTCATATATCAGCGAAAACACACTATCGTATCTAATAAATAAACAGTATGATAGCATTGAAAAACTATGGGCTTTATTAGATAAGGAGGATTTTACAAAATGATTATAGAAAAAAGATAAAGGGCGGAAGTGTACTTTCCGCCCTTTGAATATTCTATTCCTATAGCTTTTCCTCACGGGAAATATAAATGGGGCGGTTTTTAACCTCAAGGTATATTTTTGATAGGTAAAAGCCGAGTATACCGATACCGAGCATCAAAAGTCCGCCGATAAGCACGATAATACACACAAGTGAAGGCCAACCTGCAACCGAGCCGCCGAAAAACAACTGGCGGAAGATAATAAACAGTATTGCAAGGAAGGACACCGCACACATAGTAATGCCGAGCAGTGAACAAATGTAAAGCGGCAGGGAAGAAAATGCAACAATGCCGTTTACCGAATACTTAAACAGCTTCCAGAAAGACCATTTGGTTTTGCCCGAGCGGCGTTCTACATTTTTGTATTCTATCCACTTTGTTTTAAAGCCGACCCAGTCAAAAAGTCCTTTTGAAAAACGGTTGTATTCCGAGAGCTCAAGCAAAGCGTCAACATATTTTTTGTTCATTAAGCGGAAATCTCTCGCGCCGTCAACCAATTGGACCTCCGCAACCTTGTTTATTAGCTTATAAAAAGCGCGGGCAAAGAACGAGCGTATTTTCGGCTCGCCCTCGCGGTCAACACGGCGGGCGGCGATGCAGTCAAACTCGCCCGTTTTAATCTCTTTATACATATCACAAAGTAACTCGGGTGGGTCCTGCATATCGGCATCCATAACCGCTACAAAATCGCCCGTGGCGTTTTTAATACCCGCATAAAGCGCCGCTTCCTTACCGAAATTGCGCGAAAAAGATATATATTTAACCTTTTGGTCGGTAGCACTTAAATCACGCAGTACCTTTAAAGTGTTATCTTTTGAGCCGTCATCAACAAAAATTAGTTCATATTCAGCCGATATTCCGTTCTCAAAAACCTTGTTTATTGCACTGTAAATAAGCGGTATATTATTTTCTTCATTAAAGCATGGGATAACAATACTTATTTTATCCATAAATAATTCCTTTTAGTTGTGATAGTGATGATGGTGGTGATGGTGCGCATCGTGATGCGGGGTATCGGGGTGGCAGTCGTGGCTGTCGCAATGCTCATCGCTGCGCTCAATTTCAATAGTCGAATGTGTAATGCCGTGCTCGGCAAGTTCTTGCCGTACAGCGTGCTTGATGGCGGCTAAATCGCCATCGGTTACGATATGCACGGTTACGTTGTGAGCAAAGCCGTCAAACGTCCAAATGTGCAAATGATGTACATCCTCCACACCGTCAATTTCTTTTAAATGCTCGATAACCTCATCGGAATTGATATCATCGGGCGCTTTCATAAGCAAAATATTCATTGCGTCTATAAAAATGTGTATCGCGTGGGAAAGTGAGAATAGTGCAACGCCAATGGACAAAATCGGGTCGATATAAGAAATATCGGTAAATTTCATAATAACGGCGCCGATAAGCACAACTATCCAACCGAGTACGTCCTCAAGCATATGCAAACTAACGGCTTTTTGATTGAGCGACTTGCCGCCGTGGGTAAAAAGCATAGCCGCAAAGTTAATAACAACGCCGAAGACGGCCATAACTATCATACCCGTATAATCGATTTCAACAGGGTTTATTATGCGCAAAATCGAGCTGTAAATAACTATAACCGAGCCCGAAAAAAGCACCGCAGTTTGCACAAGGGAGCCCAGTACCGAAAAACGAATAAAGCCATAGGTGTATTTGCTGTTTGCGGGGCGTTTACTGATTTTTTCGAGTATGTAGGATATACCGATGCTTAAACTGTCTCCAAGGTCATGCAAAGCGTCTGACGAAATCGCCACACTGTGCGTGAAAAAGCCGCCGATAAACTCAGCAATACTGAATAAGAAGTTCATTAAAAAAGCAACTAAAATTTTTAAATCAGATTTCATAATGTCTCCTAAAAGTATTTTTTATTATTATATTACATTTAAAATAAATTTGCAATAAATAGAAAAAAGAAAACGGACTGATACCAGTCCGTTTTGTCGATTAATCCAAAGGTTTCATTGTGGGGAAGAGGATTACCTCTCTGATAGTATCGGAATTTGTAAGCAACATAACCACACGGTCAACACCGATACCCATACCGCCTGTTGGGGGCATACCGTATTCAAGTGAGGTAAGGAAATCTTCATCGAGCATCTCGGCTTCATCATCGCCGCGGTCGCGAAGTTCTAACTGCTTTTCAAATCTTTCGCGCTGAACATACGGGTCGTTAAGCTCGGAATATGCATTTGCAAGCTCTGAGTGGCAAACAAAAAGTTCAAAACGCTCGGTAAGTCTCGGGTCCTCGGGGCTTGCCTTTGTAAGCGGAGATACTTCAACCGGATACATTGTAATAAATGTCGGCTGTATAAGCTTTTCTTCAACTCTCTGGTCAAAGCAAGCATAAAGCGCGTTACCCCAGGTTTTATCGGCAGTCTCAGCGAGTTCCACACCGATTTTCTCAGCGGCGGCTACTGCCTCGGCATCATCGGTAATAGCACCGAAATCGATACCCACATATTCTTTAACCGCATCCACCATAGTAAGACGGCGCCAACCGGGTGTTAAGTCAATTTTTTCGCCTAACCACTCAACTTCATAGGTGCCGAGAATTTCTTTTGCGGCACCCGAGATAATACCCTCGGCAATGTCCATCATATCGTGGAAATCGGCATACGCCTGATAAAGCTCAATACTTGTAAACTCGGGGTTGTGCTTGGGGTCCATACCTTCGTTACGGAAAATACGGCCAATTTCATAAACCCTGTCCATACCGCCGACAATTAATCTCTTTAAGGGAAGCTCGGTAGCAATACGCATATACATATCGAGATTAAGTGTATTGTGGTGTGTGATAAACGGGCGGGCACTGGCACCGCCTGCGATAGTATTAAGTACGGGGGTTTCAACCTCGATATAATCCATATCATCAAGATACTTGCGCATAAACTTAATGAACTTTGAGCGGATGATAAAGTTGTTCTTTACATCGGGGTTCATAATTAAGTCAACATAACGCTGACGGTAGCGCAAATCATTGTCTTTAAGTCCATGGAACTTTTCGGGAAGCGGCAAGAGAGATTTGCTGAGCATCACAATAGAGTGTGCGTGGATGGAAATTTCGCCCGTTTGTGTTTTAAACACAAAGCCCTCAACACCCACGATATCGCCGATATCAAATTTCTTGAATGCGGCGTACTCATCTTGTCCTATATCATCGCGCTTAACATAAAGCTGAATTTTGCCCTTGGTATCTTGTACACCCGCAAAGCTCGCTTTACCCATAATTCTGCGACTCATCATACGGCCGGCAATTTTAACAGTTTTGCCCTCGTATTTTTCGAAATCCGCCTTAATGTCAGCAGAATAGTCTGTAAAATCAAATTTGGTTATTACAAACGGGTTTTTACCGTCAGCCACCAAATTAGCAAGTTTATCGCGGCGCACCTTTAAAATTTCGCTCATTTGAGCCTCGGTGGGCTCTGCCACGGGCATATTGTTATTATTTTCAGCCATATTTTTCACATCCCTTTTGATAAATATAAAAAGGCAGGAATTCCTGCCTTATTTTGATATTGCAATAATTTTAAACTCGATTTCGCCCGCAGGAGCTTCGGCAAAAACGGTATCGCCAACCTTGTGGCCAAGTAAAGCTTTACCAACGGGAGATTCATCCGAAATAAGACCTTCATTCGGGTCTGCCTCGGCGGAACCTACGATACGGTAGGTAGCTTCTTCGTCAAATTCAACATCAAGTATTTTAACTTTAGAGCCAAGCATAACAGTTTTGGCGGAGCCCTTAACATCGGTTATGATTTCAACGTTTTTAAGCATAGCTTCAATTTCTACAATTCTTGCTTCAATTTTTGCCTGCTCGTTTTTAGCCTCATCATACTCGCTGTTTTCGGACAAGTCGCCGTAACCGCGTGCTATTTTAATTTTTTCGGCAATCTCTTTTCTGCCTGTGGTTTTAAGATTTTCAAGCTCGTCTTGAAGTTTTTTAAGACCGTCGTCGGTAAGTCTGATTTTTTTCTCCATAGAGAAGACGCCCTTTCTTATTTTCAATATTTCGCTCGGATACATACCCCAATATTATATATTATAGTATCCGTTATGTCAAGGAAGATTTTTTATACTGAATTTGCAGTTTTTAAAAGCAAGCTCTTCGCAATAAGCCGATATCGTATTTTTGATTTTACATACGCTGTATAGCCCTGTAAGAGCGGTATACACATCGGTATATTCGGGAAGAGTCAGCATTTGTCCATCGTTAAAAATCGGGGTGCAGCCATCCACGAAATACCCGTATTCGCCAAAGACTTTAATATCGCCAAAGGATAAATTGCTATCGGTAATAACGGCAGTTGTGCCGCGCGGCAGTATCGGTCTATCGCTTATTACCGCCGCCGCGCCGATTGCCGAAAAAATGCGGTTATTTTCTTTTTCATAGTGTTCTAAGTGTTCGGTATAAACATAAACCGAGCGGCAACGGGAAACAAGCCGCGGCAATAAATGTATTATGTTACAGTTTTTATCAAACAATGCAATATTTATATCTCTATTTTCAAAAATTTTAAACACTGTGTTGGCAGTAACTGTGTATTTAAAGTTTTTAACCTGTATATCATAAGGGGTTATAACGGGGTAGCGGCACCGCCTTTTGAATTTTTCTATGTTTCGCTGCCGATATGCGCCAATATTAGCCGAATAAAAGGTGTTACCGCACCAATTAATCTCGCTATACTCTGTTTTTAAGGGGCGTACAAGCCGTAATTTTTCGGCGAGGGTTTGCCTTTTAAGCAGTGTTTCACTGATACATATAAAAATAATTTTCACCCCCTTGACAAATAGCGAATGTAGGGTATATACTATAATTTCTAAATAATACTGAAATACAAAGAGAATTATTACACAAGGTGGGAAATTTCATGGAAAAATTTAGTGCAACACTCGTTGTTATGGCGGCGGGTATGGGCAGCCGTTTTGGTGGACTTAAACAAATAGCACCCGTTGGCAAAAACGGAGAAGCAATTTTGGATTTCTCGGTTTATGATGCTATTGAGGCGGGTTTTGATAAGGTTGTTTTTGTTATCAACCGCGGCATTGAAAAAGATTTTAAGGAAATCGTAGGCAGCCGTATTGAGAAAAAGGTAAAGGTTGATTATGTATTCCAGCAAACCGATGATTTGCCTTCTGGTTTTACCTGTCCCGAGGGCAGAGTAAAGCCGTGGGGTACAGGTCAGGCGATTCTTTGCTGTAAGGATGCTGTTACAACTCCGTTTGCCGTTATCAATGCTGATGATTATTATGGCAAAACCGCATTCCGCCAAATTTATGAGTGTCTTAAAAACCATAACGATTCCTACTGTATGGTTGGCTTCCGCCTTAAGAATACACTTACCGAGAACGGCCACGTTTCTCGCGGTGTTTGCACCGTGGAGGACGGATTTTTAACCGATGTAGTTGAGCGCACCAAGATACTTGACTGCAAATATACAGAGGATGAAGAAACCTGGGTACCGCTTGACCCCAACTGCGTTGTTTCAATGAATATGTGGGGCTTTACAACCGATATTTTCGATTATCTCGAAAGAGAGTTTGTTAAGTTTTTAAAGATACGCGGCACCGAGCTTAAAAGCGAGTTTTATCTGCCTTTTGTTGTTGATACGCTTATTAAATCGAATGAAAAGAAGGCGCGTGTGCTCGTAGCTGAAGACCGCTGGTACGGCGTTACCTATAAAGAAGATAAGGATGCCGTAGTAAAAGCCATCGGCGATCTTATTGATAAAGGTCTTTATGAGAATATGTAATAAAAATTCCGTACCGTAGGCCAAGTACCCGTAAGGATACTTGGCCAGTTTTATTCGCCTAACGGCGAGTTATATTGCTACGCAGTGGTATTTGGCTTTCAGCCGAGTGTTATTTGCTTCGCAAGTTTACGGGCGAATAGAATATCACGCTGACTTTAGTCAGCATATCACTTAGCAGACAAAAGAAAGAGAAGACTCGTTGCAAAACGAATCTTCTCTTTTCTGCTGTTAGTGGGCTTGGGCTACTGCCCAACTGTTTTTGTATATACAAATGCGATGCTGGTTATAACCCGATATATTATTCTATGCTGAAACAAAAATTTCGCTAACAACATTACGTTTAAGGTACGGAATTTTTTATTATTGCAGTTTTTTTAATAATTCATAAACATTGTCCGGAATACCACAAAAATAGTGGTCAAAACACATTACATCTTGCTCAAAACTAAAGTATACGTAGTAACCACAGCGTATATAACCATCAAAAGAAAAATTAAGGCGGTCAACAATTCGGTCATCAATCCATTTGGCGTTTTTGAGTGAATTAAGTAGCTCTTGATAGGTTTCGTTGTCTAGTTCTACTCTCTTTTCGATGCTTAAAGCACTGTGTAAATCGCTGCTATGTTCATCTATTTTGCGTTTAAAATAGTTTACAAAACCGCGTTCGGATGGTATATAGGCATCGGGACCTCTGACTGCATTAAACTCGGTGCAATTTTCTATTGTGCCATTAGGTACACTGAAAATTATAAGATTTACATCTATAGCATCATTTGCCCATTCTTGAATATTGTGGCTGATTTGAACACAAAAAACATTGTCTTTAACCGACAAACCGGTTATTGCGTGGTTGCTATACATAGCCCCATCAATGACCTCTACTAAAAAAACGGTATTGTCCTTTAAAAATTCATCGGTGTATTTTTTAGTTATGTTATTAAAATCTTCGCCCAACGGAAAATGGTAATAGTGGGTAGGGTCATGCAAATCTCTATTTTCAGAACAAGCCTTTATAAAGGCATCAATTTGAGCCCGTGAATTGAATTTAAAGATTGGCAGACTACCGTTGCCCGTCAGCGTTTTATTTGCCATATAGTCTTTTAAAAGGTCTACGTATGAATCCTGTTCGGGAAGAAAAGAGATTGACAAAATATCGGCTGGATATGCGGAATACTGCATTTGAAGCCCCGATATATCATTATAACCGTTGTTTAGCAAATCCTTAATCCAATATATTTTATAGGTACCGTTTATATATTTATTTTCATCGATTTTGCCGTCATACAAAATGCGTATTTCAGCTCCGATTTTAAGCGGGGGCTTGTTTTTAAGATTTCGTGTGCTTACATACAGCTCTTCGTTTATTTCAAGCTCATTTGTGTTATCAAACGGGCGAACATAAATGTTGCCGTATTCCATTTTGGTAACTGTTGCATGAAAATACCGGTAACCCTCAATTTCTCCGTTTGCGGCGGCGGGGTCGTCATTATATTCGCCGCGAGCTGATTCTTTAAAGTTTATCCAAACGGTATAATTCTTACCGCTCGAATCACTTACGGTAGTTTCAAATCTATACACATCGGCTTTGGGTAAGTCATAGCACTCAAGCGGATAACTTTTTTGCAAACTTTCTGCGGGGGATATCATATAGGCGAGCAAATGAAAAGCATAGTTCTTTTTAAGCGGAATTTCTACAAACTTATCGCCTTTTTGATAAAACATTTTAAACGGGTCGCCGCAGGTTATTTGCTCACTTGTATTGTTTTTTATGGTAACCGATAAATATCCGCCGTTGTCTATTATCACGGAATGTTCAAGTGTTATACTAACACCGTCTAATTCCGAGCCGCTTTGCAGCGTTTTTGATGTATTGATGCTTGAAAAGTACTTACGTGGCACATCGGGATTTTTGATGCCGTATGTAAGGGTGGGCTTAACCGAGTTATTAATCCAAAGCTCAGTACAGTCGGCATTAAAGCAAATTATATTATCGCCGTTTATTGTAATAGTATGCATTCGGCTTCGGTTATCACTGCGGTTTTGGTTTATGGGCTCTGAAAGGTTTATTTTCTTTAGCATTTTTACAACGTCCGATATTGTTTTATCGTTGTTTAGGGTATAAACAACATCATCCGATTTTACGTTAATTTCGGTTACGTTTTCAAATATTTTACTGTAATCGCCCGCATCTTCAAGTCGATGTATTTTAAGCCCCAGTGGGTTGGTTAAAAATGTAAGAGATACCGCAAGGCAGGCTATAACGGCTATCAGCGTAATCCAAAATGTCGGTCGTTTATAGTTTAAAACACCTTTAATGCGGCTTTTAACACCAACCTCCCCGAAAGCCACGGGGCAGGCGGCAATACTGCGGCGCGTTATACTGAGCGATAAAAGGGTGGAGGAATAAAGCTTTTTATCCTCTATACCCATCTTTTTTATTACGTGCTCATCACACGCAAGCTCAATATCACGGCATAAAAGAATATAAGCCACCCATAAAACAGGGTTAAACCAGTAAACAGACAACAGCAAAAAGCCAAGCGGCTTCCATATATGGTCAAGCCGTTTAATGTGTGCCGTTTCGTGTGCTAAAACGAAAGCTTTATCGTTTTCGGTTATGTTAGACGGTAAATATATGCGCGGCTTTATAACGCCGAGTATAAAGGGGGAAGACACGGCATCGCATAAATAAACATTCCCGTTATCTTTAACCGCAGATGACACTTGCTTGCGGATTTTCAAGTAGCTTATAAGGCAGTAGGTAAGCATTGCTATAATGCCGAGCACCCAAATATTTGCCGCTATAAAGGTTACTGCTTGAAGCGGGTTTACGCTGCTGCTTACAGTGGGTGTAAAGTTTTCCTGTATTATAGGATTTATTACGGTATTAACGGCGGGTATTCCGCTTTGTATTGCGGGGGAATTGGAATATATAATATCGGGCGGTACAGGACTTGCTGATGGGATAAGACTCATTATGCTTTCAAAGGAAAACGGGAAAATTAATCGAAGAGCTACAAGTCCCCATAACACGCAAGAAATGAATTTTGGGGCGCGGCGAAGCAATAAACGGATTAGTATTACCGCAATAGCAATATAGCTTGCTGTGATGCTCATATTAAGAATATTAAGAAATACATTGTCCATAATTTACTCCTTTTAGTAGCTATCAATTAAACGGCGGATTTCATTTATTTCTTTTTCACTTAAATCTTTATTAGCGGTAAACGCGGCAATAAATGCAGGCAGAGAACCGTTAAAGGTTTCATCAACAAATTGTTTGCTTTGCATAGCAAAAAATTCATCTCGGGAAATTTTTACCGATACCATACTGTCGTTATTTTCAAAAATACCTTTCTCACAAAGCTTTTTAAGCACTGTATAGGTCGTTGATTTTTTCCAACCGAGCGTTTCAAAACTCAGCTGCACAAGTTTTCCCGAGTTTATCGGGGCATTGTTCCATATAATATCGGCGAAGCGGGTTTCGATTGCTCCTAATTTTATATCGTTCATAAAAATGCACCTCCTTGGTCTATACTAAATAGACCTCCTGTGTTAAGTCTATCATAAATAGACCTGTTTGTCAACAAAAAAACCGTTACGATTCTTTCGTAACGGTTTTTGTTATGCAATATCTATTTTTTTATAAAGTTTTAATGCCTTTTTTATGAAATCCTCGGTTACACAAAAATGCTCGGCAAGGGAACATACATCGTGGCAACCGCGGGATATCGCTTTATTAAGTTCTTTTTCGGGGATTAAACAGTTAATTGCCCATCTATCCGCTCGGTTTTCGTGCTTCTGCCTTATATCAAGCCCTGAATACAGGTTATAAAAACTGCCCGTTCTGCAGTGGCCAAGCTCGTGCGCTAAGCATACGCGCTCATCCGCATTGCTGTTTAGCACCGCGGGGTCGATAGCGATAAAAAATCGGTTATCCATATTAACACACAGCGATTTACATTCGGGCAGGGCAAAAACATCGAGCGTTATGTTGTCCTTTTTGGCAATTTTATAAAGAGCTTCCGTTCTCATTTTCTCTATCCTTTATATATTGCGCGTAGCGTTTAACCTCGTTCCACATTTCATCCGTTACGGTAACATCTCCGCCGAAAAGCGCAACCTTTAAGCTTTCATCATCAGCTACGGGCTGCTCACCGCTTAAAAGATATTCAACGCTCACAGAAAAGTATTCCGAGATTTTTGAAAGCGTTAAAGCCGATAAGCTTTTGATTCTTCCCATCTTATAGTCCGAAAGGGAGGCTCTTGGTATATCACAGCGCTTACAAAGATCGGTTACAGTAATACCCCTTTTTCGACAAAGTTCAGCAATTCTCTCATAAGTTTCAGGCATTTTAATTACTCCTTTTTGTGCATGTATACGAATTACGAAAAATAGTAATTCAAAGCATTGACAATTACTGAATTGCGAAATATAATGAATATAGACTACTAAATTCAGTAATTTGCTGTTTCCACCACAAAGTATATTACAAAATTTAGTAATTGTCAAGTATTTTTTAAAGGAGCAAAAAAGGTGTACGTTTGTCGGGACTGTAAAAAAGATTTTAGGAAATATAAAGTGATAACCGAAACGCATAATTTAGAAGCTGCACCGTATGAGGAGTTTCATGTTTGTCCGTTTTGTTTTAGCACAAACATTGCCAAAAAAGAGGTGCGACACTGCAAATGCTGTGGCGCGCGTATGTACAAGGAAGGGGACTACTGCAACAGCACCTGTCGCCGCCGAGGCGAGCTTTTATGGGAGATGGAACGCCGCAAAAAAGAAAACTGGATGCGCCATCCGTTACATAAAGCACTGGTTGAGGTTGAGCAATATAATAAGGAGCACGGCACAAACCTATCATACGGACAGTATTTTTCGGGCAAGAGGTAATAAAATGAATGTTAAAAAAGAGTATTTGGAGCTTTATTTAATTCAGCAGGCAAAAATCGAGCGACTGCGCGATTTAATGAGAATAAACCCTAAAACCGTTAGGCGTTACCGCAAAAAGATACGGGATGCCGAGCGACTGCGCCGAAGGATTGAGGACACCATTGATGCGGTGGATGGCGGCATCTTAAGTGAGGTTTTATCACAAAGATTTTTGTGCGGTAAAAGCTTAGAGCAAATAGCTTTAACACTTAATTACAGCAAGCGACATATAGAGCGGTTATTTATTCGGGCAATGGAAAAAATTGATATATAATTATGCTTTACTTTTCTGTGTGAAAAGTTTATAATTATTATAAGAACATTTGTTTGAGGGGGCGGCGCTATGGATAGAGTAATACTACACTGTGATTTGAATAATTTTTTCGCATCGGTATCTTTGCTTTATAATCAAACACTTGTTAATATGCCGGTGGCGGTGTGTGGCAGTGTGGAACAGCGCCACGGAATAGTGCTTGCCAAAAATGAGATAGCAAAGTCCTTCGGTGTTAAAACCGCCGAGGCGATATGGGAGGCAAAGCGCAAATGCCCCGAGCTTGTAACGCTCCCGCCCGATTACGAAAAATATGAGGAGTTTTCACGTAAAGCGCAGGCAATATATGCGCGATACACCGATATGATAGAGCCGTTTGGTATTGATGAGTGTTGGCTTGATGTTACGGGCAGCACAATGCTTTTTGGCTCGGGCGAAGAGATAGCCCACAAAATTCGTAAAGAGATAAAAAAGGAACTCGGCATTACAATATCGGTGGGGGTTAGTTTTAATAAGGTTTTTGCAAAGCTCGGCAGTGATATGAAAAAGCCTGATGCCGTAACGGTTATATCGCGTGAAAATTTTCGCGAGAAGGTGTGGCCGCTGCCTGTCGGCTCCTTGCTTTTTGCAGGTAGCAAAACGGTGGCAAAGCTTAATTCCTCGGGCGTGTTCACGGTAGGTGATGTAACCGAGCTTAGCGATGAAACCCTTATCTATATGTTCGGCAAAAACGGGCTTGAACTCAAAAAATGCGCTATGGGCGAGGATGCGTCTCCCGTGTGTCCGTTTGAAAAGCGGGAAAAACCCAAAAGTGTCGGCCGCAGTGTTACGGGGGCTGAAGATTCTTTAAATGAAGAACAGGTGTGGCAAACCTTTATTGTGCTCGCTGAAGATATTGCAAAACGCTTGCGCGCCCACGGGCAATATGCGGGCGGTATACAGGTGCACACAAGGAATACCGAACTTAAAGT
>SVOM01000033.1 GCA_015066405.1 Oscillospiraceae bacterium
CTTAAGAATGCGGTGTGCACGACCGTGGTCTTTCGGACGGATTCTCTTAAGGATCGGTCCGGGGCATACGAAACATTCTGCAACATAAAGCTTAGAAACATCCATACTGTGATTGTTTTCGGCATTAGCCATAGCTGAAGCCAAAAGCTTCTCTAAATACTCACAAGCAGATTTGGGAGTAAATTTGAGAATGGCCATTGCTTTGTCAGCATCTTGATTACGGATGATATCCATAACAATTTTCACCTTACGGGGTGAAATACGAGCATATTTTAAAGTAGCTCTTGCTTCCATTGTTTACTCTCCTTTCTGCTTATTTTGTTGTTTTTGCACCGGCGTGGCCCTTAAATGTTCTTGTGGGGGCAAATTCGCCGAGCTTGTGTCCAACCATATCCTCGGTTACATAAACCGGAACATGTTTACGTCCGTCGTGAACAGCAATTGTATGTCCAACGAATTCAGGGAATATGGTTGAAGAACGTGACCAGGTCTTGAGAACTCTCTTCTCGCCGGCTTCGTTCATTTCTATAATCCTTTTAAGCAACACAGGTTGCACGAAAGGACCTTTTTTAGTACTTCTACCCATAATTATTCTCCTTTACGCAGACTACTTAGAACGACGCTTAACAATATACTTATCAGAGCGTTTCTTCTTATCCCTTGTTTTATAACCGAGAGCAGGTTTGCCCCACGGAGTTACAGGACCGGGACGACCGATGGGTGATTTACCTTCACCACCACCGTGCGGGTGATCGCAGGGGTTCATTACAGAACCACGAACTGTCGGACGCCAACCCATGTGACGCTTACGGCCTGCTTTACCGTAGTTTACGTTGCTGTGCTCAGGATTGCTTACCTGACCAACAGTTGCCATACAGTTTGCAGGAACGTTACGAAGCTCGCCAGACGGAAGTCTAAGAAGAGCCATACCGTTTTCTTTAGCCATAAGCTGTGCCATATTACCTGCCGAACGAGCAAGCTGGGCACCCTTGCCGGGATAAAGTTCAATATTGTGAATAACTGTACCTACAGGGATGTTGGTAAGCGGAAGTGCGTTACCCGGCTTAATATCAGCATCGGGACCACTTACGATTACATCGCCTACTTTGAGGCCTATAGGAGCTATAATGTAGCTCTTAACACCGTCTGTGTACTGTACAAGTGCTATAAATGCAGAACGGTTAGGATCGTATTCAAGAGTCATAACTGTAGCTTCGATACCGAAACGATTACGCTTGAAATCGATAACTCTGTACTTTCTGCGGTTTCCGCCGCCTCTGTGGCGAACGGTGATGCGGCCATAGCTGTTGCGGCCGGCATTTTTCTTTAAAGGCTCAAGCAAACTTCTCTCAGGTGCTACCTTGGACAACTCGGAATAATCCATTGTTGTCATACCGCGGCGACCGGGGGTAGTCGGCTTGTAATGTTTAATTGCCATCTTGTTTCACTCTCCTATTTTGGCTTAGCGAAGCCGTTCTCGGCTTCATACATCACCTGAAATTAAATGTATTAATTTCAACGTGTTTCTTTGTCGATTACATTAAACCGTCAAAGAATTCAATCGGTTTAGAATCTGCTTTAAGGGTTACGATCGCCTTTTTCCAAGCAGCTGTATAACCGCTGTAACGGCCCATACGTCTTGCCTGACCTCTAACCGAAATGGTGTTAACCTTAGCAACCTTTACCTTGAAGAGCTCTTCAACAGCGGCTGCAATTTCGATTTTGTTGGCGTTACGGTCTACCTTAAAGGTGTATTTCTTGTCGGCAATGCCTGACATGCTCTTTTCGGTAATTACCGGAGCAATAATGATATCCTGTGCGATTTTCATTATGCATACACCTCCTCAATTTTTACGGCAGCATCCTTAACGATTACGAGTGTATCAGCATTGATTATATCGTAAGTGTTAATGGTGTTTACCTGCGCAGATTTAACTCCCGCAATGTTTGCAATGCTCTTAACTGCAAAAGCGTTGTTATCAGCTAATACAATGAGAGTTTTCTTTGCTGCACCGATTGCCTTTAAGCACTCGGCAACAGTCTTGGTCTTGTACGAATCCATTTTGAGTTCGTCAAGAACGATGAGAGAGTTTGTTGCAACCTTATCAGAAAGAGCAGACTTAAGTGCAAGTCTTGCAACCTTTTTATTAAGGGCATAAGAATAATCTCTCGGCTTCGGAGCATGAACGATACCGCCATGTCTCCACTGGGGTGCTCTTGTAGAGCCCTGTCTTGCGTGGCCTGTACCCTTTTGTCTCCACGGCTTTTTACCGCCGCCGGAAACTTCGGTACGTGTTAAAGTGGACTGAGTGCCCTGGCGCTGATTTGCAAGATAGTTTACAACAGCCATATGCATTACAACTGCATTAGGTTCAATTCCGAAAATGGCATCGCTTAATGTAATTTCGCCTACATTTTTGCCTGCCATATCAACTACTGCTATATTAGGCATTTAAAACACTCCTTCCTTTAAGCTTTAACGCTATCGAAAAGAACAACGATGCCGCCCTTAGGACCGGGAACCGCGCCCTTAACTGCGATGATGTTGTTTTCAGCGTCAACCTTAACTACACTTAAATTCTGAACGGTTACGCGCTCGTTACCTAAATGACCTGCCATCTTTTTGCCTTTGAATACACGTGCAGGGTCGATAACGCCCAAAGAACCGCCATGACGGTGTACGGGGCCAGTACCGTGTGATTCTTTAAGACGGCTGAAGTTCCAGCGCTTAATTACACCTGCATAACCCTTACCCTTTGAAGTACCGCGTACATCCACTGCGTCACCCTCAGCGAATATGTCAGCCTTAATAATATCGCCAACATTCAAACTGCTAATGTCGTCCAAGCGGAACTCGCGAAGAACTTTCTTGGGAGCTACATCGCCTTTTGCAAAGTGGCCCTTCATAGGACCGTTCACTTTAGAAGCTTTCAAATCGCCGTAGCCAATCTGAACTGCTTCATAACCGTCGTTTTCAACTGTCTTCTTCTGAGCAACAACACAAGGGCCTGCTTCGATTACAGTTACGGGAACAACGTTACCGTTCGCATCGAAAAGCTGAGTCATACCAAGCTTTTTACCAACGATTGCTTTTTTCATTTTTTTATCCTCCTTTGGTTATTGGTTGGGATTTCCCAACATGACCACACCACGTAGATACCTTATAATTAAAGTTTAATTTCGATCTCTACGCCGGCGGGAAGCTCAAGACTTGTCAGAGCTTCAACAGTTTTGTTGGAAGGTCTGAGAATGTCGATAAGCCTTTTGTGAGTTCTTGTTTCGAACTGCTCACGGCTGTCCTTATATTTATGAACAGCGCGTAGGATGGTTACAACTTCCTTCTCTGTCGGGAGCGGAACCGGACCCGATACTCTGGCGCCTGTACGTTTAGCGGTTTCCACAATTTTATCTGCGGACTGGTCTACAAGTGCGTGGTCGTAACCTTTGATTCTGATACGAATCTTTTCTTTTACTGCCATGGATAGTCGCCTCCTTAAAATAGTTGGCGGGCAAAACTTACACCGTGCCGTGTGTTTCTTTGTGGCACATTATAAAACCGGATACACTGGGGTTACAGCAAAATCCGGGTACGGTAGGTAACCTACCGTTGCACGCTGCGGTTCGCAAGTTGCCGCTTTGTGCGGGTACTAAGTTTCTTTCGCCCGGTTTAAAATCGGACATACTCCGCGGAAATTTCCCCACTCGAGGTGGGCCACCTCCCGCATCAACGCATATCTATACGCATAGCGTACTTGGGTATAATAACATACTTTTTATAATAATGCAAGTGTTTTTTTGATTTTTTTTAAAAATTTTTTCGACTGCTTTTTAGGAAGCAAAAGGGCAATTTTTGCCCTTATATATATAATGTATATATATCGCAAAAAACAATAACTTTTTCGCATATTTTGTGTTTAATAACATTTTGCCTTATGTGTTTACTAAATATTTAACGCAAAATACTACATTATTGACTTTTTTGTGATATTGTGATATAAAAAACAAGTATAGTTATTTGATATTATGGAGGAATAATTATGAAAAGATTTATCAGCATTATGGCTATTATACTGTGTCTTTGTACAGTATTAACCGCCTGCGGCAAGCCAAAAAGCGCTTCGGGCGATGTTTATGACCCGCCAAAAAATTTAATGACTTTGGACCAGTACCACGCAGAGCTTGACAAGTTACTTAACGCAACCAATTTCAGCAATGCCGATACAGGTGCCATAGATAAGCTTGGCGACCGCCTTGCTGAAATGATAAAATACAACACCGATGATATTACCGATGTCAAGGGCACTACATACTATGTTGCCAAAAACGGCGATGATAAAAACGATGGTAAAACCCCTGAAACTGCCTGGGCAACGCTTGACAAGGTAAACTCAGCACCTTTGAATCCCGGTGATGCAGTTCTGTTCAATCGTGGAGACGGCTGGCGCGGATATTTGTTTGCTAAAAGCGGCATTACTTATGGTGCGTATGGTAAGGGTCTAAAACCCGTAATCAGTTATTCTATGGACGTTAAAAACGGCGGTAAATGGGAAGAAACCGACACCGAAAATGTTTGGAAATTCTCAGAACGCATAACAGCAGAAGATACCGGCGTATTACTGTTTAACAATGCCGAAGATTATGCCGACCTTAGAGAATTGGATGACCTTAAAGATAATAATCAATTTGCTTTTTCGGGTCAGCGCGCTCAAAGAGGTAAAAAGGATAATTATCTTTATCTCTATTGTGATAAAGGCAATCCCGCTGAGGTTTATGACTCGATGGAGGTAACCCTTGCTGGTAAAAGTGTTGTTTATATGCTGCATAACACACACGACGTTACTCTTAACAACCTAAAACTTTGCGGCGGTAATGACACTTTCTTCGCTTCTAACCTTACAAACATTAAAATCTCCTATTGCCAAAACTTTTGGAGCGGCGGCAACCGAGATACCTATGGCACACGTCTCGGTGGCGGCTCGGGTGCGTGGTTTTCATGTGATGGCATCTATATTGAAAACTGCCATATCTATCAGCAGTTTGATGCCGGCATATCTCCACAGTACAGCGGAAGCAACGAAGCAGTCTCAGTATTTAAAGATTTTGTTGCAAAGAATTGCCTTTTCGAATACTGCGAATATACATTTGAATATTTTAACAACCAAACAAACTCACTCGAAGACCGTTACGAAAACTTCTATTTCGGCTATAACTTCTGCCGCTTGGGCGGTTACGGCTTTGGCGACAAGCCCTCGAACTCCCGCTATGTTAAATCTTGGGGTTCCGGAAGCGCTTGTGTTGATTGTGTAATAGAAAACAACGTGTTTGACCGTGCGGCTACAACATCTATTGAAATAGTAGGCAAAAAGCAAACCGCGGAAGGCAATGTTTTCGATATTAACTATATGCCCAAACTCAAAAATAATATTTATATTCATCAAAAAAACAAGCGCTTTGCAACAATACAGGATACGACATATAAATTCAATGAAGAAACCTATAACACCTTAATAAATATGGGTGTTGATGAAGGCGCCAGATATTTCTATGCGGAAAACAAATAAATTATTAACGGGAACAGCCCTTATGGGTTGTTCCCGTCTTTTATTGACTTTTATCTTTTATTTTGGTATAAATAAATTAAATATTCGCACAAGGAGAAATACTATGAAAAGGGTTTTAAGTTTATTGCTTTGCGCCGCTTTGCTTGTAACCTGCTTTGCGGGATGTAAAAATAACGACAAAGAAAAATTTGTAATACCGAGCGATTTATTAACCGAAGAGGGTTACCGCGCCGAAGTTAAGAAATTACTTGAAAAAGAAAATTTCAGTAATGCCGATACTGCGGCACTTGATAAACTCGGCGACCAATTAAAAGATATGATAGTGTATAGCACCAACGATATCACCGAGTGTGAAGGTACCACCTACTATGTTTCTAATAACGGTAATGACGAAAACGATGGTAAATCACCCGAAACCGCTTGGGCTACACTCGAAAAGGTTAACAGTTACATATTTGAAAAGGGCGACCTTGTGCTTTTTGAACGTGGCGGATTTTGGCGCGGTTACGTGTATGCAAAAAGCGGCGTTACCTATTCGGCATACGGCAATGGACACAAGCCAAAAATTTATACATCTATTGATGGCGCCGAGGGCGAATGGTTGGAAACCGACACAAAAGACGTTTACGTTTACAGCAAAAAAATCTTTAAGGAGGATGTTTGCACCATTGTTTTTGATGGCGATGGCAATGATGCTAAATATGCCGAGAAAAGAGATCATAACGGCGTAATTAAAAAAGACCTTGACTTTGCCTTCCAAGGACAACGTGCCCAAGGCGGCAAAAAGGACAGCCAGCTTTATCTTAAATGTGAAGCGGGCAACCCAAAGGATATTTTCGATACTATTGAAATTAGTTACGCATCCAGCACCTTCGAAATGGACAACGGCGCAGAAAATATACATATAAATAATATTGCGATGATTTTCGGTTCTGTTCCCTACTCAGGTGGTTACTTTAACAACATAAAAGCAACCTATTGTGTTATGGGTTGGCACGGCGGTAATTTTGATGCAAGCGGTGTACGTTTCTGCGGTGGCGTAGGCGTTTTACCCGATGGCGATAATATATTTGTTGAACACTGCTATATCTATCAGCAGTTTGACTCGGGCGTTACCCCGCAGGTTGCCTGGTCTACCTTAACAAACGGTAAGGAGCCATCAGTATTTGATACATTTGTAACCAGCGACTGTTTGTTTGAAAGCTGTGAATATACACTTGAGTATTTCTCAACCCAAAAGGACACACTTGAAAATGCAATTAAAAATATGTATTTTGGTTACAACTTCTGCCGCATGGGTGGTTACGGATTTGGCGATAAGCCTGCTAAATCACGCTATATAAAATCTTGGGGACACGAAAACACCTGTATTGACTGTCAGGTTGAATACAACATTTTCGACCGCGCGGCATCACAGTCTATTGAGGTTATAAGTTATGACCAGTTTGCAAGCGGCAATATTTTAACTTGGGAAAATATCCCAAAATTTAATAATAACATATACATCCACCGCAAAGGTCGTAATTTTGCTACAGTAAACAACGTTGAATATAAATTCAACGAAGAAACCCACAACACTCTCGAAAAACTCGGATTTGAAACGGGTGCTAAATATTTCTACGCGGAATATTAATCAATTAAAAGTATGGAAATTCGTACGATTTCCATACTTTTTTGTTTTTAAAAAGTACAAAATAACTATTGCATTTATGATGATAGTTTGTTATAAAATACTTATAGATTTTAAAGGGGTGTTTTGGATGAATCTTAACTACCGCGTGGAAAACACTTGAAAAAGCTAATTCGTTTACATACAAAAACGGCGATGCGGTGCTTTTTGAGCGTGGCGGACTTTGGCGCGGAGAAATAGTTGCCCAAAGCGGAGTTTCGTACTCGGCGTACGGTGTTGGCGCAAAGCCCAAAATCTATAAGGCATTTGACGGAAAAGACGGCAACTGGGTTAAAACCGAATACGAAAATGTTTGGAAATTTGATAAGTTTATTGAGGTGTCCGACATTGGCAGCGTTGTATTTAACGATGGCGAAGCCTATGCTGATAAGAAATATGAATTTGATGAGCTTAACAGCAATTATCAATTCCGTTTTATTGGCACCGACTATAAAGAAAATCAAGAAAACATCCTCTATCTTTACTGCGATAAGGGCAACCCCCGCGATGTATTCCGTAATATCGATTTAAGTTATCGCAAAGATTTTGGAAGTATCATAAAAATACCCCATTTTGCTGAAAACATATACATAAAAAACCTTGACTTACGCTATGGTATGGATATCTTTTTCCCTATGGGTGCAAAAAACGTTGTTATAAGCTACTGTGTATGCGGCTGGCAAGGCGGTCATATCGTTGGCGGTAAGCGGCTTCGCTATGGTGGTGGCGGTGGTTGTTGGCACTCTTGCGATAATATGCGTTATGAGCATTGCTATATTTACCAGCAGTTTGATGCAGGCGTTGACCCGCAGTATCACTGGATTGAAGATACCCCCGCTATAATAAACGGCTTTGTAACTACCGACTGTTTATTTGAAACGTGCGAATACACCTTTGAGTTTTTCAACACTCAAGATAATTTGGACGGCAACTGTTTTTCTAACTGCTATATCGGTTATAATTTATGCCGTAATGGTGGCCGTGGCTTTGGCGACAAGCACACAGGCAGTGCTTACATTAAACTTTGGCAAAATCACGAAAATCACACCAAAAACTTTGTATTTGAAAAAAATATATTTGACCGCGCATATTCTCGCACGCTTATTTTGGGAGCGCGAGAAACAAGCGGCGGAAAATTCTCTTTAAAATATATACCAAAGCTTAAAGGCAATATATATATTGACCGCTATAACAAGCCCTTTGCGGTGCTCAACTATGTTGATTACCGATATAACGAAGATTCTTATAAGGAATTTGAAGATTTGGGCGTCTCCAAAAACGAAACATATTTATTTACAAGATAAGGAAGTTTTTATTATGAAAAATGCAGTTAAATTTCTAAGCTTTTTACTTTGTTTTGCAATAATTTTATGCTGTTTTGCAGGTTGTAAGAAAAACGGCGCCGAAAACGGCGAATTTGTTATTCCAAAAGACCTTATGACCGAAGAGGGTTACAGAACTGCCCTCAAAGACCTTTTGGCAGGTGAAAACTTTATAACCGCCGATGATGCTTATTTATCAAAGGTTAATACCCTCGGAGATAAGCTTGAAGAAATGATACGCTATAACACCGAAGACGTTTCTGATATAAAGGGCACCACCTATTATGTATCAAATGAGGGTGATGATAAAAACGACGGTAAAACCCCCGAAACCGCCTGGGCAACCCTCGAAAAACTCGATAAGTTTGCCGCCTTTAAAGAAGGTGATGCGGTGCTTTTCCGCAGAGGTGATACCTTCCGCGGAAATATTTTTGCACGTAGCGGAGTAACCTATGCGGCTTACGGCGAAGGCCACAAGCCGAAGCTCTATGCATCAGTTGACGGTAAAACCTATGGCGAATGGAAAGAAACCGACACAAAAAACGTTTGGGTGTTGGAAGAAAAAATACTCACAAAAGACATTAACTGCGTTGTTTTCGGTTACGATAACGATGCGCCTTACGCTGCAAAAGAACTCTCTATCAGTAAGTTAAACCGTAATTTAGAGTTCTGCTATCAAGGCCAGTCGGCAAAGGACGGTAAAAAAGATTTCAAACTTTATCTTTACTGTGATGAAGGCAACCCTAACGACGTATACGATATTATAGAAATTTCTTTACAAGAAGATATGTTTGAGATGGCGTCCTACGCCAAGGATATAACTATACGAAACCTTGAAATTATTTTCGGCTCTAGCCCCTATTTCTTCACAGGCGGTAAAAATATCGTAATGGAATACTGCGTATGCGGCTGGATGGGCGGCGGTACCGATGCAAACGGTGTGCGCCTCGGCGGTGGCGCAGGCGCTTGGCTTGAATGCGATAATTTAGTTTATGACCACTGCTATTTCTACCAGCAGTTCGACTCGGGTGTTACACCGCAGTATGACTACGAGGACAAAACTCCATCCATATTCAAAAATTTTATAACAACCGATTGTTTGTTTGAAACAACGGAATACACACTTGAGTATTTTAACACGCAGGAGAACACCTTGGAAAACCGTTTTGAAAATATGTATTTCGGTTATAACTTCTGCCGCGAGGGTGGTGCAGGCTTTGGCACCAAGGCTTCTCAATCGGCTTATATAAAATCCTGGGGACACGAAAACACCTGTATTAACAGCACCATTGAATACAACGTGTTTGACCGCGCAACGTCTTACACCTTGCAGATAAATGGCTTCGAACAGAAAGCAACGGGCAACGTATTAAGTTATGAATTTATCCCGAAAATGCAAAACAATATTTATCTGCAAATAAAGAATAAAAAGTTCGCGGAAATTAATAAGGTTGATTACAAGTTCAACGAACAGGCATATAACGACCTTAAAAGCTTAGGTGTTGAAACGGGCGCACTTTACGTATTTACCGAAAAGGAAACAAAAAAATAGTTGCACGAAAGTGGGTGTGAATATGAGTGTTTTCACAGAAAAACAATACCGAGAAGAATTAACTAAATTTTGTCAAAGTGAAAACTTTATAGAAGCCGATGAAGCATATTTTGCCGAGCTTGACAGAATAACAAACGGCCTTAAAGAAATGATTATCGCAAACACTGATGACCTAACAACCGATACAGGCACTACCTACTATGTATCGATGAACGGCGATGATAATAATGATGGCAAAAGCCCCTCATCCCCTATTTGCACTATTGAGCACTTAAATACAATAGATATGAACGAGGGCGACCTTGTGGTGTTCGAGCGTGGTGGACTATGGCGTGGTATGGTGGAAGCCAGAAACGGTGTTTCATATTCGGCTTATGGTGTAGGCCCCAAGCCCAAGATTTTTAAGGCGTATGATGGTATTAATGATGCCAAATGGATAAAGACTGAGCACGAAAATGTTTGGTGCTTTGATAAGGTTTATGATGATAAAGATATAGGCGTTATCGTGTTTAACGATGGCGAAAGCTATGCCGAAAAGAAACTCAGTATTGCGGAACTCAAAAGCGACCTTGATTTCATCTACTCTACCGAGTGGACAAATGAAGAAAACCCCGATAATAAGGTGTATCTATACTGTTCTAAGGGCAATCCTGCCGAAGTTTTTTGGCAAATTGATTTAAGCCGTGCTGTGAGCATCATCAAAATACCATTCGGCGCACACGATATACATATCAAGAATCTGGAACTGAGATACGCTCAGGATATCTTCTTTGTAACACGCGGTAAAAACATCTCTATGAGTTATTGCGTTTGCGGCTGGACTGGCGGAGACCTTGGAGCCGGCAAAGACCATCAAACACGCTACGGCGGTGGCGCGGGCGGTTGGCACTCATGCGACACCATGACCTTTGACCACTGTTATATATACCAGCAGTTTGATTCAGGCGTTACCCCGCAATACCACTGGCGCGATGAGGATGCAGGCGTATTTAAAAACTTTATTACAACCGACTGTTTATTTGAAAAGGTTGAATACACGCTCGAATATTTCCATACGCAATTGACCGCCGTTGGCAACGGATACGAGAATATGTATTTTGGCTACAATATTTGCAGAACGGGTGGCTATGGCTTCGGAGATAAAACCGAACAATCGCGTTATGTTAAGAGTTGGGGACACGAAAACGTATGCCATAACTGTCAGATAGAATATAACGTATTTGACCGTGCAGCATCACTTTCTATTGAAATTATCGGCCACGACCACGACAAACGCGGAAATGAAGTAAGCTACGACCACATCCCAAAACTTAACAACAACGTATATATCGAGCCTAAGGACAAGGTATTTGCGAACATCAATAAAATACTTTATAAATTTAACGAAGCCTCCTACATAACGCTTGAAAAATTAGGCGTTGATAAAGATTCGCTGTATGTTTATACAAAATAGGAAAAAGCGTCTATGGAACCCATAGACGCTTTTTTTAGTTGAGTAGATAAATGCCGAGATTAAGATAACCTGCAAAAGCCACCCACAAAATATACGGTATCATAAGATATGCCGCAGGCTTTGATATTTTATAGAATTTTATAGTTGTTATAATAATTAGTGCCAACAATGCCAACAACCAAATAAACGCGAATAAATACATTTCCCAGTTGAAGAAAATAATTGACCAAAAGAAATTGAAAATTAACTGTACAAAATAAAAGAATAATGCGTTACCCGCCATACCCGCTGAATATTTAGCGGTGTAAATCAAATACGATGCTATACCCATAAGGACATAAAGTATAGTCCATACTACAGGAAATAACCAGCCCGGCGGAGATAACGGCGGTTTTGCAATTTGCTCAAAGCTTTGCATGGAATCACTTGTTAAGAGTGCCGATAGTCCCCCAACCAATAGCGGTATCGCCACCGCAATAATGAGCTCTTTCCATTTAATTTTCATATAACTCACCCCAAAATAATATATGCTATGAGTATTTGTTTTATTCAGGGCATAAAAAGCAATAAAAAAAGAGACACCTTGCGGTATCTCTTTTTTATTGGCGCGCTGAAAGGGACACATCCGCTACGCGTCTTACCTGCTTGTCGACCCAATGCTTCGCATTCGGTACCCGACTGCACACCATCCACCTAAAAAACAGTTCCCCGAACTGTTTTTCTTTACGGTGTATGCCCTCTCAGGGTTCGAGTCCCCGACAAAACAAATAAAAAAGAGACACCTTGCGGTATCTCTTTTTTATTGGCGCGCTGAAAGGGACTCGAACCCCCGACCCTCTGCTTAGAAGGCAGATGCTCTATCCAGCTGAGCTATCAGCGCATTTTTGCATATATTCAGCAACAAAAGTTATTTTAACACAAACATTAAAAATAATCAAGCATAATTTATATAAATTTACACCCTTTAATAAATATTGACAAACAATTCTTAAAGGTTTAGAATTATAAAAAATACATACGGAGTTATTTATGAAAAACAACATAATTTTAATCGGTATGCCGGGGTGTGGCAAAAGTACTGTCGGTGTACTGCTTGCAAAAATTTTAGGTTTTGCGTTTATAGATTCGGATTTGCTTATTCAACAAGCCGAAAACAAGAAGCTATACGAAATTATAAATGAAAACGGCGCCGAATATTTCAAGGCGGCGGAAAACCGTGTTAATGCATCTATAGATGTTTCAAACACCGTTATTGCAACGGGCGGCAGTGTGGTTTACTGTGAAGAAGCAATGGCACATCTAAAAAGCATTGGCACCGTGGTTTATATCAAAATTACGCCCAAGCAGTTGTTGGAGCGCATAAATAACATTGCAACGCGCGGTGTTGTGATAAAAAACGGCGAAACGCTGATTGACCTATACAACGAGCGCGCACCGCTTTACGAAAAATATGCTGATATTATGGTCGAAAGCAGTGATGATTCGCTTATTGATAATGCTCAAAATATTGCAAATATGCTAAATAATATTTTTTAAAAAAAGAAACTGCGCAGTCCGTTGCAACGGACTGCGCAGTTTAACTTTTATTAGCCTAAGGCTACCATGCTGAAAACGAGGGCAAACAACGCAACTGTTTCGCAAAGACCAACAACAGTAATATACTGCGAAAAACCCTTGCCTGTTTCGGCCAAAGCATCGGCACCGGCAGCGCCTGCTTTACCCTGGAAAACAGCCGAAATTGCCATTGCCACACCTGATGCGATTCCAAGGCCGAGCAAGAATGCGGGGTCGGCAGTGGATGCCTTCATCTGCTGCATTAAAAGGAAGCCGTAAATAGTCTGTGTAAGCGGAGCACCGGCAAATACTGTAAGAATAAACGGCGCTGCTTTATTGCTCATATAGCACTTTTTCCAAGCACCGATTGATGCTTGACCTGCAATACCGATACCGATTGCAGAACCTATTGCGGCAATACCCATAACTAATGCTGTTCCTAATGTTCCTAAATTCATAATAATTCTCCTTTAATCAATTTGTTCTGTAAATGGTTTGAATTTATGTCCACTCCAGGACATATCCAAGTGCGATGAAAATTCCAAGGTGTTAAGGCGTATACCATGAACAATAACCGACAGTATATTTAATATCATATTAAGTCCATGTCCAAACACCAAAAGAACAATTGCTAAAATCATAAATAAGAAGTTCCCAAGCAATGGGCCTGCCAGCTCGTTTACAGTGGCTGAAATTGCGGCACCTGCAAGACCTACTGCCCACAAACGTATATAAGACACTATATCCGAAAATACGTTAACTACACCAAGCAACACAGATACTATATTAACGCAGCTTGCAAGTATAGATTTTATGATATTACCCTCGTAATTAGCAAAAATAAAGCTAACCACAAAGCCAATACCAACAAGTATAATTGCAATCGTTCCAACAGGGACACCGCCTATTATTAAACCGAGACTAAACACCTGCGGATTTACAACGAGACTGAGCACCACGTAATATATACCTATTAGCTGCAAAATAGAGCCCAAATCGCCCAGCGCCTTTAAGGATTTGATATTGCGTACAAATCCTTTTATGTGGGCCACTGTCAACTGAATTAACGCTAACGAGAAACAGAAAATTTGTAAATTTTGAGCCGTTGTTAGTCCCACAGCACCATTTGTCCAAAACGGATACCATATTTTATCGGCATACACGTTTGAAATCACAGGTATAGACAAACTTTTTAGCCACTGCGGTAGTTGTGCGGCAGATAAACCAAACCACGTGCAAGTAAGTGTTCCCCACAATACCGTTGAAAGTCCGAAAAGTCCCACAAGTAATATGGTGGGCGATATCGGCTTTTTGGTAATAAGCGATTTTATAATCGGTATCGCCGCAATAGCAGTAATCAGCAAACCATATCCGCCATCGCCGAAAATAATTCCAAAGAATATAAGTATGAACGCTAAAAACCAGCCTGAAATGTCATACTCAAAATATCCCGGAACGGTACCTAAAAAGTCGGTCAAAGGATAAATAAGACTTACAAACTTATTGTTTTTAAGCTTGGTAGGTACGTTGTCCTCTTCGGTTGGGTCTTCCACAAGAAGTCCCCATGAATTTTTCACAGCCGTGGCCTTTAATTTATCAAGATTTTCTTCCTCGATATAGCCTTTGAAATAGGCAACCGAAACCGCTTTGCTCTCATCGTTAGATAAATTTTCATCCGACATACCCGTAGCATAGGTTTCAAATTCAATTTCCTTTGTAACATCTTTTATTGCATTTTTTATGCTATCGGCATAGCAAACATAGGATGCCAGTTTCTCATCTATTGCATCAATGTGAGCGTTTAACTCCGAGATTTTTTGCCGCATACTCGCAGTAGACATTTGCGGCAATGCAAAACGGTAAGCGCCTAGTAGAGAAATGATTTCCTCATCCGCTTCATCCTTTAATAGCAAGAATTTAACCGATGTTTTATTTGAGGCTACCCTTACGGTTTTTACATCCTCATTTAGGGCTTCATACTCAGACCTTGGCATCTCATAAAGCAACACCTCATGCCCTGCCGCTGCCAAATCGTTTATGCTGTTTGGGTCAACATCGCCCCAGCTTTTTATACGGTCAAGTTCTGCGTTAAGAGAGATAATTTCGGCCTGACACCGCTTTTTCTCCTCATCAAGTGCTGCAATATCGTAAGCCACCGATAAAGCCTTGCTGGGCTTTATCTGCTTTTGCTCAACATTTTTCTTTTTGCCTATGCTGAAAATTGCATTTTCAAGCAAAGCAACCTGCTCGCCAAGTTGACCCAGTCTTTCGCCCGAGCCCTCGGTAATCTCGATGTGGATGATACCTAACTTGCGCAGTTTTTTAAGTGTTTCTTGTTTTTTGTCCCCCATAATAATGAGAGATACTTTTTTCATAGGCACTATCATAATGAATACACCTCTCTTTCTGAAGGCGTTTCATTACGAAGGGCTATTTTTCGTTTAGATATCTTTGAACGCACTACGGCACTAACCTGTTGGTCTGCCATATAAATAGATATTTTCTTGATATTCTCCTTTGTCTCAGGGATTTTAACCTTTTCAAACAGGTTTACCCTTTGAGATGTAGAAAGAAGCTCTTTTTCTAACAAACGAACCTGCTCATCCAACACTTCAGCCTCTAAATCGAGGGACATTGCCCTTTCCATATGATTGGCGGCTATATCCACCCAAAGAGGTGTTGCGTACAAATCATAGTCTCCGCGAGAGAAATCCGCTCCCTCAAATATAGGAATATCAACGCCTGCAATATTTCCCTTGCCTTTACGGACATTGCTGACCTTTATAATTCCTTCAGGGAAAGCATCCATTTCGCTAAAAACAGCAATCCATTCTCCAAAGCCCTTTTCAAGCGCTTCTCTTTCTTTTCTTACTGCTTTTGCTTTAGCTTCAATTGTGCGAATTTCCGATTGGAGCTGTTGTTTTTTGAGTGTTAGAGTAGGCAAATATCTACGGTACATTTTAAGTGCATCTTTTTGTACCTTTAACTCATTTTTAGTTAGTTTGATTTTTGCCAAAACTACTGCCCTCCCTAATCTTTAGGCCAAAATTCATCAGTAAGGTCTGACTTAATTCCGGTTTCATCCTTTTGGAAGCAATCGGCTAAGATTTCCCAGCCTAAATCGAGTGCCCCCTCAAGAGATAAGTTAACCGAAAGGGACATAAGCTTATCTTCGAAAAGCTCGCCGTATTTTAACAGCTTTTCATCCCAACGGCTCATTGAGAAGCCCATATTTTTCTTTTCAAGCGTTTCTTTGTAGGATGAATACAAACGAATCATTGCATCCATAAGTGCTCGATGGTCTTTTCTTGTTTTGCCGTTTACATTTTGCTTAAGTCGGGAAAGTGAACCAAAGGGTTCTATACGACCGCCCTTTAAATAATACTGACCTTCTGTAATATAACCGGTATTATCGGGAACGGGATGGGTTACGTCATCGCCGGGCATAGTGGTAACAGCCAAAACTGTAACCGAACCTGAATCGGCAAAGTCAACCGCCTTTTCGTAACGTGAGGCAAGCTGAGAATAAAGGTCGCCGGGGTAACCACGGTTAGACGGCACCTGTTCTTGAGTGATGGCAATTTCCTTCATAGCATCGGCAAAGTTGGTCATATCGGTAAGAAGCACCAATACATCCTTATTTTGAAGCGCAAACTGCTCTGCTACTGCCAGTGCCATATCGGGAATCATCATACATTCAACTGTAGGGTCGGATGCGGTATGAATAAACATAACTGTTTTGCTCAGCGCTCCGCCACGTGATAATTCATCCTTAAAATACAGGAAATCATCATATTTAAGACCCATACCGCCAAGCACGATTACATCGGCTTGCGCCTGCATTGCAATACGTGCAAGCAGTTGGTTATACGGCTCGCCCGAAATTGAGAAAATCGGTAATTTTTGAGATACAACCAAGGTGTTGAACATATCAATCATTGGGATATTTGTTCTCAA
>SVOM01000034.1 GCA_015066405.1 Oscillospiraceae bacterium
TGAGTCAGCGTGCTGGCTGATAAGTACGCACTTATTAGCAAGAAGCTTTTCAGCAGCGTTCTTCTCTTCAGTAGCATCATACCAAGAACCGGTAAACTGAACTTCCATAGTTACTGTGGGGCAAACTGATTTTGCACCGAGATAGAAAGAGGTGTAACCGGAGATAACTTCAGCGTATGTATAAGCGCCAACATAGCCCATTTTAGCTTCTTCAGCCTTGATTTTGCCGGCTTCAATCATTTCATTGAGCTTCATACCAGCGGCGATACCAGCAAGGTAACGACCCTGGAAGATAGAAGCAAATGCATTATGATAGTTAGCAAGGTTTTCGGTGTGAGCCTTTGTACCTGTAGCGTGGCAGAACTGTACGTTCGGGAACTGCTCAGCAGCCTGAATCATAAAGTCTTCATGACCGAAAGAGTTAGCAAATACAATTTTACAGCCCTGGTCTACAAGGTCAGCAGCAGCGATGTAGCACTCGTTGCCTTCGGGAACGTTTGTCTTAATAATAACCTGCTCATTTTTAAGACCTAAAGCTTTTTGAACTGCGTTAGCAGCGTTAAGGAAGTTAAGGTCATAGGTAGAGTTTTCATCATGTAAGCAGATGAAACCAATTTTGAAATCGTCAGCTATTTCATAATCAGCTTTGATTTCGAGTGAATCAAGCGGTGAAGCACTCATGCCGAGAACTTCGTCCTCAGTGTTACCGCCGCATCCGGCAAATACAAAAATCATTGCCAAAGCGAGAACTAATGCGAGAATTCTTTTCATTTTTAAAATCTCCTCTTTTTTTATTTATTAAAATAGCTAACAGCTAGTTTAATCACAAAAAACTGCGCCGTTTTGAACAGACATTTCTTTAATGCGTGCCAACGACTCAACTCGAATGCCTTGTTCACGAATAATTTTGCCGCCATCCTGAAAGGCTTTTTCAATAACAATGCCACAACCAACTGTAGCAGCACCTGCATCTTTAACAATCTTTGTAAGACCAAGAAGGGCTTGTCCGTTTGCCAAAAAGTCATCTATAATTAAAACTTTATCAGAGCTATTCAAAAACTTTTTAGAAACCATAACATCATATACCGTGCCGTGAGTGAATGACTCAACCTTTGCAGTATATATATCCCCTGCAATGTTTTTTGTTTTAGATTTTTTTGCAAATACCATAGGCACACCGAAATATTTTGCAGTAAGACAAGCGATGCCTATACCCGATGCCTCAATGGTAAGGATTTTTGTTACGCCGCAATCTTTAAACAAACGGTGGAACTCGGCAGCTAACTCATCAATCAACGCAATGTCCATTTGATGATTTAAAAAACTATCAACTTTAAGGACGTTTCCCTCGCCTATAATACCGTCTTTGCGGATGCGATCCTCTAAAAGCTTCACAAAAACAACTCCTAAACAAAAAAAGACAGAAAAACAAAAAGTTTCCCTGTCGAAAAAAATTCGATAGTCCGACAATTAATGGCTGTCGGGTAGAAACTTCAAAACCATATCTTTTGATAAATATCGAAAATTTATAGAAAGATTATACACTATGTTGTGGTGTTTGTCAATTGTCATATACAATTTTTTTGACATTTTGTCGGAAAAATTTGTAAATTCCAAAAAAATGCAGAAATTGCAATAAGCCACTTGAATTATTTTCTCGAAAATTATAAAATAGGTATGTAATTTTTTTGCGGGGTTAAAAAATGAGGAATATCAAAATTAAGGCTATTAATTTCTTCAAATGGATTTGGACACAACTGAAAGATTGGCATAATCTTGTTATATTATGGGTTGTGTTTTTGGTTATGACTTCGCCCATATGGGTGTGCGGTATTTTGGGTTTGATAAATAATTCGGCGGTACTTTTAGGCATTGCGGGTGGTTACCTTGCTTTTTGGCTTGGTCCTGCCACTCCGTTTTGGCCGCTTTGTATTGCAATAACATTATTAATAAGGAAAGTTATCGAAAAAATTAATAACAAAAAATAAAAAGCACGCAGTAAAATACTGCGTGCTTTTTATTATAACAAATTTTCGTTATACGCAGCGCGGACACCGCCAATGAATTTTGGACGTGTACGAGCTGCAACAATAGTTGCATTGCCGATTTTATTAATTGACAAACGAACCGGCACGGCAACTTTTTTTAAATGCATACCGATAAGTGTTAAGCCTATATCAAGACCTGCATCAGCACTTATCTTTTCTAAAACGACCGGATTTTTAAAGCCGTTATATGCTGCCGTTGCAAACGAACCGCCAGCTTTCGGCTGCGGCACAACATTTACAATATCGTTGATATTTTTTACAGCATCTCTTTCAATAATAATTGCACGATTAAGGTGCTCACAGCATTGTGCTGCAAGAAAAGCTCCGCGCTCTAATAACACTTGATTAGCCGCATTAAAAATTACGGAGCCCAAATCAACATTTGAGTTATGGCCTATAACTCCCCCATCAACTTCACTGGTGGAACATCCAATAACAACAATATCGCCCGCTTGAATTTTTGATAATTCACAAAGCTCTGACAAGGCTGTTTTTACCTGATTTTCGATATTCATAATAGTTTCTCCTTATAAAACATCGGCAATATCGTAAATAAAACGCTCGGTCTTTTCCCATCCAAGGCACGGGTCGGTAATTGATTGGCCATAGGTTTTTCCGCCAACAGGCTGGCAACCATCAACCAAATAGCTTTCAACCATAAAGCCTTTAACGAGTTTTTTAACCTCGGGCGAGTAACGACAACTGTGTAATACTTCTTTGCAAATTCTAACCTGCTCCAAATACTGCTTTCCGGAGTTTGCATGGTTTGCATCTACAATAACCGCAGGATTTGCCAAATTTGCTTCATTATAAAGGTGCGATAATCTAATAATATCTTCAAAATGATAGTTAGGGAATGATTCTCCGCTTTCATTAACATAACCGCGAAGTATTGCGTGAGAAAGCGGGTTACCGTGCGACTGCACTTCCCAACCGCGATAAATAAACGTGTGGGAGCTTTGTGCGGCGGTTATTGAATTTAACATTATAGAATAATCGCCACAGGTGGGATTTTTCATACCAACCGGTATATCAAGACCGCTGGCTGTAAGGCGATGCTTTTGATTTTCGACCGAACGTGCACCAACCGCAACATACGATAACAAATCAGATAGGTATCTATAGTTTTCGGGATAAAGCATTTCATCGGCACAGGTAAATTCAGTGTTAATAATAGCATCCATATGCAGTTTACGAATGGCAACAATACCTGCGAGCATATCGGGAGTTTCGTTTGCTATCGGTTGATGAAGCATACCCTTATAACCTTTGCCCGTTGTGCGTGGCTTATTAGTATAAAGGCGCGGAACTATAACAATTTTATCTTTAACATTTTCTTGAACTTCACGTAATTTAGTTACATATTCAAGCACAGCGTCTTCCCTATCAGCAGAACAGGGACCAATTACTAAAAGCAAACGGTCATCGTTGCCTTTAAAAATATCAGCAATTTCTTTATCACGTTTTTCTTTAATTTTTTCGTATTTTTTAGGAAGCGGATATTGTTCCTTTATATCAACTGGCACTGGTAACTTCCTTAAAAACTCCATATTCATATTAACATCTCCTATTTATTAAAGAGTTTTCTGCGTTCAGTAGAAATTCTCATCATATCCATAATGGCTTGTTTATCATCAGCTTCAATATAACCGGTAAGCTTATCGAAATCATCACGAAAAATTCTCATCATTTGCAGTAGCGGTTCTTTATTCATTAAAAACAGTTCCGACCACATATACTCATTTATTTGGGCGATTCTTGTTAAATCACGGAAAGAGTCGCCGGTATAATCCTGCATATTATCGCTTTGGTTGCAGGTCATAAGACAAACCGCAATGCAGTGAGTCAGCTGGGACAAAAATGCAATCATTTCATCATGTTTTTCGGGCGATAATTCAGAAATTTTTGCAAACCCGAGAATACTGCCAAGCTCCTTGCATAATGCAATGCTTTCGCTTGAGTTTTTCTCGGTTGGAACAACAATGTAGTTTGCATTTTTAAAAATTGCATCATCACTGTTTTCAACACCATATACTTCGCGACCTGCCATAGGGTGCGCCGCAATAAACTCTATATCATCACGAATAATTGCATCAATTTGAGAAATAACTGATGTTTTAACACCTGTAACATCGGTTAAAACTGTGCCAGGTTTGAAGAGATGCTGATATTTTTCTAACCACTCGGTAAAAACGTGCGGATAAAGCGCAAAAATTACCACGTCGGTGTTTTTAATTAATTCCTCTTCAACGGCAGTTGTACCATAATTGATAATTTTATTTTCAATTGCAAAATCTATAGAACTTTGGTCCTTGGTAATGGCATTTACAGTATAACCTTTTTTTGTAAGTGCTCTGGCATAGCTACCGCCCATAAGACCTAAACCTATTATTAAGAATTTTGTATTTTTATTAATTTTCATCTAAATCAACCTTGATTCCAAGTAGTTTAATTTTCTCAAAAAAGTCCGGAAAACTTTTATTAATGGCTTTTGCATCACTGATTTTTCCGCCAAAAAGTGAAGAAATAACCGCCAGCGACATAACAATACGGTGATCATTATGACCACAAAGTATTTCGTTTGGCGAATGAAGCCTTGTCTTTTTTACAATAATTTCGTTATCTAACACTTTAATTTCAGCACCAAATTTTGCAAGCTCATTTGCCATAACTACACCGCGGTTGCTCTCTTTAATTTCAAGGCGTTTTGTACCTTTAAATGTGGCACCGTTTTTTAGTGCGGCAACAGTTATCAATATTGGTGCTAAATCAGGACAGTCTGAAACATCAATTACAGGACATTCGGCTTCTAAGAAATCAAATAGCTCTTTATAAATACGGTCTCCTTGTAAGCTATCATTATTTAGCCCTAAAATTTCAACGTTTCCGCCGATATGGTTAAAGGCTTCATAAAAAGCAGCGTTTGAATAGTCTCCTTCAACCGTAACAATAGTTTGCCGATATTTTTGATTACCGTTTATAAATAAGGTATTATCATCTTTCCAAACAATTTTAATTCCAAAGGTTTTAAGTGCCGATATAGTCATATTAATATAAGAGCGGCTTTCAATTGGAGGAATAATTTTGATAAAGCTATCTTTTTCGAGTAACGGCAATGCAAATAGTAAACCGCTTATAAACTGACTGCTGATACTGCCATTTATAACATATTCCCCTGCCGTTATGCGTCCACAAATGTCTACTCGGCCGTTAGAAAGATTAAATTTTAAGTTTTGTTTTTTGCAAATTTCACGATACACACTCATTGGGCGATTAAATAAATATTCGCTACCCACGAGCACGCAATTACAATCACTTAAAAGCAAAATCGGAACAAAAAAGCGCAAGGTGCTTCCACTTTCGCGGCAGTTTGCAATGATATTATTGTTTAACTTTGTTGGGTTAACGCCGGTTATTGTTACTGTATCGTTATCAATATCACATTTAGCACCAATGGCTTTTAAACAGTCAATAGTAGCCAAAATATCTTGTGAAAAAGCAACGTTTCGCACCTTTGTAGTATCATTACTTAACCCTGCACAAATAAGCAGTCGGTGTGCCATACTTTTTGATGGCGGAGCAGATACAGTACCTTTAGCAGTGCTTTGTTTAATATTAGCAAACACTAAATATCAATTCCTTTAAAAATTTTAATAATTTCGTTAGCTGTTTTTTCGGGACCAATTACTTTTACAGAGTAATCGTTGGTAGAATTGTAGATATCAATACGCTCGTTGTATCTTTTAATTATACTTTCTTTACTGTTAGCAAGCGGACGGTCATCGGTTGGAATCAGCTCGTTAAGTTCGCGGTCAAGGAAAAACACGATTCCGTTATGCTTAAGGTGGCGTATGTTATCATTATTTAAAACAGCACCGCCGCCGGTAGCAATAATCAAGCCGTTTTGCAGTGAAATATCGGCGATAACTTCGCTTTCAATTCTGCGAAATCCACCTTCTCCTTCATTCGCAAAAATTTCGGTTATCTGCTTGCCGGCTTTTTTAACAATTAACTCATCAGTATCAACAAACTCACGGCCTAACTTTTCGGCTAAAACTTTTCCAATAGTGGTTTTACCGCTGCCCGGCATACCCGTTAGCACAATATTGCGCTTTTCAGTTACAATTTCATTAAAAATTTTGTCCGTAATCTCAGTTCCAAATTCATTTTCGGTAAAATGTCCCGCGGCAAGCACCGCCTGGCCTACAAGCATATAAAGTCCTGTGAGAGCAGGAACGTCCATTTTTTCGGCGGCAAGTGTTAGGTCAGTCCGCAATGGATTATAAACAACATCAACAACTAACTCTAAATTTTTGAACCTACTAATATCTATTGCCATACCGTTAACGTTTGGAAACATACCAACAGGTGTAGCATTGATAATAATTTCAGCATCGAAATGTTGTGTGAGGGCATCGTTATAGGAGATTTTACCATTTCCAGGGAAAAGACTAACTATTAAAATCTCTTTGGCGTTTAGGTGCTTTAAAACGGCAAATGCCGCTTTACTAGCTCCACCATCGCCCAATATTAACGCTTTTTTGTCGGTAAGGTCGTTCTTTCTCTTTTTAATTAGTGCCAATAGACCACCGAAATCGGTATTATGGCCGTAAAGCACGCCGTTTTTATTTACAATGGTGTTCACGGCGCCGATTTCTTTGGCATTTTCATCAATGTTATCTAAAAAAGGCATAACGGTTTGTTTATACGGGATAGTAACATTAATTCCCTTAAAATCTTTTTGCTTTATAAAAGCTTCTACCGAATCTTTAGAAAGCTCTTTTAACTCGTATGCCTTTCCAGTAATTTTAGGATGGATTTCAGCTGAAAAACTATGACCTAATTTTTCGCCAATTAATCCATATTCCATAGTAACACCGCCTATAATAAATCAATCAAATCCTCAGGTTTTACCTGCTTTATATCAAAATTTCCTATTTCTTCAACAAAAATTGCCGATATACAATCACTTTCGGCCTTTTTATCGTGCTTAATAATTCCCAACGCTTCGGCCTTATTGCAATCAATTTCTGTCGGTAGGTTAAGCCGTTTTAAAACAGGTAATAAACGCGCCTTAACGCATTCAGAACACATATACAACATACCTAAAGCAACACATTCGCCGTGGTAAAGTTTGCCAAAATTGAGCGATTCAAATGCATGACCGATAGTGTGTCCGAAATTCAAAATTTTGCGGAGCCCCGTTTCCTTTTCGTCTTGCTCAACAACATACTTTTTAACACGTAAAGATTTTTCTATGATAACATCTATATTGTCAAGATAATCATCATTTTCAAACATTTCAAATAATGTTTTATCAGAGGTAAGTCCCATTTTAACCGCTTCGGCAAGTCCGTTAGAAATCTGCCTTGCCGGTAATGATTTTAAAACATCAGGGTCAATAATTACGGCTTTGGGCTGATAAAAAGCGCCTATAATGTTCTTTACGCCCTCAAAATTAACTGCAACCTTTCCGCCGATTGACGAATCAACCTGGGACAAAATGGTTGTGGGAATATTATAAAAATCAATCCCACGCATAAAGGTTGCCGCGGCAAATCCCGATAAATCCCCTACTACACCGCCACCAACCGCTACAACGCAGTCCTTGCGGGTAAAACCATTTTCGAGCATTACCTTGTATAACTCATTTAAAGTAGTTAAAGATTTTGAATCCTCGCCTTGTTTTACGGTTACAATAACGGGAGTTTTACATTGCTTCGCAATAATTTTCGAATATTCGCTCGGCACGCCGTTATCTGTAACTATAAGCACTTTTCTTTGCAGTGATAGAATATCGGCGGCAGTATGTAAAATTCCGCGTTTTAAATGTATATCATATCCGCGTTCTTTTAAATCAAGATGGATAATCATTTTATTCTCCTAAATCAATATGATTATGATAGGTGCCAACTACCTTTAGTTTGTCGCAATATTGTTGTAGGTCATGCAGCATTGCATCGCCCTCAGCTGTATGAAGGTTACCTTCCAGCTCAACATAAAAATAATATTGCCATAACAATTCTTTCATAGAACGGCTGCGAAGATTACGCATATTAAAACCGTGCTCTCCGATAATGTTTATTGCTTTAGCAAGAAAACCTGCTTCGTTGCGTACGGTAAACATTAGAATTGAATTATTATCGGGTTTATTAACGGTTTTTAAGTGTTCGGAGCGTGAGAGCACCGCAAAACGAGTAGTATTTTGGTGGCTCTCGTTAATATTGCTGTCAAGCACCTTTAAGCCATATAAATCAGCGGTTTCGGTGCTTGCAATAGCAGCAACCGATTTATCGCCATTTTTAGCAACGTTTTGAGCCGCAATAGCAGTATTATCACACATTGAAACCTCAAAGCCGTGTGATTTTATATAAGCATCGCATTGTTCAAGCGCTTGAATATGGCTGACTACCTTTTTAATATCAGTAATTTCTGCATTTTGCAAACCAACCAGATTTTGAGATACCGATAGCTCATATACTCCGTTAATATAAAGTGTGCCTGCAAAAATCAGGTCAATAACAGTACCAACCTCGCCCGCACTGCTGTTTTCTATCGGTAGTACAGCACAGTCGCACTCGCCCTCAACAACTGCTTTATACGCGCTTTTAAAGTTAGGATAAGCAATCCTTGTGCCACTCTCAAATATTTTTCCTGCGGCAATATGTGCAAACGCACCCTCAACACCACTATAAGCAATCTTCATACCATTAATTAAGCGATGCTGATAATTGCGAGAAATTTTCATAACATCCTGCAAAAAATTAACGTAATATTCAGCATATTCTTGACATTTAAGCGCCTTTGAGTTGTTGCAAATTATGGCTTCTTCACGCGCTGAATCTAAAATCGGCAAGCCCTTTTCACGTTTATATTCAGCAACCAATTCGGCAGCCCTCATACGTTCACAAAACAGCTCAGCCATTTGTTTATCAACGTTATTTATGATATTACGTGCTTCGTCAAGCTTATTCACTAAAATTCCCCATTTCTATAGCTATCGGCTAATTTTTTAAATGCAGGCAAAGATTTGATAATTTGTTCTGTTGATACACAGTAAGAAATACGTACATAACCGGGATAACCAAAGCTATCGCCCGGTACTAATAAGAGTTCGAATTTCTTAGCATTCTCACAAAAACGATTAGCATCATTTTCGAGTGCTTTAATAAAGAGATAAAAAGCGCCGTCAGGGCTCGGTAACGTGTAGCCGTATTCGGTTAGCGCATCACATAATAAATCGCGATTTTTCTTATAAATGCTAATATCAGCAGTTTTGCCCATGCAAACGGGTATTAATTTTTGGAAAAGACTTGAAGCGCATACATATCCAAGTGCTCTGCCGGCACCCGCAACTGCCTCAAAAATGAGTTCCGGGGAGGTAGATTTATTTGAAATTAAAATATACCCAATACGCTCTCCCGGTATTGATAATGATTTACTAAAAGAGTAGCAAACGATTGTATTTTCATAATAATTCGGCACAAAAGGTACTGTTATATTATCATACACGAGTTCTCTGTACGGCTCGTCCGAAATTAAGAAAATAGGATGACCGAATTCCTTTTCGGCATCACTTAAAACTGCGGCAAGCTTTGAAATCGTATCTTCATTAAATACAACACCCGAGGGGTTACAGGGCGAATTTATAACAACTGCCTTGGTGTTTTTATTAAGCGCATTTTTAAGGGCTTCAAAATCTATTTGAAAATCATCCTCACGGCATTTAACCATTTTAAGCTTAGCACCCGTATTCTCAATAAAAACGCGGTACTCGGGGAAAAATGGTGCAAATACAATAAACTCATCATTTTCTTCCGCCAATGCTTTAAAAGTAATGCTTAAAGCGGCGGCGGCGCCAGAAGTTATATATATGTTACCGGCGGAAAAGTCGGTTCCGTATTCTTTATTAAGATTGTTTGCTATAGCGGCACGGACAGTGGGGTCTCCGGGAGCCGATGAATAGCTGTGAATTGCCACGGGGTCTTCATTTTTAAGTAAATCAATAAGCGTTTCGTTAACTATCTCGGGGGCTGGCACACTCGGGTTTCCAAGACTGTAGTCAAACACATTTTCGCGACCTATTTCGGCGGCACGTTTATTGCCATACTCAAACATTTCACGTATTACAGACCTTACCTGCCCTAAATTTATCATATCTTTTGATAACATAAAAACACCTCGCGCGTTATTTAATAATATTATATTATAATATCTTACAAAAGCGATGTCAATAAACTAAAATTAAAAAAGCACCAACCAATAAAGGTTAGTGCTTTAATTTTTGGAGCGGGTGATGGGAATTTGTCTCGGCACTGCCCGTGCCTATCGCCTCGCTAACGCTCGTTGCCGCGTCGCACAAACAGTCCACCGGACTGTTTGTTATTGCTCCTTGTTCGATTCCCATAAAAAACAAACGAAAAATAAAAGCACCAATCACAAGGATTGATGCTTTAATTTTTGGAGCGGGTGATGGGAATCGAACCCACACGACCAGCTTGGAAGGCTGGGATTCTAGCCATTGAACTACACCCGCATTAATCGGCAAGAAGTATAATAACACACTTTTTGCCGATAGTCAAGCGAAAATTCAATTATTTATGCGAAATTTGATAACCGTTTTTGTAGGTAATATTAATCTCACTTAAAGGTGATTCACAGTTGTTTATAATTAGGTCAACTATGCGGTCTTCAATATTTTTGCGTATCTTGTTGCGCAACTCTCTGGCACCCGACTTTGAGCCCTCTGCTTGCGATGCTAACTGTTTACAAACCGTTTTATCGAAATTAAGATTAATGCCTTTTTCGCTCATAACTGCCTTAAAATCATTCATCATAAGCTCTGCGATTTTTTCAAGAGCAGCTATATTAAGCGGTGCGAAAACAACTATTTCATCAATTCTGCCTAAAAACTCAGGGCGCATAAATTCGCTAAGCGCTTTGAGGGCCTTATCTTTTGAAATTTCAGCAGTTGTTTTACCAAAACCAACTGCGTAATCGTTGCGCTCACTTCCTGCGTTAGAGGTCATAACTATGATGGTGTTTTCAAAATTAACTACCCTGCCCTGCGCATCGGTTATTCTACCATCATCAAAGATTTGCAAAAGTATATTTAACACATCGGGATGGGCTTTTTCGATTTCATCAAGCAGTATTACCGAATATGGTTTTCTTCTTACCTTTTCGGTTAACTGACCTGCTTCATCATAGCCGACATATCCAGGGGGCGAGCCAATTATACGGGAAACTGAGTGCTTTTCCATAAACTCCGACATATCAAGGCGTATCATAGTTTCGGGCGTTGAGAAAAGCTGTTCGGATAAAACCTTTACAAGCTCGGTTTTACCAACACCAGTGGGGCCTACAAATATAAATGATGCAGGTCGGCGATGCGGTGTTGTTTGCACACGAGAACGTCTGACAGCGGCGGAAACGATATCAGCCGCCTCATCCTGACCGATTACACGCTTTTTGATTTCTTCATTCAAATTAGCAAGCTTTTTAAGGTCGTTTTCCTGTATTTTTGAAGAAGGAATGCCCGTCCAAAGTTCAATAACCTTGGCAACATCCATCTCGGTTACAACCATATTTGAGGCAGGCGCATAAAGCGTATCGGCCTGTTTTTTATACTTTTCAAGTAAAGATTTTTTATGAGCTAATTTTTCATAATCAATATTTTCAACATCGGCTTCAATAGTTTCAATTTCAATGCCGATTTCTTTGATTTTTTTATTAACATCATAAAGCTCATCAACCGATTTATTTGCAAGACTGGCACAAGCACAGGCTTCATCCAACAAGTCTATTGCCTTGTCGGGTAAAAATCTATCATTTACATAGCGTTCGGACAAGCGCACAATTTTACGTACTAAATCATCCGACACAGTAACATTGTGGAATCCCTCATAATAGCCTTTAACACCTAAAACAATATTTTCGGCATCGGCAATAGATGGCTCTTCAATAATTATCGGTTGGAAGCGGCGTTCGAGTGCTGCATCCTTTTCTATATATTTGCGATATTCTTTAAATGTTGTAGCGCCAATTACCTGTATTTCGCCGCGAGATAGTGCGGGCTTTAGTATATTAGCGGCGTTCATTGAGCCCTCGGCAGAATCTCCCGCGCCAACAAGGTTGTGTATTTCATCAATAAACAAAATAATGTTGCCGCGGTTTTTAATTTCATCAATAAGCCCTTTTACACGGCTTTCAAACTGACCACGGAACTGTGTGCCTGCAACAAGCCCTGTTAAATCAAGCAAATGTATTTCCTTATCGAGTAATCTTGCCGGTGCCGAGCCTGTAGCTATCATAAGAGCCAAGCCCTCTGCAATTGCCGTTTTGCCAACACCCGGTTCGCCGATTAAACAAGGATTATTTTTGGAACGGCGCGATAATATTTGTATAGCTCGCTCAAGCTCATCATTACGGCCTATAATAGCATCGAGCTGACCGTTTTTTGCCCTTTCGGTAAGATTTGTACAATACTGTTCTAAAAAGCGAGCACGCTTTTTCTTGGCTTTATCGTTGTCATGCTTCTCTTTATCGCCTTTTTGGTCATTAGATGGTTCTTTTTTCTCGGTTGAGCCGAAAATATTATTAAGAAACGGAAAAGCAGGAGTTGTGCCGAGCGAAAATGCATCGTCATCCCCGTCGTTTTCTTCATTTAGCGCCATTATGTCCATAAACTGCTCGCTCATTTGCTCGATATCCTCATCGGATATGTTCATTTTGCTTAACATATCATCAATGGGCTTAATACCAAGCTCCTTAGCGCACATAAGGCATAACCCTTTGGGGCTTGAATCGGCCTGTGCAGGATCGGAAATAAAAACAACCGCAGGCCTTTTTTTACACTTGTAACATAACTTCATTTAATTGATTGCTCCCTTCGAGGAAAAAGATACTTATAGTTTAATCGGTAATAAATTCAATATAAAATTGTAAAGAATTGTACCATTAATATTTTCACTTGTAAATATAGCAAAGTCGCCATTAAAGGACATAATCAAATTTATAATCAAGACAAATAATATTGCTATAATTATGCCCATAACTGCGCCTATAACCCCGCCAAGCGTTGCGTTGAGTTTTCCCATAACGCTGAAAGAAAAGAGCTTGTTAAGCAATTTGACAATAAATTTGAATACAATGCTTAAAACAATAAATAAAATAAGTGAAAAAATTATTTTTAAGAAATTAACGGCGGCAGGTTTTACTACATTTTCACAAATTTTGTCGGCCATCATTTGAGGTGTGTCTATATCTGCCACATTATTAAAATCTATATTTTCAAAATCTACACCTTGCTTTAAAAAATCAGGCAAAGCATCTAAAACCGACTCATTAACGGCAGTTTGCGTGTTTGAGATCGTTTCGGTTAATGCAGTTGATACTGCGGGATATATTGCTTTATCGTATGTAAAATTACTAAGCGGTGTGCTTAAAATAAACGATAATACTATCGCCGCAACAAAGCCGATTACACCGAAAATTGACTTAACGAAGCCGCGCTTTGCGTAGATAAATATGCATATAAGCAAAATCGCCACAATAATTAAATCAATCCAAAGCCACATAAAAATACCTCCTCTATGCAGATACCTTTTTGATATTGTTATCGGTAAAGGTTGCAATACTGAAACTGCTAACTGGAACTATGCGCTTTACGCCGAAATCGCACGCAGCGGTGTTCAATAATTCACCTTTAACATTATAAATATATATCTTTCTATCGCTTAAAATGTAAATATATTTGCCGCGTAAAGCAATATCAATAATTTCTTGTGTGAAAGTAAACTTGAATTTTTGCACGCCTTTACCATTAAGAACAACAATTTCATTATCATTTTTATTGGCTTCATTGCCGTTTACAAATATCGCATAACTCTTATTACTGCGCGCGAAAAACACTTTTTTATCGCTAACAAACGATGTATTGCTTAAATCCTTCCATTTATAAAAGGTAACGCTGTTTTCAAAAACGGCATAAAAAGAATTGGAGGCCGAATTTGAAAGCGACATTATAAGCTCATCTTCATACTCAAAGAGATTTATCGGAGTGGCCGATTTGTAGCCCAAAATATATAGTTTTGATAGATATTTACCGGCAACAGTATTAAAAACTGAAACGGCCAAGCGTTTGCCATCTGGCGACAAAGCAACATTATTTACCAAGTAATCGGCACACATCCATTTGTAAATTTGCTTGTTGTTTTTGTCAAAAACGGTAACCTGCGAGGAATAACTATCCGACTGAGTTGCAATAGCATAGGTGCCGTTATCGGCAACAGCGGCAGCAAGAATTTTATTGTCCGCCGTGCCCGAATGTAATCTTTTGTTTAGATTATAAACCGAAAACTCTTTCTCGCCGAGACTATATAATAAAAATCGTTCCTCAGATTGCTTTACTACGGGATATTCATAGCCATGCGGATGAGAAAACATAAGCTTTCCGTTGTTATTATAACCATCAATACTTCCTGCAGTTACCGCAATATAATGGCTTTTGCCTTGGATTGTGGAAATAAGAGAACCCCCCGAGGAAAGCGAAATCGGATAACCGCCACTGCCTCCTATTAAAGCAAATCTATTTCCGATAAATTCAAACAAACCCGTGGGCAAGCACAGTGTAAACACAACAAGAAAAATTACAATGGCGGAAATTACACCGAAAACAGTTAGTCTTTTTTTCTGAATTTTTGGTTTATTACCGCGAACGACCTTCATATTGCTGTTACGAACGGGTCTTGCCTTTTGTGGAACGGGTTTAACAGGCTTTTCAGCTTTTACAGTTGTATTCCTTTTACGAGTGGGTGTTTTTTGCATTGGAATACTTTCGGTAACTGAATTTTTTACCTGTCTTTTGCGTCTGCTGACGCTTTTTTTCTTGTATTCAGCCATAAAAACACCTACCTTTAATAAATTACTTTGTTGAGATACAGTCCGTGCGGTAAAAGAGTTGCACCTGCCATATCTCTATTTTTCGATTGTATGATTTTTTCGGTATCAAGTGGATTAATTTTACCAAGAGATACTTGTAGCGCCGTGCCGGCAATTATCCGCACCATATTATACAAAAAGCCATCAGCAGTAACGCTTAAAACAACAAAATCGCCATCGCGATATACTTTACATTCTGAAATGGTGCGAACGGTGTCTGTTACTGTGCGTTTTGATGAAGAAAACCCGCTAAAATCATGGGTGCCAACCATACGCGAGCAGTATTCGTTCATTAAATCAACATTAAGTTTGTTTTGCACGCTCAATGCATATCGGCGATAGAAAGGATTTTCTGTCTTTCCATCATAGAATCTATATAAATAATTTTTACCCTTTGCGGAATAACGCGCGTGAAAATCATCGCTAACCCCATTGCAACTAAGCACCGAAATATCATCGGGTAAAATTGCATTAAGCCCTTTAACAAAAGCGGTTTCGGGAATATCTAAATTAGTATCAAAATGGCAAAAAAACTCGTTTGCATGCACACCGGCATCAGTCCTACTGCAACCTGTAACCGAAATTTTGCTTTTGCACATATTAAAAAGAGCATCACAAAGCACAGCCTGAACGGTAATACCGTTGGGCTGCACCTGCCAACCGTGATATGCGGTGCCATCGTATGCAATTTTAAGCAAAAATCTACTCATAACACTTACGCTTTCAATAATATATTAATTGCAAAAACAGACAAATAAGACACTAACACAATACACAAAGCGACAATATCTATAGAAGAAATCTTTAAAACTTTCATTCTT
>SVOM01000035.1 GCA_015066405.1 Oscillospiraceae bacterium
AAATGCGGTGGATGTGCGTTTTGCCTTTTGTTTCCCCGATACATACGAGATAGGTATGTCCCACCTCGGTATGAAAATACTTTATTCGCAGTTTAATGCCCGTGATGATATCTGGTGCGAGCGTGTTTTTGCGCCGTGGATAGATTTTGAGCAGGTTATGCGAGATAACGATATTCCGCTTTTCGCACTCGAGAGCCGCGACCCGATAAAAGATTTTGATATTATCGGTTTTACTTTACAGTATGAGTTAAGCTATACCAATGTTGTTAATATGTTGTCCTTGGCGGGTATTCCGCTCAAATCAGAGGACCGAAAAACACTCGCACCCTTAGTGGTGGCGGGTGGTCCTTGTGCTTGCAACCCCGAGCCGATTGCCGATTTTGTTGACCTGTTTTTCTTGGGAGAAGGTGAAGAGGTTGATTTGGAGGTTATAGATTTATATAAAAAATACGGCAAAAATGGGGACAAGCAGGCATTTTTGCGAGAAGCCGCTAAAATTCCCGGTGTATATGTGCCGTCTCTCTATAACGTAGAATATAACACCGATAACACTGTTAAGTGTATTACGGCAAAGGAAGATGCGCCCCAAACCATCCGTAAGAGAATTATAAACGATATGGACAATGTTTTTTATCCCGATAAATTTGTTGTGCCATATATCGAGATTGTGCACGACCGTGCCGTGCAGGAAATTTTCCGCGGTTGCATACGCGGTTGCCGTTTTTGTCAAGCGGGGTATATTTATAGACCTGTTAGAGAAAAATCTCCCGAGGTTGCTAATCGTCAAGCAATGGATTTATGTCATAATACGGGATATGATGAAATTTCATTGTCATCCCTTAGCACGAGCGACTATACCGAGCTTGAGCCGTTGCTTAACTCTATGCTTGACTGGGCAAATAAAGAAAATGTCAGCCTATCACTGCCGTCCCTTCGTGTTGATAATTTTTCAAAAGAGTTGCTTGATAAAATCAACCACGTTCGCAAAAGCGGACTTACCTTTGCGCCCGAAGCGGGCACACAGCGCCTAAGGGATGTAATCAATAAAAATGTTACCGAGGAAGAAATTATGCGCACCTGCCTTATGGCGTTTGAGGGTGGCTATACATCGGTTAAGCTTTACTTTATGTTGGGACTCCCAACCGAAACCGATGATGATATTCGCGGTATTACCCAGCTTGGACAAAAAATTGTTAATCTTTTTTACAATATGGAAAATAAACCCAAGGGTAAGAGCGTTAATGTGTCTATCAGTGTATCCACATTTGTGCCCAAGCCCTTTACTCCTTTCCAGTTTGAGCCGCAAATTACTATAGATGAAATGCGCCGCCGCCAAAAGCTTCTTAGAGACAGCGTTACTACAAAAAAGGTATCGGTTAGTTGGCACGAGTCCTCGGTTAGTTTCTTAGAAGGCGTTTTTGCAAGAGGCGACCGCCGTTTGTCAAAGGTTATTGAAGCGGCACTTAAAAAGGGTTGCCGTTTTGATGGATGGGATGAGTGCTTCTCACTTGATAAATGGCTTGAAGCATTCGATGAGTGCGGAATTGACCCCGTATTTTACACAAGCCGCGCGCGCGGATTTGAAGAAATAGTACCGTGGGAGCATCTCGATTACGGTGTAACCAAGCAGTTCTTAATCGAGCAGGACAAGTTGGCTCATAGTGGCACCACAACGCCTAACTGCCGCGAAAAGTGTGCAAATTGTGGCGCAACCTGTTTTAAGGGAGGGGTTTGTTTTGAAAAACGTTAGAATAATCTATAAAAAGAAATCCCTTTTAAAATTTGTATCGCACCTTGATATGAATCGATTTATGACAAGGGTACTGCGCCGTACCGATATTCCATTTTGGTATACCGAGGGCTTTAACACCCATTTGTATATAAACTTTGCCTTGCCGTTATCTCTCGGCTTTGAGAGCGATTATGAGATTATGGACCTAAAGCTCACTGATGATGCCTATAGCTTTGAGGATGCTAAAAAAGAACTCGAAAGGGTTATGCCCGAATATATCGAGATTGTTAGTGTTGCGTCCCCTTGGATGAAAAATTCAGAAATTGCCTTTGCCGAGTTTAGGGTTTCATTTGAAGATGGTAATTTTGCTGATGCGTTAAATGCTTTTTTATCTAAAACCGAAATTTTAACACAAAAAAAGAGCAAAAAGGGTGTTATAAAAACGGTAAATTTGGCCGAAAAAATCAAGAGTTTCAGTGTTGATACAATAGGCGATAAAGCAGTTCTTAAAATCACTTTGCCTGCGGGCAGCAGTGAGAATATAAACCCCGTTTTACTGCTTGATGCATTAAAAAATGAAAACGAATATTTGCCCGATTATGATATAACACGCACCGCTGTGTACAATAATAATCTTGAATTATTTGTATAATTGCTATTGAATTAGAGGTAAAAAAAGATTATAATAATTGTGTTATATTTTGGGGAGTTAAAAAATGTCGGATAATAAATATACAAACGAATTTTTTGAAGAATATGAAAAGAAATACACCGCCGAGCAAAAAACGGACGGTGAAAAAACTCATACTTCACACGCTAAAAGGAATACTCTCAAGAAAACAAGAGATGTTCTTTTGTGTGTTGTCGCCATTGTTTTAGTTGCTGTTTTGGCGGCGGTGCTGATTTTTAAACCGCCGGTAAAAACTAACGGGCAGGATGCAAATATATCGGTCCCAAGTGTTCCGAGTGAGCCTGAGCCCGAGCCCGAGCCACCCTTTGCCACTTTTGCAACAGAAAATACGGCGGCATTTGCTTATGCTATAAAAAGTGAATACGGTGTTTTAATTGATGCCGATACGGGAGAGATTATCTATCAAAAAAATGCGGATGCAAAAATTTATCCTGCATCTCTCACTAAAATTCTAACACTTTTGGTGGCGGTTGAAAATATAACCGATTTTAATGATACATTTCAAATGACAAGCGAGATAATCGATCCACACTATAGGGCTGATGCTTCTATGGCGGGCTTTGCTCCCGAAGAAATAATACCTATACGCGATTTGCTTTACGGTGCAGTTTTGCCGTCAGGCGCGGATGCCACAACGGCACTTGGCATTTATGTTGCAGGCACCGAGCAAGAGTTTGCGGCTCTTATGAATAAGAAAATTGAACAGCTCGGTATTACAACGGCGCATTTTTGCAATACAAGTGGATTGCACGATAATAACCATTATTGCACCGTTAAAGATATGGCAGTAATTTTAAAAGCGGCTATGGACAATGAAACCTGCCGTGAGATTTTATCAACCTATCAGTATACAACTACTGCCACACCCCAAAACCCCGAAGGTCTGCCGCTTGTGAGCACTATGTTTAGCCGTATGACAGGCGAAGAGCCCGAGGGTGCCACAATTTTGGGCGGTAAAACAGGCTTTACTAATGAGGCGGGCAACTGCCTTGCAACCTTTGGCAAAAACGATGCGGGTCGCAATTTTATTATGGTTACCGTAAAGGCCGACTATAAGTGGAAGAGTATTTTTGACCACATTCATACCTACTCAACCTTAGCACCGGAAACAACTTCGGAAAATACCGAAAGCAATTAAAAATCGAGTTATAAAAATCTCCCAAGCATTTGGGAGATTCTTGTTACCATAGAATAAGACAAGCCTTGTTTTTCATACGATATTTAAAAGGGGATATTGTATGAAAAGAAAATCAGTAAAGTTATTGTCCTTTGTGTGTTCGCTTTTACTAATAGGTTTGAGTTTTTCGCCGCTAATTTTAAAATCAGATTTAGCGGTGTCGGCCAATGCTGATTTTGAAAATGAGAAAATCGTTATTATTGATGCGGGCCACGGCGGGTTTGATGGCGGCGCGGTGGCGAGTGATGGCACGGTTGAAAAGGATATAAACTTACAAATTGCCACGGCGGTATCTGAATTATTGGCGCTGGGCGGCTATAACGTTATTATGACCAGAACTACCGACACTGGTACGGAGGATGATTTTACAAAGCCTATACAAACGCGAAAGGTAAGCGACCTTAAAAATCGTTTGGCACTTATGGATAAATATCCGAACGCGGTTTTTGTGAGTATTCATCTTAATAAATTTACGGCGTCAGCTGCAAAGGGCGCACAGGTGTTTTATTCTAAAAACAACCCCGATAGTTACACCTTGGGCGACAGCATACAAGGTAATATACGTAATTTGCTGCAACCCGAAAACGACAGGGTAATAAAGCAGGGAACAAAAAGTACATATTTACTGCACAACGCAAAAATCCCCGCAGTGATAGTTGAGTGCGGATTTTTGAGTAACTCTGCGGAATTGCAAAAGCTTAAAGATGATAATTATAAAAATCAAATAGCATTTGCCGTTTACTGCGGCATAAATGACTTTTTTGTGGAAAGGTGAAAAAATGGCACAGAAGAATAAAACGGTATTTGTGTGTAGCGAGTGTGGCACCGAGAGTATTAAATGGCTCGGTCAATGCCCCGATTGCGGCGCGTGGAATACCATGGAAGAACAACTGATAGCCCCCAATGTGTCAGCGCGCGCTACAACTAAGATAAAACCGTTAAATGTTGAAAAAATTGATGATATTCCATTACATGATGAGCACCGATTTATAACCGGCATTTCCGAGCTTGATAGGGTGCTTGGCGGTGGTATTGTTAAGGGCTCTGTGGTGCTGCTCAGCGGCGACCCGGGTATTGGTAAATCAACAATCTTGCTTCAGGTGTGCAATGCGCTCAAAAATCTCAAAATTCTTTATGTATCGGGCGAAGAATCGGCAGTGCAAATAAAGCTTAGGGCTGAACGACTTGGCGTTAAAAACGAAAATTTGCTTGTTATGACCGAAACCGACACCGAACTTGTTTGTGAATACATACGCTCTTCACACCCCGACCTTGTTATGATAGATTCCATTCAAACAATGAGTATTGCCGAACTTTCAAGCTCGAGCGGAAGCATTGTTCAGGTGCGCGAATCGGCAAAAATGCTGCTAAATACAGGCAAACAGCTTGATATACCCGTATTTATTGTTGGCCACGTTAATAAAGGCGGCGATATAGCAGGTCCTAAGGTGCTTGAACATATTGTAGATACGGTGCTTTATTTTGAGGGCGAGAAAAATCAGTCCTACAGAATTTTGCGCGCCATTAAAAACCGCTATGGCTCTACTAATGAAATTGGTGTATTTGAAATGAGCGATAGGGGACTGAACGCCGTCGAAAACCCATCGGCAATGCTGCTTTCCGGCAGAATTAAAAATGTATCGGGCGCGGCTATAACCTGTATTATAGAGGGCACGCGACCTATTTTAGCTGAGGTACAAGCTTTGGTTTCCGCCACGGGATTTGGAAATCCGAGGCGTATGTCGGCGGGTTTTGATTATAACCGATTAAACCTTATTTTAGCGGTGCTCGAAAAAAGGGAAGGACTTTATTTTTCAAACCTTGATGCGTATGTAAATATTGTTGGCGGTCTAAAGCTTGATGAACCCGCCGCCGATTTGGCAGTGGCATTAGCGCTTGTGTCCTCACTTCGCGATGCACCGATAAATGATGAAACCATTTGCTTTGGCGAAATTGGTTTATCGGGCGAAATACGCTCGGTTTCCCGTGTTGAATCGAGGGTTAAAGAGGCGGCTCGACTGGGCTTTACTCATTGTATTGTTCCAAGTGCCTGCAAGAAGCTGTTAAAGGATATAAATGACATTGAAATTGTTTATGTTAAAACCCTTGGAGAAGCGCTTGACCACATAAGATAAAATTAAAACCGATAGCATTTGCTATCGGTTTTTTCTTATTTTTTAGAATTATAATAAATATTAAATCCAATTTTTATGACTTCGTCCGCGGCAAACATTATTACTGCAAACAGTGCTATTATCAACCACTGATTAAGTGTAAGTGTAGCAAGACCGAACAGTGTGGCTAACGGGCTTAGCATAATAATCAGTAATAGCGCAAGACAAAGACCGGAACCTATGAAAATATATTTGTGCTTTAAGATATTGGTATCTATCAAAATCTTTTCGCTATAGCTTGGGAAAATATGAACAATTTGCAAAACAGAGAGTGTTGCAAGTGCCATGGTCTGTGCCACCTGTGTGTTAACTGCGTTGCCAATGCCCGAAGCAATAAGCGTTAAAATGCAAATTATAACGGCTTGTATTGTAAGGGATATTGTTGCTTTTACAGTGAATACATTTCGGCTTTTCTTGGCGCTTTTGCTGAGCACACTGTCGTCCGCCGGAGAAAGACCTAACGCTACACAAGGTAAAATATCGGTAAGCAGATTAACAAGTAATAATTGAGATGCGATTAATACAGAATTTGAGAAAAGCAGGGCGCCAACAAACAAAACCAAAAGTTCGCCTAAATTACAACTTATAAAGTAGTAAATAATGCGCTTAATTTCTTCAAATATATTGCGGGAGTTCTTGATAACATTAAGCAGTGTTGAAATGCGTCCGTTTGATACTATAATATCAGCGGCATTTCTTGCTACATCGGTTGCGGTTTCATCGATAGCAAAGCCGACATCGGCTTTACGAAGCACAGGAGCATCGGTGCTCTTGCTACCTGTAACAGCCACCGTTTCGTTGTTGTGCATAAGCGACCTTACTATGCGATAGCGGTCGGTATCATCAAGGCGGGCAAACACAGCATAACCTGTTACATCGCGGAACAGCTCTTCATCTGTAAACCTTTTGATTTCTTCACCCGTGGTGCATTTCATACCATCGTGGAAAATGCCTATGCGCCTTGCAACGGCCTTTGAATTAATTTCACTGTCGCCCGTTGTCATAACAGTTTTTATGCCGGAAAGCTCACATTGTTCAACAGTTGCTATTATATCGGCATCAGGGGCATCAGCCAAACCTACAAAGCCTGCAAATTTTAAGTTTTGCTCAAGCTCTTCTGCTGTAGGAATTGCGGGTAATTCGGAAATTGGGCGGTAGGCTACAGCAATAACGCGAAGCTCCTTTTCCGCCATAGCTTCATATATCGAAATGAGCTTGTCGGCATCTGCGTTTGTGCAAATCGGAACTATTTTTTCAGGCGCGCCCTTAACAATTACAACGGGTTTGCCGTTAATCATATTAACGGTTGTTATGCGTTGTCTTGTATTGTCAAACGGAAGGTGTGCGAGTAGCGGGTACATATTAAGCAACTGTTCATTGTCTGAAATTTCAAACCTACTGCAAAAATCTGATAAAGCTTTAACCGATGAATCGGCAATAAGGTTTGATGCCGCTAAACCATTATCAACACCATTACCGCAAATTAAAGCTAACTTTGCAGTAAGCACGGCGGCGTTACCCGGGTTTTCTAAATCGTCCTTTAAGTCGGTGCAGTCAAAAATTTCGGCAACGCTCATTTCATCGGGGGTTAAAACGCCGGTTTTATCGGCGCATATAACCGATATATCAGCTGCTTTTTCAAGAGCCGAAAGTTTATTGAATACTATACCTTTTTCACTCAATACCTTTATTGCCGCCCAAATAACCAGTGCCGCGGTTATCGGGAGTGTTTCGGGCACGGCAGCGATTAGTATAGGCAAGGTGTTAATAAGTGTATCGCCAACAAACAGCGCAAAATTTTGTTCTGTTTTGGTAAGGTTAAATATGAGAAGAATAAAGCATATAAGTGCGGCGGTAATGGCGGCCACAGAGAACGTATATTTTCTTACAAGCTCTATCGTTTTGCCAAACGGAATATCGCCCGAGCCGCGTTTTTTATTAAGCAAATGCATACGGTTAATTTCGGTGTCCTTATCAATGTCGGTAACAACCGCTTTAGCACTACCGTGTGTTACAGAGCAGCCCGCAAATACCATATTGTTGCGACCTGCAATTTCGGTAATATCTTCGGTTACGGCATCGCAGTCCTTTTCGACATCAACAATTTCGCCTGTAAGCGCATATTCATCACATCTAAAATTTACTGTTTCTATAAGTCTTGCATCGGCAGGAATATAGTCGCCGGTATTTAAAATGATTATATCGCCAACGACTATGCGGTCGGATGGAATATGCAGCGTTTCGCCATCACGCAAAACATCAACAAAGCAACGGCGTATACTTTTAACCTGATGCCGTGCATCCTTGGTAAAGAATTCTTGCAACGCAAAGGAAATTGTGCCAACCAATAACATTGCAATAACCGTAATATATGGCCACCACACCGTTTTTGCTATAATTGAAAGCAGCGTGCAAAGTAAAGCCAAAACGATAATTGCAATATAGGCAGTTTGTTTTAACTGCGAAAAAATCATTTTTAACAGTTTGATAAAGGGATGCTCCTTATCGGCTTTTTTAAGCGCTTGTAACTCATCTGCCTTTTGAGCAGTTAGACCGCTATGTTTGTCGGTACCAAAGTAGCGCAACACCGTATCAGCATCTGAACTGTGCCAAATCATATTATCCCTCCCGAGATTTTTCTTTTAGTATAATACTACATTTTTCTACAATAATCAAGTTTATAAAAAGTTCTTTATTTATATAAAGTTTTGTGCTATAATAAATAATCATTGTTATGGAGTTGTATTTATGGATTGGATAGAAGTTACCGTTTCGGTTGATACCGAGCAGTTGGATAAAACCGCCGCTATTTGTAATATGGTGGTTTCCCACGGTATTTATATAGAAGATTATTCCGATTTAGAGCAGGGCGCGAGGGAGATTGCACACATTGATTTAATCGATGAAGAGCTTATTGCCAAGAACCGCAATAAAGGAATAGTTCATATTTATATATCTAATGAATATAATGCCGAGGAGTCGGTTCAGTATATTAAAGAACGCTTGACTGCCGAAAAAATCGAGCATGAAATCAAGTGTATCGGTGTTAATGATACCGACTGGGCTGATTCTTGGAAAAAGTTTTTCAAGGTAACACCGATAGGTGAGCGCCTGATTATTTGTCCCGAGTGGGAGGAGTACGATAATACCGATAATAAGGTTGTTCTTAAAATCGACCCCGGTGCCGCGTTTGGTACGGGTACACACGCTACAACCTCACTTTGTCTGCAAATATTGCAGGACTATGTGAAGGCGGGCGATACAGTGCTTGATATTGGTAGCGGTAGCGGTATTTTAAGCATCGCATCGGTTTTGCTGGGTGCAAAAAAGGCGGATGGTGTAGATATTGATGCTACTGCGGTTAAGGTTGCGGGCGAGAATGCCGCACTTAATGGTGTTACCGATAAAACCAACTATATTTGCGGAGATTTAGCCGAAAAAATAGATGGTAAATATAATATTGTGTGTGCTAATATCGTGGCCGATATTATTATGCGCCTAAACAGTAATATTAAAGATTATATGCAAAAGGATGCTGTTTATATAGTATCGGGCATAATCGATGTTAGGGCGGATGAGGTTAAAGAGAACTTTAAAATCAATTCGCTTGAAATTATTAAGGAAGTACGGCGTGATAATTGGTACGCCTTTGCGCTAAAACTACAGGAGGTGCCGAATGCTTGAGTTTGAGGAATTAAAGCTTAAATTGCTCGGCTACCACGATGAGCTTTGCGATTTAAAGGATGCTATAGATTACGATGGTGTTAAACGGCATATAGCTGAGCTTGAGCAACAAGCGGCGGCGGATGGCTTTTGGGATGATATAGAGAATTCTCAAAAGATATTGCAGCTTACAAGCCGTGAGCGTGAAAAGGTAAATAAATACGATGCGCTCAATACCGCATATAACGATGCGCTAACAATGATAGAGCTTGCGGACGAAGCCGAAGATATTTCAATGCTTGAAGAAGTAACGGACATGGTTGATGACTTTGCTGACGGGCTTGATGCGAGCCGCCTTGAAACTTTGCTCAAAGGTGAGTACGATTCAAATAACGCAATTCTCACATTCCACGCGGGCGCCGGCGGTACCGAGGCGCAGGACTGGAACGAGATGCTTGTGCGTATGTATACCCACTGGGCAGAACGCCACAATTTTAAAGTCAGTATGCTGGACTTTCTTGATGGGGAAGAGGCAGGGCTTAAAAGTGCCGTTTTGTTAATTGAGGGCGTTAACGCTTATGGATATATGAAAAGTGAAAGCGGAGTTCACAGATTAGTTAGAATTTCGCCCTTTGATTCTTCGGGTAGGCGGCATACTTCCTTTGCTTCGCTTGAGGTTATGCCAGAAATCAGTGATGACACAACTGTGGAAATCAACCCTGAAGATTTAAAGATAGATACCTATCGTTCGGGTGGTGCGGGCGGTCAGCACGTTAATAAAACCGAGTCGGCCATCCGTATAACGCATATTCCAACGGGTATAGTTGTTGCCTGCCAAAATGAGCGCAGTCAGCATCAAAATAAGGATGTCGCCATGAAGATGCTAAAATCAAAGCTTATTGAGATTAAAGAGCGTGAGCATCTTGATAAAATAGAGGACATTAAGGGTGTACAAAAGGAAATCGCTTGGGGCTCACAAATCAGGTCCTATGTGTTTATGCCGTACACCTTGGCAAAAGACCACAGAACAGGTTTTGAATCGGGCAATATCGGCGCCGTAATGGATGGCGATATTGACGGGTTTATAAATGCTTATCTTAAAGCAGATTCTTTGGGACAACTAATAAAATAAGGAGAAAAATTATGAAAAGAATTATTGCATTATCCTTGGCACTGCTTATGCTGTTTAGCTTTGCAGGTTGTAAAAAGAAAGATATTGACCCTGCTACCACAGCGGGCAAAAACGGAGACCGTGTAAATTACAATTATAATATGGCCGACTATGTAACACTCGGCACATATAAAGGTATGGAGATTGATAAGTCAAGCGACCTCTACAAGAATTACTATAATAGTTACTTTGAAAATATGGTTGCTCAGGCAAATGCCTATAACCTTGTTAAAGAGGGCAAATTGGCAAAGAACGATACAGCGATGATTGAATATGTCGGCAAAATTGATGGCAAGGAATTCCAAGGCGGCACCAGTGAAGAAGAGTATGCTTTAACTTTAGGCTCGGGCAGCTTTATTCCCGGCTTTGAAGATGCGCTTATCGGCAAAGAGGTTGGCAAAACAACTGTAATTAATATCAAGTTCCCCGATGACTATGACCAAACAACATATTATGCCGATGATAAAGATATGAAAAACGGCTTTAACCTCAAAGGCAAACCCGTTGAATTTACTGTTAAGGTAAACTCAATTAGAAAAATGCCCGAGGTTAATGATGAAACCGCAAAGAAACTCGGCTTTAAAGATAACGCAGAGCTTGTTAAATCGCTTGAAGAAACAACGGTTGAAAACTGCATAACCGATACGCTCATCAATTCCAAGGACTTTGCAGTAAAAACCTTCCCTGAAACCGAGAAAAAGCACTACGATGACCTTTATAATGAAATATACTCGGCAGCCAACCAAGAGGCTACAACATATAACGCACAATACGGCACAAATGTTACGGCTGATGAAATGCTTTACTATATGTATGGTATGACTGCAGATAACATCAAATACTATCATCAAAACTCACTTAAAAACGAAGCGATTATGTATGCTATTTTTGATGCCGAAAAGCTTTCCTACACTGAGGAGGAGTACAATGCATTTTTGTCCGAAATTGCTGCAAACAATTCTTCGAGCACTACCACTGTAACTCTTGAGCAGGTTAAGGAAAATTATAAAACTTGGCAGCTTGAAGCAATGATGATTAACGATGTTGTTATGAAATTCTTAGCAAAAGCCGCAGTACTCAAATAATGATTTTAAGGTTAAATAAAATCACTGATTTTTCATTTGATTCGTTTAAAGAATGCTATGATGCATTGGAGGAAAATGAAAAATTAAGGATTTCGGCAAAAAAAAGTCCACAGGACCAAATGTGCTCACTTGCCGCGCGGATTGTTTTGAAAAAGGTTTTGGCAGAGAAGTACGGTATTAATAATCCCGTAATAAAACGCGACACTAAAGGCAAACCGTATTTAGAGCACGAAAAGGTTTATTTCAGCATTTCCCACACTTGTGATACTGTTGCGGTTGCGGTATCGGAGAACCCTATAGGTGTAGATATCGAGTATGTTAGGGAATATAACGACAACGTTTGCCGTAAGATGTTTTCGGATGCCGAAATAAAATTTGTAAGCGGCGATGATACTAAGTTCACAAAACTGTGGACGCTTAAAGAAGCGGCTGTAAAAGCCACAGGGCAGGGAATTGCCAATATTAAAGATTATAATTTCGATATAAGCGGCAAATCAGTAACTACTAATATCGATAATGCGGTTTTTACAATAACGCAACAAGACGGATTAATAATCTCGGTTTGTATACTTAACTGAAAAAACGGTCTTTCATTTTGAAAGGCCGTTTTTTGTCGCATATTTATAAAATTATATATATATTTAAAAAAATCGAAAAAAATTACAAAAAGGGCTTGACTATTTGCAAAACTTGGAATATAATACTAAATTACTGATACTGGGTTAATATGCGGTTATTTTGTGCTTTTTTAGAAAAAACAAATAATTTTCATATTAATTTCCATCAAAATTTAGTATCTAATTGCAGGCGCAAAAACCTGTATAATTTTAAGAGGAGTGAATGTTAACCTATGGAGTCTACAGCAATGGTAAAGCCTGTCCAGCTGGGTAAAAACACTCGTATGAGTTTCTCGAAAATCGATGAAGTTATCGATATGCCTAACCTCATTGAAATTCAGAAAGAGTCATACAAATGGTTTGTCGAAGAGGGTATGAAGGAAGTTTTCCAAGAAATGTCTTCGATAACCGACTATACCGGCAATTTGGTTTTAGATTTTATTGACTACAGATTTGAAACCACACCGAAGTATAGCATAACCGAATGTAAGGCGCGCGATACAACATATTCTGTACCGCTTCGCGTTACGGCCCGTCTTATTAACAATGAAACGGGTGAAATTAAAGAGAGCGAAGTGTTCATGGGCGATTTCCCGCTTATGACCGAATCGGGCACCTTTGTTATCAATGGTGCTGAGCGTGCTATTGTTTCACAGCTCGTTCGTTCTCCCGGTGTTTATTTTGGCGTAAAAGCCGATGAAAAAACCGGTAAAAAACTTTTCAATTCCACCATCATTCCTAACCGTGGCGCTTGGCTTGAGTACGAAACCGATTTGAACGATGTTGTTTATGTTCGAATTGATAAGAATCGTAAGCTCCCCATCACCACATTTGTTCGTGCACTTGGTGTTAATACCAACGAGGAAATTCGCGAGCTTTTGGGCGATGATGAAAAACTCAGCGCAACATTCGATAAGGATGTAACTACCAATACCGATGATGCCCTTATTGAAGTTTACAAAAAGCTTCGCCCGGGCGAGCCGGCAACGGTTGAAGGCGCATACAATTATTTAGCACAGCTTTTCTTTGACGCTCACCGTTATGATTTATCACGCGTTGGCCGTTATAAGTACAACAAAAAGTTGGCTATCGGTGCCAGAATTATCGGCAAAACACTTTCTCGCCCTGTAGTTGATCCTATGACGGGTGAGGTTCTTGCTGATGCAGGCGAAACACTCAAAAAGGATGCTGCATTGGCTATTCAGAAAAAGGGTGTTAACGAGGTATACATTAATTTAGTTGATGCTGAAGGTATTAAGCGCGAGGTTAAGGTTCTTTCCAACGGTATGGTTGATATTAAGGACTTTATCGACTTTGATGTTAAAGACCTTGGCATTAACGAGAACGTTTGCTTTAACGTATTAAAGGACATCCTTGATAATAATGAAACCGAGGAGGAAATCCGCGAGGCAATCGCTGCTCGTGTGGATGACCTTATTCCCAAACACATTATTATTGATGATATCTTTGCAACCATAAATTACTTCTTCCAACTCAATTACGGTATCGGCTTTACCGATGATATCGACCACTTGGGTAACCGTCGCATTCGTTCTGTGGGTGAACTTTTACAGAATCAGTTCCGTATCGGCTTTACCCGTATGGAACGTGTTGTTCGTGAGAAGATGACTTTGCAGGCGCAGGATGTTGATGCAGTAACTCCGCAGTCGCTTATTAATATAAGACCGATTGCTGCTGCTATCAAAGAGTTCTTTGGTTCTTCGCCACTTTCACAGTTTATGGATCAGACCAACCCGCTTTCTGAGCTTACTCATAAGCGCCGCTTGTCAGCTCTTGGTCCCGGTGGTTTGTCAAGAGACCGCGCTTCGTTCGAGGTTCGAGACGTTCACTACACACACTATGGCCGTATGTGTCCTATCGAGACACCTGAAGGTCCTAACATCGGTCTTATCTCTTATCTTGCAACATTTGCGAGAATTAATGAGTACGGCTTTATTGAAGCACCGTTCCGTAAGGTTGATAAAGCAACCGGACGAGTACTTGATGAGGTTGTATACATTACCGCTGATGAAGAAGACGAGTATGTAGTAGCACAGGCAAACGAGCCGCTTGATAAAGAAGGACACTTTATTAATAATAAGGTTCACGCACGTTTCCAGGATCGTTTCCTTGAAACTGATGGCGCTGTAATTGACCTTATGGATGTATCTCCGAAGATGGTAGTTTCGGTTGCTACTGCTATGATTCCGTTCCTTGAAAATGATGATACCAACCGTGCGCTCATGGGCTCAAACATGCAGAAGCAGGCAGTTCCGCTTCTTGTTACCGAAAGTCCGATCGTAGCCACAGGTATGGAATACAAGGCCGCTATCGACTCAGGCGTTGTAGTACTTGCTGAGAGAGCGGGTACAGTTGTTGCTGTTTCGGCCGATAAAATTAAAGTTAAGGTATCGGGTGGGGAAGTAGATGAGTATAATCTCATTAAATTCCTTCGTTCTAACCACGGCACCTGTATCAACCAAAAGCCCATCGTTAGCGTTGGACAAAAGGTTGCTAAGGGTGAGGTTATTGCCGATGGTCCTGCTACCGATAATGGTGAAATCAGTCTTGGCCGAAATGCTCTTATCGGATTTATGACCTGGGAAGGTTATAACTATGAGGACGCTGTTCTCATTAACGAAAAGTTAGTTAGAGAAGATATGTACACTTCTATTCATATTGAGGAATATGAAATTGAAGCAAGAGACACCAAGCTTGGACCCGAGGAAATCACAAGAGATATTCCCAACGTTGGTGAGGATGCTCTTAAAGACCTTGATGAACGCGGTATTATTCGTATCGGTGCCGAGGTTACAGCAGGCGACATTCTTGTAGGTAAGGTAACACCTAAGGGCGAAACCGAGCTCACAGCAGAAGAGCGTCTGCTTCGCGCAATCTTCGGCGAGAAGGCACGTGAAGTTAGAGATACTTCTCTTCGTGTGCCCCACGGCGAATATGGTACTATCGTTGATGTTAAGGTATTCTCACGTGAGAATGCATCTGAATTAAGCCCCGGCGTAAACCTTGTTGTTCGTTGCTACATTGCTCAAAAACGCAAGATTTCTGTCGGAGATAAAATGGCGGGTCGCCATGGTAATAAGGGTGTTGTATCTCGCATACTTCCGAGTGAAGATATGCCGTTCTTACCGGATGGTACTCCGCTTGATATCGTGCTTAACCCCCTCGGCGTTCCGTCCCGTATGAACATCGGTCAGGTTCTCGAAGTTCACTTGGGATATGCCGCTAAAGCGCTTGGCTGGAAGATTTGTACACCTGTATTTGACGGTGCGCACGAGTCGGACATCCGTGAATGCTTTAGAATGGCAGGTATGGAAGAGGACGGTAAGGTACAGCTTTATGATGGCCGTACTGGTGAGCCGTTTGATAACCGCGTAACAGTAGGTTATATGTACTATCTCAAGCTTCATCACTTGGTTGA
>SVOM01000002.1 GCA_015066405.1 Oscillospiraceae bacterium
CAGAAGGACGAAAACCATACTTCAGCGCCCCGTGGCTCCAACCTTTACATCTATGCCGGTAAATTCATTATGAACGGCGGCAAGATCCGTGAGGGCGCAAAAACCGGTGTCAACGGCGCCAGCATCTACGTCCAGAGCATCGCCACCGCCTATTTCTATCTCAACGGCGGCGAGATCTCCCATTCTACCGTTACCGCTTCCGGCGGTTTGGGCGGACTGATCACCAAGGGCGCTTCTGCCAAGGTGATCGCCCATAACGGTAAGATCACCACCCCCAATTGCACCACTCTGTCTGCTTGCTTTGCATCTGACTGTAACGAGATTTCCGCACAGGATGCAAACGGCACCTTTACCATCACCCCCAAGAATGTGACTGCAGGCACCCCTGTGGCAGCCACCTGCACCACTGCAGGCTATACTCCCTATACCTGCGGCACCTGCGGCGAAACTGCCAACAGCGACATCGTTCTGCCTGCCCATAGCCCGGTGACGGTAGAAGGCTATGCCGCCACCTGCACCGAAACCGGTCTGACCGACGGCAGCAAGTGCTCTGTCTGTAATGTGGACCTGGCCGGTCAGTATGCTACCAAGAAGCTGGGTCATACCGAGGAGGTCGTGGAGGGCAAGGAACCCACCTGTACCGACACCGGTCTGACCGAGGGCAAGGTCTGTGAGATCTGCGGCGAAGTGATCGTTGCACAGGAAGAAATTGCTGCTCTGGGTCACACTGAGGAAGTTGTTCCCGGTAAGGCAGCTACCTGTACCGACACCGGCCTGACTGAGGGCAAGGTCTGTACTGTCTGCGGTGAAGTGATCGTTGCACAGGAAGAAATTGCTGCTCTGGGTCACACTGAAGAAATTATCCCCGGCAAGGCTTCCACCTGTACCGACACCGGCCTGACCGACGGCACCAAGTGTACCGTCTGCGGCGAAGTGATCGTTGCCCAGGAAGAAGTCCCCACACTGGGTCATAAGTACGAAGGTGTTTACACCGAGCCTACCTATGAGGCTGACGGCTTCACTACTTACACCTGTTCTGTCTGCGGCGATTCCTATGTCGAGACTGATGAAGGCACTAAGCTCACCGCAGTTGCCACCGCTGACGGCGTTCCCTTTGAATCCCTGCAGGATGCTCTGAATGCAGGCGGCGAGGTGGTTCTGCTCCAGTCCGTCACTATGGCTGAAAAGCTGGTGATCAACAATACGGTTACCCTGGAGCTGAATGAATATACCCTGCAGCTTGCCGCTGTGGAGGACAATTACGGCCTTGTTGTCAAGGGCGACCTGACCGTCACCGGCTTCGGCGCGATCCTTGCCGACGGTATGTACGGCATCGGTGTTACCGGCAAGCTGACTGTGGAAAGCGGCATCTTCCAGACCACCGGTATGGCAGACTACCTCATTGGCAACTGGGGCACCACCGTGATCAACGGCGGCTACTTCAACGGTGTCTATAACTGCGTGAACAACTTCGCAGGCACCACCGAGATCTACGGCGGCGAGTTCACCACCGCAGAGTATGACTATACCGGCGAGTATGAGTCCGAGCCTCTGCTGGCAAACGAGGGTCTTACCGTCTACGGCGGTGACTTTAACAAGAATTTGGACAGTGCCTATATTGCGGATGATTACTGTGTGCTTTGGCTCTCTTACAATGACCTTGCATACAGAGTTGTAAAGTTTACTGATGCACTGACCCAATACCCGGAAGAAGGACAGGATTTTATTAACATTGTCTCCGATGTTACACTGACGGAAAAGGTCGTTGTGGAAGGCAGTAGTGTGGGTTTGGCACTGCATGGTGTTACCCTGACCCTTGCGGATGTTCCCGACGATTACGGTATGGTAGTCAAGGGAAGTCTGTTCATCTATAAGGAATGCACGATCGTTACTCCCGGCACTTATGGTATCGGTGTGGCAGAAGGCGGTGCGCTGCACAGTATGGAATGCCATTATATTGCCGGTGAGAAGAACGACTATATCATCAGTAACTTTGGTACGACCAATATCTTTGACGGCATCTTTGAAGGTGTGTACTGCTGTATCAACAACATCAAGGGCTTCACCTACATTGGCCTCGGCAAGTTCTCCACGGCAGAATATGACTGGACCGGTGAATATGAGTCCGCGGATGTGCTCAACGGCGACAGAATGGTTATTTATGATGCAACCTTCTCCAAGCCCATTGATCCTTCCCTGTGCGATCCCGATAGATGTGTGAAGCCCAACGAGGACGGCACCTATTCTGTTGTGGCAAAGGCAAAGGTTTTGTCACATCCGTCTAATGCCTATGCAGATTGCGGCGCATCGGCAACCTTCTCTGTAAGAGCAGAAGGCGAGGACCTTGCCTACCGTTGGGAGTATAGCCGTGACGGCAATACCTGGTTTGATACCAAGCTGGAAGGCTTTGACACTGCAACCCTGACAGTTCCTGTGATCCTTGCCCGCAGCGGCTACAGATACCGTTGTGTGGTTACTGACTTTATGGGCAATCAGGATACCTCCAACACAGGCCGGCTGTTCGTCAATAAGCCTGCTGATCAGGCAAAGATCACGAAGCAGCCTCAGGCTGCGGAAGCTGTGGCAGGCGCAACCGCACAGTTTACCGTGAAAGCTACCGGCAACGGCCTTACCTATCAGTGGCAGTACACCAAGAACGGCACCACCTGGCACACCACTGCTATGGAAGGCGCAAATACCGCAGAGCTGAAGGTCACCGCAACTGTTGCCCGTAACGGCTACAAGTACCGGGTGATCATCACCGACGCATACGGCACACAGGTGATTTCCAAGGCAGCAGCGCTGACTGTTACTGAGAAAGACATTACCACCACCGGTCCTGTGGATCAGGTGGCAGTGGACGGAAAGGCAGTCTTTACCGTGAATGTAGAAGGCGAAGACCTCACCTACGCATGGCAGTATCAGCGTGCAGACGGTACCAAGTGGTTCTATACCACAATGACCGGTTATAACACCAATGAACTGACCGTCGTTGCAACTGCAGCCCGTAACGGCTACAAGTACCGGGTGATCATCACCGATGCCTACGGCAACGAGACCGTCTCCGACACTGCAACCCTGACCGTTGAGTAAATCTGACAACAAAAAATGCACCCTCTTGTGGCACCTTCCGTAAGGAAGGTGCCACAGTTATATTCGCCTTGCAGCGAGTTATATTGCTTCGCAGTTATATGATGCTTCGCATCGTGATATTGTCCTTCGGACAGTTAAGAGGCGAATATAATATCACTGAAACCGCAAGGTTTCAATATCACTTTTGCTGTTAGGCAAAAATATCACTGCAAATAATAGTTTGCAATATCACTTTACCTGCCGAGAAAGATATTCTTTATTTTCGGCAAGTATTTGCCCTTCTCAAAGTATGTAACCCACTATGACACTTTCAGTTCCGGAAAGTGTCATTTCTATTTATATTGAAAAACGGAGACAACTTCTTTACGAAGTGTCTCCGTTACTCGGCGCTTTTTTGTTTGACTTTGTGCCATAAAATAGTATGGCGATTTTCATATTGTGTAAGATAGTAAAAAAAGTTATATGCTAATGAAGCGTTAAGTTTGTTAGCGTCAATGTAAGCGCAGGTATTATAATAATAATTGAAATTATATACGCTTAAAGCACTTAGGTTTTCGTTGTTATGTTTTTTAAGAAAAGATTCAGTAACTATCGTAATACCGAGCTCCTGTTCAAGCGCTCGTTCGATGAAACTTTCATCATCCGTTTCAAGAATTACGTGTGGGTTGAAACCGGCTCTTTTACAGCATCTGAGAGCGATTTCATTAATAGGATTATCTTTTCCGTATAAAATAAAATCTTCTTCGTGCAAATCGGAAAGAGTTCGGTTTATGCCGTAAGACCAAAACTTATTATTTGTTACCAATTCCACTTTTTCGCTACTTAACGGTAAGCGGCGGAAATTATTATATTTGCTCGATTCAACATCGACAATAATATCATAATCATTAATATTTTGGGCCGAAAAATCGTGTGAAATTTTAAAGGTTACGTTGGGATTTAACTTTTTATATTCCGCAATCCGTTCTATAATAGCAACATCATGGCTTTTAATAAGCAGGGAAATTTCACCAAATTCTTGCGCATTTGTATTTTCGAGTTTTGCCACAATTTCGTCCAGATTTGTGAAGATATCGGCTAATGAATTTCGCAGTTTTTTACCGGCATGGTTTAGCTGTATCTTATTTGCAGTGCGGTCAAAAAGTTGGCAACCAAGCTCATCCTCTAATTTTTTTACGGTTAGAGAAACGCTTGACGGCGGCACCATATATTTTTTTGCTGTTTCAGTAAAGCTTTCGTTTAGTGCGCTTTCAAAAAAGTATCGCAATTGCAATAATTCCATATATATCACCAAATGCATTTTACCATATATTAGAATAAATAGCAAGCATAAATTAGTGTATGGTTTACTTTATGCTCATATTGTGATAATATGATATTGACATAATGTTTTTGTTTATCTAGGTTAAGGAGTGGTACTATGAAAAATTATGAAACACCCGAACTTACGGCAGTTGAATTAAGCTTGGCTAATGAAATTGCTTCAACTTTTACCGAAGGTTCCGATAACGAGACCGGTTGGCTCGATAAGTGGACTTCGGGTATTTTGGGACAGGAGGGTTAATATGCATAAGAAAATTAAATTGTTCACCAAAAAAAGCATTTCCTTAATATTGGCTTTAGCGGTATTACTTACATCGGTTGTTTCTACTGTATCGGTGTTTGCGGCCTCGGCACCGTATAACGTGTCGTATGGCTCACCTGCCATACCTATGTTTGTAGATAAGGCAGTAGATTTAAACAATATCGAAGTACAGTTTACTAATGGAGGTAACTACGTAGATGGTGACAGCATTACCTGGGGCATAGCCGAAGGTACCGATACTTCTGCCGTTACCTTTAAAAATGAGCACTACCTTGTTGCCAATGCAACGGGTATACATACTTTAACGGCAACTGCTAATGGTAGCACAAAGAATATTTACGTTGTTGTTAATAATGAAGATAACTATGACTTCTATCTTGCCAACGTTGATTTAACGGGTGGATTGAATTTATCTGATTGGTCCTTCTATAGCCAAACTACGAAACTTGACGTTTGGGAAGGCGGTACTACTGCCTATTATACTTCAAACGGTTCCAGTGTGCGAATCTATAGATATAATAGCCAGGGTTTTATAGATTTCTTTGGCGAGGAAAGCGCTCATAAAGGAAACTATATGTATATGGTTTATAATTCTGATTTGATTTCAGAGTTTGCCGATTATACCATTTCTTCCGATTTGTCATACAATCAAGACGCAAGTGAAACCGTTCGGTCTGGTTTCCTTGTGCGTGGCGATTTTGCAAGCAGTTCCGCATTACTTTTATGGTATCGTAACGGCTATGGCTTTAACGCCGCTGCAATGAATAGCAACTCTATGTCTGGTACTGCTCTTAATAGTTTGGGCAATAATTATACAAAGTTATTATCCGGTGGCGAATATTACTATACTAAGGGCACCGTGAGAAACTTAACAACTACCGTTTCAAGCGGCAACATTAAACTTAGCGTTAATAATAATGAGATTTTCGATTCAACAAAAACGATATTTAATTACGACGGTAGTAATAACACTGTGCATACAGGTTTTTCTGATGACTTTGCAACTAATGGTACAACAAATAAAGGTGTTGTTGGATTTGCAAATGTAAGCACACGTATGCAAATTCGTAATTTCTCCGTAAAACTCAACGTATTTTCTGCTGATGATATGCCCGAGTTTGTTGTTCCGAAGGATGATGAAGTTAAAGAAATCTACAATGTTTCATATGACTATCCCGCAATTTTAATGAATGAGGACACCAAGGTTGATTTGGCTTCCCTTGCCGTACAACTTACTGAAAATGGTGATTATGTTCTCGGCACACAAATTAATTGGAGTGTTGATGCAGCAAATAATGCGGTTGTTCTCAATAACACTAAAAAATTTGTTGCAGTAACAGGGGCTGGAACATATCCCATCCGCGCAACCTATGGGGATGATACAAAGATATTCTGGTTAGTTGCTAAACAAGCCAATGAAACGGATTTCTATCTTGTCAACGATAATTATGTTAATGGAGATAGCGGTAACTGGATTGTGTTTTCCGCAAACTCGGACAATGTGTTCGAGAAAACCGATAAAACCATTACCGATTACGGCAGCTATTTAGGTATGCATCCCGGCTCATCGATTAATATGTATTTGTATAATCAACCCGCATTGCTTGATTTTGCCGATTATACCGTTGAAATGGATGCGCAGACACGCCTTGGAAGCCGAACCGATGACAACGACCCGTTCTGGAGTTATTTTGGCCTCGTAGGCCGTTCTAAAGCGGATGCTTCGCAGCATTTCACACTTGTTTTGCGCGGTGGTTACGGTATCAACTTTATGTGTGATAAACCTGCTCTTTCTTTGGTTACGGCAAGCATTAAGAATGCACCGCATTTTTTCCATTATCACAGCTTCCATACGCTGTCATCGGCAACAGAACGAGCAAAGCTTTTCCCATTGACCGATGAGGGCGGCACCGCGGAATATACTGATTTTAGCGATACCGACCGCGATGTATATACAGCTAAATATTCGGGTGGCAATATTTTATATTCATATAATGATGTTGTTATTTTCGATTCAACAAGTGAAACCTTCTATGATGAAGCTGCAAAGTATGAATTAATGGATACAGAGCCATCACTTTCTAATCCAAATGTGGTTTCTACCGCAAATTTCTGGGCTACTGCTTCTGCTAATTTACCAATGGGTGGCGGTTATGCAGGTGTGTTCACCCATAATCACACAAATATAGATTTATATAAATTTAGTGTTAAGCTGCCAACAAACAATATGGCACCGGCTTCACCTTATGATGCCTCACAGGATAAAGTGGAAATGATAGTTGATGAATCTTTTGATGCAAATAATATAGTATTACGCTTTGGTGTTGTATCCGACGTGCATATTTCAGGCTCTTGGCACCAAGAGGAATCCTCGGCAAAATGGACACACGCCTTAAAGACTTTCCAGCAAATTGCTAAGGATGAAAACAGCAAGTTAGATGCTATTTTGGTAGCTGGCGATTTGGTTGACGCATTTGCAGGCACTGCAAATATTTTGGCCGTTGCAAGTTACGGTACAAAGGCATATCAAAACTGGACTGAGGCTAAGCATTTGTTTAGTGCAGTTCATGGTACGTATGGTGAGGGACTCGATAAGGGCACACAACTTTTCTATTCTCTTGGTAACCATGATGAAAGTGGTATGGGATGGGCGCGCCTTGAGTATAAGGGATACAATGACGTTCATACAGCCGCATACTATTTGGCAACGCTTTGCGGTTGGGAATATGCGTATAAAGATGACCCCGGCAAAGACAAAAACATCAATGATAATCTCGATAATTCCTATATGGATTTTGCCGATACTCTCATAGCTTATCATAATGATAAAACTACCGATGTTTCTAACTTTGAGGCTACCTATGGTATTGCATTTGATAAGGCTTATGAGTTATTCCTTGAGTACTTTGGTCGTGATACCGATTTAGATGAAGTTAACGGTTTACTTTCAGGTAATCGTCATATGGAAATAAACGGTTATCATTTCTTGGCGGTTGAACTTTCACAAAGCGAAGCATCTTGTGCTTGGGCTGATGAAATTCTTGCAAAAATTACCGCCGAAGACCCTGACAAGCCGGTATTTATTATAACCCACTTTAAATTGCCGAGCGAAACAATGCCGGGACTTGAAGTTGATGCTGCCGCACCCCCAGATAATTTACAGGCAGTAGTTAAAAAATATCCGCAGGTAATTATTTGGGGTGGACATAGCCACTCTTATCTCCATAACGGTAGTGCTATTGATACCGCTAATGGTTATACACAGGTAGAAAGTAGTACAACCGAGTATGTTGCGCAAGGTGAGCTTAGTTATTCGGAGGCTACCAAACACAGCGGTATTCAGCAAATGGTTGATAACCTTATTAGTCAGCATCAACATGCTTTCTCGGCAGGTACTTATGTTGAGGTTGATAAGGATAATAACGTACGCATTCGTAGAATAGATTTACATCAGTCATATTCTAATGATTATAAGAGTGATGAACTCTTTACAACAGGCGAAAAGCTTTATGGTAGCGATATCTATACTAAGTATGGTACAGGCGTTTACGATTACAAGTGGAGCGATACTTTTGCCGAAATACGTACTCCTTGGATAATCTCCACCGAGACACGTTCTACTACAGAATCCCTTAAGCGTTACACAGAGGCAAAGCTTTATAATAACAATGCACCTGAATTTGCAACTGATAAGTCTCTAACAGTTGTTGGTAGCGTTGGTGCGGTAAACGTAAGCTTTATTATGAACGCAGAAGATGACGGTATGGTTCATAACTATACACTTAAGCTTTACAAAGGGGATAGCAAAGAGGTAATTGATTCACGCCAGTACACCAACTACTTCTATAACTATGCAAACTCTGTAGCAGGGGATATTCCCGTAATTTCACAGTCAGTTAACTTTACCGGTCTTGAAAAGGGTGTTACATATAGAGTTGAACTTACTGCCATGGATGACTATGGTGTAAGCGGTGAACCGTTAGTTAAATCGGCAACTACAATTTGGGGTAAAGAAACCAAGGTTTTGGAGGACGGCAGAGTAGCTGTATTCCTCGATACCACCAAGGCACCATACGTTTACTCGGATGAAGATGGCAGTTATTTAACCCTTAATGCTCTTGATGTAGCCCTTGGTTATGATCCTGATATTATTTACTTTGTTGATGGTATTATTAACCGCTTGGATGTTGTAAAATACACCAAAGCACTCGAAATCATAGGTATAAATGAAGACCGTGCAAATACTATACTCAGCATGGCGTATCCGGATTCGATAATCTTATTCAATATGCCTGTTTTGAAAGCCGACCTTACGCTTAAAAACATTACTATAGATGTTCCGGGTAGATGCGAAGGTATGGAGTTATCATCGTATGCGGCCACTTTCTTCTATGGTAACGGAGACCTCGTTTTAGATGACGTCGCTGTAATAACCGATGCTTCGGGTAACGGTTTACAGTTAAGTGCTGTTAAAAATGAAAAGGTAACGCCCGGTTCTATCACAATTAAGGGTGATACAGGTCCTATCTATAGATTTAGCTATTCCGCCTTTAACTATTGGGGCAAAGGTAATAACTACGTTGATGGTGATATGGTAGTTAACCTTGAAAGCGGTACATATTATAACCACGTAGGATACCCGGGTTCAGACACGTACAGTTCAATTAACGGTAACTTGTTCCTTAACATTTCGGGTGGTACATTTACAAATAAGGTTTCTATGCTTGGCGGAAAAACCGCGAAGAGTGCAAACACAAATGCCGTTATGAAAAATGCGGTTGCTCGTATTTCGGGCGGTACCTTTAATGCAAATACAGGTTATGGTGAAACAGGTGCTGTTTATATTGAAGGTAGAGAGGTTATCATTATTGCTAACAATATGTTAACTAATGATACAACCCTTAAAAATGGTAAACCCTTGACACTTACAAGCAGCGATACAGTGCTTATTAAAGCTGATAGTGTTGATTATATCGGCGAGCCCACCTATGATGCTAATGGCATTATCACTGCCTTCGCAGTAGTTCAGCGCCCGGGTTACGATTCTTATGTTAACGGTGTTGCGGCTACAAGCATTGCAGTAACCGCCGGTGGTAACTACACAGTTACTTATACCGAAAATGGTAAGGCAGGCTTACTCGGTTCTGCAGCACATGCCGATGCAATCACTAATAACAAGGCTGACTTTGTATTAAGTGATGATATAGCTTACTATGAGAAGTATAGCGTTACTCTTAGTGATGCTAATTGGGTAATCAATTCGTCAAGTGATTATGCTTATGCAAATGGCGTTTTAGTTCCTTTAAAGACGGGTACGATTACCGTAAGCGGTACGTATAATGGCGTTGCATTTAGTAGCGACATCACAGTAAAGGCGTTTGATGCCGCACGCAATAATATAGTTAACAACAGCAAGTTAAGTATTGTGAGAGACGGTAGTGGTTACATCCTTAAGGTTAACGGACAAATGCGTTACGATACACTCACTGTTAACGGAAAAACGATGACCTATCTTGATGAAGTTATTGATGGCGAAATCAAGTCCGGTACACAGTACATACTTGCAGGTATTACCGATTTAACCACCCTTAGCATTACCGCTAAGTTTGAATATGATAATGCGGATGTTACAGGTGTTGTATATGCGCTTGGTGCTACAATTCCGACCGATCGTGAGGATATTTCTCTCCGATTTGTAAATCGTGCGCCCGGTATAAAGAAAACCGAAAGTGCTATTACACTGGGTTCAGCTATCACAAAGGGCGGTGTTGTATTTACAGCCGTTGATATCGGTGCTTTGGTTATTCCCGAAGTATTGTTAGATGGTTCCGAACTAAAACTTAAAGATGCTGCCGATTACAAGTCAGGCGATACTGTTGAGCTTGCAAACGGTCAGTTCGCTAAAAATGTTGTTATCAGTGTGCTTAACGATACAACCGCTAAATATTCCGATTATTCAGTATTACTTACAAATATGAGTTCTGCAGTTGATAACATTAAAGATTTACAAATTGCTCTTGTAAGCTATATTGTTTACGCGGATGCTGACGGTAATCTCCACATCGAGTACACGGGCGAAATTTCCCGCAGCTACAACGATGTGTCGGATGCTGCCGAAGAGGGTGGCTTGCAGTCTGTTAATTTATCGGCAAACGATGCTAATATACCTGATAATAAAAAATTAATAGCTGAATTTAAAAAAGCAACCTTTAAAGCATAATTAAAAAGCCGTGTGGTTCTCCACACGGCTTTTTGTTATTTACATATTTCTGTACTCTTGAGGTGTTACACCTTTTATATCAAAAAACACTCGGTTAAATGAGCGGATAGTACCAAATCCCGACTCTTCGGAAATGTCTGATATCTTTTTGTCGGTTTCGGTTAATAAATCACAAGCATGGCTTACTCTCAGCGTATTTATATAATCATTAAAGTTGATGCCAATTTTACTATTCAAAACACGCGAAATATAGTACTTACTAAGATGTAAATTATTGGTAAGGTCATCAAGCGTTATATGTTCGGTATAGTGTTCGTGGCAAAAATTCAGTATATGTCTGAGTGTTGAGTTTTCTTTACTGTTCCACGGCAAAAGAGTCAACTGTCCCAAAATGCTTGGCATAAGCAAATTAAGGTAACCGGTTATGGTAGTTTCTCGGAATTTAATGTCGGCTTCAAGCATATTCTTGATATATAAGTCTTCGGTTGAATTTGCAGAGAAATGCAAAGTATTGTTTTTGGGAATATTATTATTTAATAAACTCTTAAGCCCAAACAATATATCACTTTTTATAATGATAAGAACAAAGCTTCCCGGTTTGTCGTTAAAATAATGGTGGATTTGGTTTGGAAAAGCAATAAATAAGTCGCCCACATTCAATTCATAACGATTATTATCGGCAAAAGCAACAGCATTACCTTTAAGCACATAAATTATCTCAATTTCCTTGTGCAAATGGGGAAGGAAAGTCAAGTCAGCAACTGTACCTACTGTTAGCTCGCCACTTCGCTCTTCGTATTTAATACTCATAAACATCACCAAAGTTAAAATTAAAGCACCGCGAAAAATCGCAGTGCTTTATGGTCCGAGTGACTAGAGTCGAACTAGCGGCCTCTTGAACCCCATTCAAGCGCTCATACCAAACTGAGCTACACCCGGAAACTTTTAATATAATACCACTAAACAATATAAAAATCAAGTAATAAATTGTATTTTTATTAAAAATAATCAGTTTTAGGAGAAAAAATGAATATTTTTAGCGTTATAACCATTATTTTATTGTGCGTGTATGTAATATTATTGCTATTAGTATTAAAAAAGCATCAAAAAAACATAAAATTTCTTTTTTGTCAAGCAGTTGTTTCTATAATTTTTATGGCGATAATTAATCTTACAAATTTTGCAACGGGACTATACATACCTATTAACGAATGTACGGTGTTGGGGGTGTCCCTCGGTGGTATACCGATGATTTTTTGTTTTTTGCTTCTAAGATTCATTTTTGTACTTTAAAACGGACAGTAAATGTGTTAAAATTGATTTGAGGTGAAAAATATGCTTCAAATCATTTACGGCAGAGCCGCCACGGGTAAAACCTATACTGTCTTTGAAAAAATCAAAAATGATGTCGAAAACGGAAGACAGGTTGTGTTATTAGTACCCGAACAATTCACTTTTGAAAGCGAAAGAACCTTGCTCCACACATTAGACGGTCAGTCTACAACAAATGTGTCGGTGCTTAGTTTTACACGCCTTTATGATGAGGTATCGCGTTTTGTGGGTGGCCGTGTTGCCGATTTAATTAATGATTCACACAAGGCCATTCTTATGGGACAGGCCTTTGCCGCCGTTGGAGATAAGCTTTGTTTATGGGGAAAATATACCGATTCACCTAAGTTTGTGAAAACTTTGATGAGCGCGGTTAATGAGATGAAAGCCGCCGCCGTAACCCCCGAAGAGCTTAAAGAAATTTCTAATACTATTGATGAAGCATACCTCAAAAACAAATTGCAAGATTTATCTTTGGTTTATTCTGCTTATGAAGCTTTACTCGGTAATAGTTTTTTAGACCCCGAGGATAATGAAACCCGCCTTTATGAAAATTTATTAAAGTATAAATTTTTCGAGAATAAAACGGTGTATGTGGATGCTTTTAGAAGCTTTACGGGTGGGCAGTATAAAATAATTGATAGAATTTTATCGCAGGCCGATAATGTTACCTTTTGCTTTACGGCGTGTGATATTAAAAATAAAAAAATAGATTTATTCACAAATGTACGTAACACAATAAATAGAGTAATTGAACTTGCAAAGAAAAACAGGGTAGAGATAATGCCCGAGATAGAGCTTACCGAGTTTCATTATTCGAGTGAAGCATTAAAAGCTGTTGAACATCTTTTTTCCGGAAAGGGTAGTAATAAAAAAGAATTATCCGATGAAAATGTTACACTATGTAAATGTGAAACCCCTGCTGATGAAGCCGAGTTCGCAGCAAGAACCATTAGGCGTCTTGTTCGCGAAGAGGGGTATAGATACAAGGATTTTGTAATTATATGCCGAAATGCGGATGATTATAAATCACTGGTTGAGCAGGCCTGTAAACGTAACAATGTTTTTTGTTTTGCTGATAGGCGCAAAGAAATTAAAAATTTGCCACTCACGGTGTTTATTAATTCGCTGTTAAGTTTGGTTAATAGATTTGATACCGATGTTGTGCTCAGTTTACTTAAAACAGGACTCGGTCCCTTAACCGATAGCGAAATTTCCGACCTTGAAAATTATATTTATATATGGAATATTAACGGTGCTGTATGGGATACAACCTGGAGCATGAACCCGTTGGGACTTACCAACAAAGAGTTTGATGACGAAAAATTAAAGCATCTAAATGTTTTGCGCGAAAAAACCGTGTGTTTGGTTAAAAAATTCCGCAAAGCTTTTTACGGTACCCCTCAGGAAATGGTAAAGGCGATTATTGGTATTATCGAAGAATATAAAATTCCTGAAAAACTCAAAGCAAATATGGCTGAATATACCGAAATTGATGCTGTAACGGGCGATGATGTTCGTGGCGGCTTTGATGCGGTTATGGAAATTCTTGATGGTATAGTTCGGTGCTTACCGAATAAAGAAATAACTATAAAACAGTTTATTGATTCGTGGGAAATGGCAGTATCGTTTGCCACAATTGGCAATATTCCGCAGATGTTGGATGAGGTAACATTTGGTTCTGCTGATAGAATAAAGCCTTCACGCCCTAAAATTGCCTTTATTTTGGGCGCAAATATGGATGTGTTCCCAAGGAACAACTCCACAGGCGGAATTTTTGCCGGTAGAGAAAGGGACAAGCTGTCAAGAGCGGGTCTAAAACTCATAAGCACTGATATTACAGTAGCGGTTGACGAAGACTTTTTAGTCTATTCGTCTATTTGTTGTGCGAAAAACAAATTGTATGTATCATATTCTTCCACTTCTTTTTCGGGAAGTGCTTTAGAGCCGTCAACAATTGTCAGCAGTATTAATAACGCTTTTTTAGATATCGAAACAGTTTACGAACCGCAAACTGCACTTTCGTTCGGTAACCTCCCCGAGACAGAGGCTGCAGCCGTTTCAAAGATGTGCGAGGTTTATAATATTTCTAAGAAAGAATACTATACAATCGAAAACGCATTAAAAAATAAGCATATAAGTGTTGAAGATTATTTGGCTGCTGCCGATAAATCAAGGTTTGCAATATCTCCTGAATCGGCCGAGAAACTGTATGGTAACAACATTCCTGTATCTGCTACAAAGGTTGATGTTTATCATAGATGTAAATTCAGGTTTTTCTGCAACTATGGTATAAAGGCCAAGAAAATTGAGGCGGTGGATTTCAATGTTTTGCAACGCGGTACAATTGTGCATTTTGTTTTGGAAAACGCTATAAACGAGCACGGCAAAAAGTTAGGCGATTTTTCTAAAGCGGAGTGCGATGCTGTTGCCGACAAATACATTAAGGCGTATTTTGATTCGGTTGAGGGCTTTAATGATATCGTAACTGCGCGTATGAAATTTATAATAGGTAAAATCTCATTAATTGTTAAGGATGTTCTTTATCATATTTCTCGTGAGTTCGCGCAGACCGATTTTAACCCGCAGTATTGCGAAATGGGTATAGGCAAGGATGAGACCGTTCCCGAAAAGGTTGTTAAGTTTGGGGATGACGGAAAAATCCGCATAAGTGGTTCTATTGACCGTGTGGATACTTGGAACGGATATTTAAGGGTGGTTGATTATAAAACCGGCACAAAAAATTTCCGTTTGTCGGATATTCTTGTGGGGCTTAACCTACAAATGCTAATATATCTTTACTGTGTAGTGCGCGGTAATAACGCCGAGCTGTCAAGCCTTAAACCCGCTGGGGTGCTTTATATGCCATCAAAGCGCGAAAGGGATGATACGCCACTCACAATGAATGGCTTGGTGCTTGATGATGAAAACGTCTACTTGGCAATGGAGCAAAAAAATGAGGGCGAGTTTATTCCAAAGCATGAGCTTGATAAAAGCGATAATGTAAAGGGAAGCACCTATATCGGTAACGAAGCGTTTAATGTGATTTTTGACCATATCGAGTATGTCTTGAAAAATATGGGTGAGGGCATTTTGTCAGGCGAGTCCTTTGCTTTACCGGTTGATGTTTCAGGTAGTAAAAGCTGTAAATATTGCGATTATTATCCTATTTGTTGCCTTGAGGATGGCGAGCACATAACTGCACCAAAATTTAAAAACAGTGAAGTTATTGAAAAAATTAAGGAGGAATTATAAATGGCTTTTAAACCCACACCACAACAAGATGCCGCTATTTATTGTTCTTCCGGTACTCTTGTGTCCGCCGCAGCAGGTTCGGGCAAAACGGCAGTTCTTGTTGAGCGCGTTATAGATAAGTTGTGTGGTAAAAATCCAATCAGTGCCGATAGAATTTTGGTTGTTACTTTTACAAAAGCTGCCGCGGAAGAAATGCGTGGCAGAATTGAAAAGCGCCTTAACGAGGTTTTTGCCGCCGACCCTGAAAATCCATTTTTAATTGAACAAAAAATAAAACTTAGAAACGCAAAAATATGCACCATTGACTCTTTTTGTATTGATTTAGTGCGTGAAAATTTTGATAGGTTAGGCATTAGCCCTGATTTTAGCATAGCTGATGATGCGGTGTTGCTACCACTATCACGTGATGCTATGAGTGTAGTTATCAACGAGGCGTTTGAAGAAGATAGTGATGAGTTTTCAAAGCTGCTTCGGTATGTATCAAGCGATTTTGATGAGGGCGACTTAATTAAGCATATAAAGACAATATATGAGTTTAGTCAAAATATGCCGTTCCCTGAAAGCTGGCTTAAAGGTTTGTGCGAGCGTTCGTTGTCCCCAAATTTCTTTAACTCATTAATAGATAGTGCTTTTAGTTATGCGGGGGAACTGTTAAAAACCTATGCAAATAATTTAGATAGCGCAATTAATTTATTAATACCTATTGAAAAAGTATTTGATAAGTACCATCCCGTGTTATCTCAGTGCGCGGATGACTTGCGAATTATCGCAAAATATTGTGATTTAAAAGATTGGAATAAGGTTTATGAGCTTGTAAATACATTTTCAAGCGATAAACTATCAACGCCGGCGGGTTTTGCAAATAATCCCATAGTTTGTAGTGCAAGAGATATAAGAAATTCCGCAAAAGAGGCAGTGGCCGAGCTGTCTAATTTGTTTTCTGATAACGAAACTGTACTCAAAAAAGATTTTGAGGAGAGTTACAAGCTGATAAATTCTTTGTTAGGGCTCACGATTAGATATATGGAAGTATACGAGGCTAAACGCAAGGAAAAGAACGTTATGACCTTTGCTGATACAACCCATGCCGCTTTATCGTTACTTTGCAAAGAAACGGATGGGGAAATTGTTAAAACCGAGTTTGCAAATGAGATAATTTCAAGGTTTGATGAAGTTTTGGTGGATGAGTTTCAAGATACCAACGATATGCAAGATTTATTATTCCGTCTGCTTTCGGATGATGAGAAAAATATATTTGTTGTTGGAGATATCAAGCAAAGTATCTATCGCTTCCGCGGTGCCAACCCTAAAAACTTTATGCTTAAAAAGCAAAAGTACGAAAAGTGTACCGATGAAAATAAATTTACCAAGGACCTTAAAAAAATTATTCTTTCAAGCAATTTCCGTAGCCGCTCTGATATTTGTGATTTTGTAAATCTCATTTTCACTGCGGTTATGAATGGTAAATTAAGCACCGTAAAATACGATAGCGAGGAGCTTTTGAATCCCGAAGCAAAATACCCAGAGATAGCAGAAAACTCGGTAAGCATTAAAATTACTGATGTTAAAAACGCAACGGAAAAATGGGAGGCTGAGGCCAACGCGATAGCCGATTATATTGAAAAGGTTATGTCGGAAGAAAAGGTTTTTGATGATAAGACAAAACAGTTGCGCGATATAAAATACAGTGATTTTACTGTGCTTTTCAGGTCAATAAAAAATGCAGGCCCTGCCTATGCTGAGGTGTTAAAATCACGCGGAATACCCGTATCTATGCAAAAATCTGATTTTATAGAAACCACCGAGATACAAACGGTGTTTTCTTTCTTGCAAGTAATTGAAAACCCAACACTTGATATACCGCTTGCCGCTGTAATGATGTCGCCCGTTTTTAGATTTACTGCTGATGAAATAGCAAAAATTCGCATAAACAGTAAAAATACAAACCTTATAAGCGCTGTCGCAAATTTCGCGGTTGCAGGGGATGAAAAGTGCAACGAGTTTTTAACTATGTTAAAACGGTTAAGAAATCTATATTCAACCGCAAGCATTAGCGAAACCATAACGTATATTTTCAACGAAACCGATTTGCTTAACATTATGTCGGTTTTAAACGGTGGGGAAAGGCGCAGAAAAAATCTGCAGTTGTTGTTAAGCTTGGCAACGCAGTATGACGCTAACGATTTTTCAAAGCGCAGTGAGCAGTTTTTAAACCACATAATGCAAATTGCTGAAAAGGGTATTAGCTCATCCGTTTCGGCAGGGGACAGCGTAACCCTTATGACCATACACGCTTCAAAAGGTTTGCAGTTTCCAATTTGTATTTTAGCCGATGCGGCAACCCATTTTAACAGCAAGGATTCATCGGATAAATTACTTATTAATGCTGAGCTTGGTGTGTCTTTTAAGGTTAATGATGATGACGCCGGTAAACAAAAATCTTTAATTACACGAAACATAATTTCGGTTGCAGCAAAACAAGACCAACTTGATGAGGAAATGCGCCTGCTATATGTTGCATTAACCCGCGCTAAAGAAAAATTGTTGATTTGCATAACGGGAAAGGATGTTTTAAAACACGCATATAGTTATGCAACCCCCGTTTTAAGCGCCAAGAATATGGATGAATATAGAGAGAATATTGCCGAAATTACATCATTTGCCGATATGATTTGGTTCACTCTTATGGCGGATGATACTATGCAAAAATACATCATAGAAGACAATGCGCCGCATAATGTTTTTACAAATGGCGTGTACGATTTTACCTATAGTGTTTTTACAAAAACGGTAAACGAAGACAACGAGATTTTACCTGAAGACATTTCCGACAGAGATTTTGACCACGAAATGTCGGCGGCTCTGCAAAAAAACATTAATTATAAATATCCCTTTGAAGATTTAAAGGATATTGAGTCAAAGGCGGCGGTTGCGGTTATCGCACATAAGGCGGAGGAAAAAGATTTTAGCTTTACTTCTCGTCCTGCATTTATGTACAAAAACGGTTTGACACCGGCGGGGCGTGGTACCGCCACGCATAGATTTATGCAGTTTGCCGATTTCCAAAAAGCCAAGAATGATATTGAAGCCGAAATCGAACGCCTTTATGAGTGGGAATTTATAACTCTTAATGAAAAAGAAGCTATTGATTTGTCGGTTGTTAAACACTTTTTTGAAAGTGATTTGTTTGCCCGAATGGAAAAGTCGACAAAGGTATCACGTGAAATGCGCTTTTTAACCGAGGTGTCGGCAGGGGAGCTTAATCCTGAATTAGATACAAGCATTTTTAACGAAAATGTTGTAGTTCAAGGTAGTGTTGACTGTGTGTTTGTCGAAGAAGACGGCATCGTGGTGGTCGATTTTAAAACCGACCGCGTAAATGATGAAAAGAGTCTTGTTGATACATACGCAAAGCAACTCGAAATCTATGCCACGGCTTGCGAAAAAATATTCCGCCTGCCTATTAAGGAAAAGGTCATTTATTCTTTCCACCTATCAAAAGAAATATCATTTTAAAAAACACGGGCATTTGCCCGTGTTTTTATTTCAATAAAATAGGTTGTAGTTGTTCGCCGTTTAATGCTTTCTCTATGGTTTCGGGGATTTTAGTAAAATCAGATATTAAAGAGTTATTTTTGCCGTGTGGGTCATCCTGCCCGAAAGGCACAAAATAGATATTTTTTGTATTAAGCAGTTTTCCGATGTTAACAGCGGAGGCGCCAAGGGCATCATTTGTTGCTATTGCCAAAACAATAGGTCGGTTATTTCTAAGGTGCGCTTTGGCGGCCATTGTTACCGATGTATCGGTAATTCCGTTTGCAAGCTTTGCAAGTGTGTTGCCCGTGCAAGGCGAAATTATCAGTATATCGAGGAGCTTTTTAGGGCCAATAGGCTCAGCGCCCGTTATTGTATGAATTATTTTATTCTCGGTAATTCTTTCTATTTTCTCACGTAATTCTTGTGCATTGTTAAAACGATTATCGGTAGAGTACACGGTGTTTGATAAAATGGGTATTATATTCATACCCATATTTTTTAAAACGGATATTTGTTTGAGCGAATCTGCTATTGTACAAAAAGAGCCGCAAACCGCATACCCTACAGTTATTTCATTCATATAATCACCGTTTCTGAGTAGTATCTTGATTTAAAAATTTAATAATTGTTGAACTTAAAATTTCCGCCGCGGTATTCTGGGCTATTTTCCCCGGAAGCCCTTGTGCCATAATCACATTAAGCCCAAGCTCTTCTGCGGCTTTAAGGTCAATTCCGTACGGGCGTGAAGCAAGTTCAATGAGCAAACTGTCTTTTTTGCAATTTTTAAGTACCTCGCGTGGTATCACGGGAGCATCTACGGTGTTGAAAATGATATCATAACTGTTTATGCTTTCTATTATGTTTGCTGTTAGCACCGACCTTAAACCGTTTGCATCAATAAATGCTAAATCGGTATCGCGGCGCGCGCTTACCGTAACATCGGCACCAAGCTGTGATAAACGCGCCGATAAAGCCTTTCCGATTTTGCCATAACCAACCACCAAGCATCTGCTTTTCCAAAGTGTAAAAGGAGTGTTTTCAATGGCAATTGCTATAGCACCTTCGGCTGTCGGCACTGCGTTTAAAATAGCGGTTGCTTCATCTTTGCCATAATCGGTAAAGCTATAACCCTCAAAACTATAATTTCCGCAAAATATTTTTTGGTTTGTAATGCGACAGGTTATATCACTAATTTTTATTTTATCATCGGTTAGTGTGTTGGTAACAAAAACACCATCGCGGGTGGTTGGCAGTGGGAAAATAATGCTATCATATTCCGAAAAATCGGTGTTTAAATCTGAAGTATAGCAAATATGCCGCACCGTGTATCCGTGCTTTTCAAGGTTGTTTTTAATAATTAGCTGACGTTTATCGCCGCAAACCAAAAGAATTTTCATAATATCTCTCCAAAATAATAACGCCATAAAATGCTTTAATACATTTTATGGCGCTATTTGTTTATTGTGCATTGCGATTTATGAAATCTTTTGCCATTTCGGTAAGGCGGCTTTTTTCGTTATCTTGCGGTTTTTCGATAACTTTATTTAGCAAATAGTTTAAAACCTTGCCGACCTCTTTTCCGCTAACCGACAGTGAAATAATATCTTCACCGCTGATTTTTAGGTGTTGTAATTTGTATGGCTCGCCGCTTTTAATAATTTTATCAATATTATTTAAAATTTCTTCGCGGCTTTCATTATTATTAAAACTCGGCAAGAGGGTGCAGTCCTTCAAAACCTGCTCTGCCGCCAAATTCAAGGCTTTTTTGATGCCTATATCATCAAAACTCAAATTTTCTTTTAAAAGCTTTTGCATATCGAGGCAGTAATTTAATAATTCGTTATCGGTTTTTAAATTACGGCAAACATCGGTGGGGGAGCATTCGCACTGCTCGCAAAATGCAAAAAATCGAATTTTTATGTTTTTTGGCAAAACGCTTAATTTGTTTAAGTCGTGGGCTTTTGTAATGCCCAAATGCGCTAAACCGCCACAGTTTATGAGTGGTTCGGCTTTTTCGGGATGGTCGCTTAAAATAATTTGTTTAAGCTCGGCAAAAATTCTTTCTCTACTTATGCTTTTAAGCAGTGATGCCGTGTTAATTGCGGCATTAAAGGTGTCTTCTTCAATTTCAAAATTAAGCCGTGCGCTAAACCTAAATGCACGCAAAATACGTAGAGCATCTTCGGAAAAACGTTTATTGGGGTTGCCTACGGCACGGACTGTTTTTTTGCTTAAATCATTTTGTCCGTTAAATGAGTCAATTAATTCTCCGCTTGAAGAAAGTGCCATAGCGTTAATTGTAAAATCTCGGCGTTTTAAATCTTCAAAAAGATTTGATATAAAATCAACCTCATCGGGTTTGCGGTGGTCTGTGTAGGACAAATCGCGCCGATAAGTAGTTACTTCAACACACTTTCCACCACTCACTACCGTAACGGTGCCGTGTTTAATGCCGGTGTTAATGGTCTTATCAAAAAGTGTTGCCGTAATAAAAGGAGGGCAGGAGGTGGTTATATCAAAATCGCTCGGTGTGTTGCCCAAAAGCATATCACGCACCGCGCCGCCTACAACATAAGCTTCATAGCCCGCGGTATGCAGTGTGTCTAAAATTTCGTGTATAAATTTAGGCAGAGCAAACATTTTTGACCTCCTTTAAAAATAATTGTTTATTTTTTCCTTTATTTGCAATATAATAGATATGAAAATTCAATTAGGAGTTCCTTTTATGAAACAGTTAAGAGAAGAAGATAAAATTATCAGCCGTGTTAAACGCGTGCATATGATAGGCATCGGCGGTTCGGGTATGTGCCCGCTTGCCGAAATACTTCATAGCAAGGGTTATGAAATCACAGGCTCTGATAACAATATAAGCGACCCGTTAAAGCGCGTGCAAAATCTTGGAATCAAGGTTTTTATGGGTCATAACGGCGAAAACGTAAAGGGTGCGGAATTAGTTGTTTATTCGGCCGCTATTTCAAAGGATAACCCCGAGCTTGTATATGCCGCCGAAAACGGAATTCCCACAATGGAACGCTCACATATGCTTGGTGCATTAACTCGCTATTTCGATAATGTTATAGGTGTGTGCGGCACGCACGGAAAAACATCTACAACATCAATGATTTCGCAAATATTTATTTTAAACGATTTAGACCCAACCGCCGTTATCGGTGGCAAGCTGCCGCTTATTAATTCAAACGGTATAGCGGGTAAGAGTGAAAATATGGTTTGCGAGGCGTGTGAGTTCGTAGACACATTTTTGCAAATGTCGCCCGATATTTCGGTGCTGCTTAATATTGATAATGACCATCTTGATTATTTTAAAACTATGGATAATCTTGTGGCATCATTCAGAAAATTTATTTCTATGTCCAAAACAGCGGTTATCAATGGCGATGATGCGCTTGTCCTAAAGGCTGCTGACGGAATTGATGCAAGTATTATTACATTTGGCCTTAATAAAAACAATATGTATTATGCCGAGAACATTGTGCCGTCAAAATTCGGTTATAAATTTACGGCCATGAAAAACGGCAAAAAAATTACCGATATTGAGATGCATATTCCCGGCTACCACAATGTTATGAACGCTTTGGCGGCGGTTGCTGTTGCCGACTTGCACGGCGTTAGTGCTAACGGAATCAAAACCGCACTTGAAAAATTTACAGGTGCCGGCCGCCGTTTTGAGTTTTTGGGAGAATATAACGGCTTTGTGTTGGTTGATGATTATGCGCATCATCCAACCGAAATCAAGGCAACTCTAACTGCGGCAAAATCGCTTGATTATAAAAAGGTAACAGTTGTTTTCCAACCGTTCACTTTCTCCCGTACAGCGCTTTTGTTTGATGAATTTGTTGATGCATTAAAAATTGCCGATAAGGTGGTTTTAATGCCGATAATGGGCTCAAGAGAGATAAATACTTACGGTATTTCATCCGAAAAAATTGCCGAGAAGCTTCCAAATGCCGTTATTGCCGAAACCTTTGCCGATGTTGCAGATGTGGTTATTGGCACAACGGGTGCCGATGAGCTTGTAATAACTATGGGCGGTGGAGATGTTTATAAGGCCGCACATATAATAATGGAAAGATTAGGATAACAAGGGCGGGTCGCAAAATGCGGCCTGCTTATTCTTTTATAATGTAACTAAAATCAATACTGCCGCCGATAGAATCAATTTGAAGATTTTGCAATTCGTCAGTATAGGCAAAGCAACTACCAAAAAAGCTTATCGGTATTTTATATGAGTTGCCAAAAATGTAATTTTGTAAATTATTATTATCGTTTTTAAGTGTTGCAGGAAAAGAAAAATTCTCGAGATATTGGTTAGTATTCTTTTCGTTTATCTCCACAAAGTATACACCGATGCCGTAGCCGTTCTCAGCATAGCTTTTTGCAATACCGTTGCTTTCTGCTGCGGCAATATTTATGTAGGTGCCGAGGTTTTGTTGCCAGTGTCCCGCAATGCACTTAACTATATCGGATGTATCGCTGTCTCCATAAAAGTAAATAGTATCGGTAGGGAAGGCGGCGTTATCAAATTTTTTAATCTCTACGTTATAGAGCGTTTTGGCACTTTGAGGATTGTAAATATTTATGTCTTTTAAGTCCCCAAAACCGAAAAATTCGGGGAATAGAGTGTTTGCATACTTGTAAGAAGAATTAAAACCGCTAAAATCTTCTTTGGCTATCAAACTACCAAAAAGTGCGTTTCGCATTGATTTGGTGTATGAGGGACCAAGTCCGATAATGAGAATTTTGTTGTTTAACGTTGTGAGCTTATAACCCTTATCTTTTGCTTTGACATAATCGGTAGTGGGTATTTCAGCTAAATCTACATAGTTTTTTTCAAGACATTCAAGGTTTGTATAGTCTTTGTTTTTTGAAAAATATACAGCGGCATTTTTTGCTACAAAATCACCTGTGTAATTTGTGTTTTTGATTATTCTCATTGCAAAGTCTTCGGTTGCCCATTTGCGCATTTTGTATGAGCCGTTGCATAGCACGGTGTCAAAAGACATACCGTATTTTCCAACCGATTTTTCAAAAAAATCTTCGTTGCACGGCATGGCGGGAGCGGTGGTTAACGCGTATAAAATATCGGCTCCCGCTTCGGCTTCGATTTTTAAGGTGTGTTCATTAATAACCGTTACTCCAAGATTTGTGGCATTCATTTTGCCACTGTGAATGTCTTTGGCATTTTTTATGCAGTAAAGGCAGTCGGCATTAGGAGAATGTGTTTTGGGGTCAAGTGCGCGAGAAATACCAAATTTAAAATCGCTTGCGGTAAGGGGAGTACCATCGTTCCATACGGCATTATTTTTAATAGTAAATGTATAGGTGTCGCCTTGTTTACTGTAATTTTCGATAACGCCGTTAACAATATTTCCTTCTATATCTTTTCTCATTAATCCTTCGTATAGGTTTTTAACGAGCATAAGCTCAGTAACACTACCCGCACTTTGCGGGTCGATGGTTTTTGGCGGTTCGTTTACACCAAAATAAATAATCGAAGAAGAACCTGAATCGGAGCAACCGACACAGGTAAGTGATAATATTAAAACCAAAATTATGGCAATAAATCTTTTTATAATCATCGTTTTTACCCCAAAAATTTAAAACTTATTTATATTATAAAATACCTAAATATATATTTCAAGAAAAAACTTGACAAAGCCATATTTTGTTGATATAATAACCGCTGTAAAGTAATTTACTTTGCAGCAGAGGTGCATTATGAAAGATTTGAATATTTCTCTGTTGTTTGATTGCTACGGCGAGTGTTTAAGTGATAAACAACGCGAAATTTTTGATTATTATTATAATGAAGATTTTTCTTTGGCGGAGGTTGCCGAAAATTTAGGAATAACAAGGCAGGGTGTTAGAGATTTTGTGAAACGCACCGAGCAACAGCTTTTGGAATATGAGGCAAAGCTCGGCTTGCATGCAAAAACCGTTCAGCTCAAAGCGTTGTGTGAAAAAGCAAAGGAAAATCCGGAAGAACTCCCCAAACTGTTTGATTTAATTGATAATTTTTAATTTTTAAGGAAAGTGTTTTATGGCATTTGATAATTTGTCTGATAAACTTTCGGCAGTATTCAAGCGCTTGCGCTCGCGCGGTAAATTAACCGAGGCTGATGTAAAAGAAGCTATGCGAGAAGTACGCTTAGCATTGCTTGAAGCCGATGTAAACTATAAGGTTGCAAAAGACTTTACTAACAGTGTTGCCGAAAAATGCATCGGTGCAAACATTATGGAAAGTCTAACCGCCGCCCAAATGGTTGTAAAAATTGTTAGGGATGAGTTAACCGCCTTAATGGGTGGGGAACAGGTACGCCTTAAAACAGCGTCAAAAATACCAACCATTATTATGATGTGCGGTTTGCAAGGTTCGGGTAAAACTACGCACTCGGGTAAGCTTGCAAAGTTTTTAAAGGCACAGGGACACAGACCCTTGCTTGTTGCTTGTGATATTTATAGGCCCGCCGCAATAGAGCAGTTAAAGGTTGTAGGCGAGAGCGTAAACGTTCCCGTTTTTGAAAAGGGCAAACAAGCCCCCGAAAAAACGGCACTTGAAGCCGTTAAGATGGCAAGAGATTATGGCCACGATTTTGTGATTCTTGATACGGCAGGCCGCCTTCATATTGATGAAGAACTTATGGCCGAGCTTGAGAGAATAACCAAAACGGTTGACGTTAATAACATTTTGCTTGTTATCGACTCAATGGTCGGTCAAGACTCGGTAAACATTGCCAAGGCATTTAACGAGCAGCTCGAAATTGACGGTGTTATTTTAACTAAACTTGATGGCGATACACGTGGCGGTGCCGCACTGTCGGTAAGAGCCGTTACAGGCAAACCAATTATGTTTGCGGGTGTCGGAGAAAAGATGGATGACCTTGATGAATTCCATCCCGACCGTATGGCATCTCGCATACTTGGTATGGGCGATATGCTGTCGTTGATCGAAAAGGTTGAAAGCGAAATTGATGAGAAAAAGGCCGAAGAAACCGCAAGGCGACTTCAAGAAAATAAATTTGATATGAACGATTTGCTTGACCAGTTTAAGCAGATTAAAAAAATGGGCTCGGTTAAGAGCATCCTTTCAATGATGCCCGGAATGGAACGGCAAGTGAGAGATGCTGATATTGATGAGAGAGCGCTTCTTCGCACCGAGGCTATTATTACTTCAATGACGGCAAAAGAACGCGCCAAGCCCGATATATTAAACGCTTCGCGCCGCCGTAGAATTGCCGCGGGCTCGGGTACGAGCGTTGAAGAGGTTAACAAGCTTATGCGCCAGTATGAGCAGATGAAAAAAATGTTCAAGCAGTTTTCATCCCCTAAGGGAAAGCGCAAGTTAGGAAAATTTGGCGGAATGCCGGGTGGCTTTGGTTTTTAAAAGAGTTTTCTTTTTTAAATATACATTAAATTTTGGAGGTGTTTTATAATGGCAGTTAAAATCAGACTTCGTCGTATGGGTGCTAAAAAAGCTCCTTTTTACCGTGTAGTTGTTGCTGATTCGAGATTCCCGCGTGACGGTCGTTTCATCGAAGAAATCGGCTACTATGATACAACTAAGGATCCCGCTGTAGTTAGCATTGATGCTGATAAAGCAAAGAAATGGATTGCTAACGGCGCTCAGCCCACCGATACCGTTAAAGCTATTCTCAAGAAAAACGGTGTGCTTTAATTCTTAGTCGGAGGTTTTTTATGGAAGAACTTTTAGTTTCAATTGCCGCCGGACTTGTTGAAAATCCGGACGCTGTTACCGCAACTGCTGACGAGCCCAACGAAGAGGGTGTTGTAGTTTACCACCTTCACGTTGCCGAAGCAGATATGGGTCGCGTTATCGGCAAACAAGGCAGAATTGCCAAGGCAATTCGTGTAGTAATGCGTGCTGCTGCTAACAAAAATAATATGAAAATAGCAGTGGAAATTGATTAATTTACGCATATTAAATACCCCCAAAGCATTTTGGGGGTATTAATATTATTGAGTGGAAAAGTATGAAAAAACAGTTTTTAGAAACAGGAAAAATTACGGGCACACACGGTATACGCGGTATGGTGCGCATACAGCCGTGGTGTGATGATATTAAATTTTTAACCAAAATTAAATATTTTTATCTTGATGATAAGGGTGCCGAAAAACTCGAAAAAGAGCGCATCGCACCAAACGGAAATGTGTTTATTGCTAAATTTAAAGGCATAGACACTGTGGCCGATGCCGAAAAGTATAGGGAAAAAGTAATTTATATCAATCGGAACGATGCAAAGATTGAAGAGGGCAGTTACTTTATTCAAGATATTATCGACTGCAAGGTTTATAACACCCAAAATGGCGATTTGCTCGGTGTAATAGGCGATGTTTCACAAACGGGTGCCAATGATGTTTGGCATATTGTAAATGATACGGGCGAATATCTTATTCCCGTAATTGATGATATTGTGAATAAGGTTGATATAGAAAAAGGCGAAATTTTTATAACACCCATGAAGGGAATTTTTGATGATGAAGATTAGCATTTTAACGCTTTTCCCCGAGATGTGTAATGCTTTTGTTAATGAAAGCATAATCGGGCGCGCAGTAAAAAGCGATAAAGTTGATATAGAGTGTATAAATATTCGCGATTTTGCGAATAATAAGCACAATAAGGTTGATGACACACCTTACGGTGGCGGTATGGGTATGGTAATGGCGGCTGAGCCGATTTATAATGCCTATAAAAGTGTTGTCGGCGATAAAAAACCGCACCTTGTTTATTTGTCCCCAAAAGGCGCAACCTTTACGCAAAAAAAGGCTATTGAACTATCAAACTGTGAACATCTTGTTTTGTTGTGCGGACATTACGAGGGTATTGATGAGCGGGTAATCGAGGAAATTGTTGATGAAGAAATTTCTATAGGCGATTATGTGCTAACAGGTGGAGAATTACCCGCATTGGTCGTTGCTGATGCAGTTTGCCGTATGCTTCCCGGTGTTTTATCGGATGATATATGCTTTACCGAAGAAAGTCATTTTTCGGGTCTGCTCGAATATCCGCAGTATACAAAGCCTGCTGTTTGGAACGGTAGGGAAGTGCCCGAGGTGTTACTGTCGGGGCACCACGCTAATATCGAAAAATGGCGCCGAGAAAAGTCTATTGAGATTACACTCGACCGCCGCCCCGATATTTTAGAGTCGGCCGAGCTTAGCAAAAAAGAATTAAAATATCTTGAGTCCCTAAAATCCGCTAAACACGATATATAGTGTTTTTAGTAAGATTTATTATCAAATTATAGTCATTTTAGACAAATATCGCCACTTGATTTTGTGCCGCTTTGGTGTAAAACATAGAACTTGTATTGAAAATATTGACACAAAAAGCAAAAAAAGTATAATTTGTAATATACACAAAGTATAAATTCACACTTTTTAAGGAGACTGTAAATATGGTTGTTAAAGAAGTTGTTGTTCAAAATCAAATCGGCTTACACGCCCGTCCTGCTACTTTCTTTATTCAAAAAGCAAATGAATTTAAGTCATCTATTTGGGTAGAAAAAGACGAGCGCCGCGTAAACGCCAAAAGTCTTCTTGGTGTTTTATCACTTGGTATTGTAGGCGATACCGAAATTAAGATTATCGTTGATGGTGTTGACGAGGCAGAAGCTCTCGATGCACTTATCAAGCTTGTTGAATCTGGCTTTGCTGATTAATTAATAGTTTTGCCGATATGCTTTTGCATATCGGCTTCTTTATTTTTAAATAATACTTGACAAGCATTGTGTTAATAATGTATAATACCTTTACTTAGTGTTTATATTATGAAGTTGCTAAGGGAGGGAAACATATGAGTCAGGTTCGTATTAAGGAAAACGAATCGCTGGATAATGCTCTTAGACGTTTTAAAAGACAAACAGCAAAAGACGGAGTAATACAGGAAGTTCGTAAAAGAGAACATTACGAAAAGCCCTCTGTAAAACGTAAAAAGAAGTCGGAAGCAGCACGTAAGCGCAAGTTCCGCTAAGCTAAAATTTCAGCAAAAAAGCGGTTGTTTATCAACCGCTTTTCTTTTTGGAGAGATATTATGTTGTTAAAACCGCATATTAAACTTAACCGCATAACTGATATTGATTTATCGCTGCTACGCGATAATGGGATTGAGGGATTAATACTCGATGTTGATAATACTTTGTCTACCCATCACGGTGAGGTGTTGGTTGAGGGGCTTCGTGAGTGGCTTGATAATATGCAAGAAAACGGCATAAGGTTAATGATTCTCTCAAATTCAAAGGAAAAAAGGGTAGGACCCTTTGCTAATAAATTGAATCTCGATTATTTTTCGGTAGGACTAAAACCGTTACCCTTTGGTTATTGGAAAACCGCGCGCAAAATGGGTATAAAACTTAAAAATACGGCGATTGTGGGCGACCAGCTTTTTACCGATTCCTTGGGTGGACATTTAGCGGGTGTTAAAACAATAATTCTAAACCCGATAAAGCCCGAAGAAATGTGGAGCTTTAGGGTTCGTAGATATTTCGAGAAAAAATTGTACAAGCATTATAAATTTGAGGTGTAATTAATGTCAGCATTATTCGGACCTGCGGGAAACTCGGTAAGCTTTACCGAAATGGGATATAAGCACAGCTTACAAGTGCCCGAGTATCTTGCAAAATTCGGACTGACCGCATTTGAATACCAGTGCGGCAGGGGCGTAAATATAGGACTTGATAAGGCCGCGCAGTTTGGTCTTGCAATGAAAAATGCGGGCATTGCAGTGTCGCTTCACGCACCATATTATATATCTATGTCCTCTGTTGATGAAGAAAAGCGGCTTAATTCCATAAACTATATTTTAAGCTCGGCAAGAGCCGTAAATGCGATGGGCGGCAACCGTATAGTTGTACACACGGGCTCGTGCGGTAAGATTTCGCGCGAACACGCTTTGGAACTTGCAGTTGATACAATGCGGCTTGCAATTAAAGCGCTTGATGATGAGGGACTCTCAAACATACGAATTTGTCCCGAAACGATGGGTAAAATCAATCAGCTTGGAGATTTGAACGAGGTTTTAACTCTATGTGAGTTGGATGAACGTTTGCTGCCGTGTATTGATTTTGGGCATCTTAATGCAAGAACGCTGGGCTCACTCAAAACCTACAAGGATTTTGAAGATATATTTGACCAAATTGAAAATCGTTTGGGTGCTTCTCGCCTTAAAGAATTTCACTCGCATTTTTCGAAAATAGAATATACTACAGGCGGCGAGAAAAAGCATCTTACCTTTGAGGATGAGCTTTTTGGCCCTAACTTTGAACCCGTGCTTGAAATTACTGCAAAACGCGGATGCAGCCCAACATTTATTTGTGAATCTGACGGCACACAAGCCGAGGATGCCACAATTATGAAAAACTATTATACGGAGTTGACAAATAATGAAAACAGGTAAGATTTTAGTTTTAAACGGACCTAATCTTAATATGGTTGGCGTGCGTGAACCCGCCGTATACGGCAACAAAAATCTTGAGAGCATAAATAGTACGGTATACAGCTATGCCGCAGGTATGAAAATTAATTGCGAGTTTTTTCAAACCAACTGTGAAGGCGAGTTAATTGATAAAATTCACAGCGTTTATAAAGAGTATGACGGCTGCATTATCAACGCAGGGGCACTTACTCACTATAGCTATGCCGTGCGTGATGCAATAGCTGCGGTAGACAAGCCGTTTATCGAGGTGCATTTATCAAATGTTGATGCACGCGAGGACTTCCGCAAGGTATCGGTAATAGGTCCTGTATGCGTTGGCAGTATTTCTGGCTTTGGCGTTAATAGTTATCTTTTAGCAGTAAATGCTATGCGCGACCTTATTTAACAACATTTACCTTGACAATAGGTTAATTTGGCTTTATACTACTATATGTAGATTTTTTTCATGGAGGAATAAATATGATTACTGCAGGCGATTTTAGAAACGGTGTTACCTTTGAGATGGAGGGCAACGTGTATCAGATTATTGAGTTCCAACACGTAAAACCCGGTAAAGGTGCCGCTTTCGTTCGTACTAAAATCAGAAACGTAATTGCCGGTTCTGTGGTTGAAAAAACCTTCAACCCCAATGATAAATTCCCGACAGCTTTCGTTGAGAGAAAGGATATGGAATATTCTTACAACGATGACGGTCTTTACTACTTTATGGACCCCGAGTCTTATGAATTAGTGCCCGTTAACGCATCGGAGCTTGGCGATAACTTTAAGTTTGTTAAGGAAAATATGGTATGTAAGATTTTGTCCTATAAGGGCAAAATATTCGGTGTAGAACCGCCTACATTTGTTGAGCTTGAAATTACTAAAACTGACCCCGGATTTAAGGGTGATACAGCCACCAATGCTATGAAGCCCGCTACACTCGAAACAGGTGCTGAAATCCGTGTTCCGTTATTTATCAACGAAGGCGATATGATTCGTATTGACACCCGTACAGGCGAATATATGGAGCGCGCATAATATTTTTAAGGAGTTACTGTTATGACTATTTCTGAAAAAGTAGCATATATTAAAGGTCTTGCTGAAGGTATGGAATTAGATACCGATTCTAAGGAAGGAAAGATTCTTTCAGCTATTATTGATGTTTTAGGCGATATGTGTGATGAAATTGATGCTCTTGACGAGGCTCAAGTTGAGTTAGCAGAGCAGCTTGATGCAGTTGATGAAGATTTATCAGATGTTGAAACCATTATTTATGAAGATGATGATGAGTATGACGATGATGAATATGAGGATGACGATGAGGTTTATGAGGTAGTATGCCCTGAATGCGGCGATAAAATTTACCTTGATGAAGATATGCTTCTGGATGGCCGCGTTGACTGTCCGAACTGCGGAACAGACCTTGAATTTGAATTTGACTGCAATTGCGACTGCGATGATTGCGACTGCGATGATTGCGACTGCGACGATTGCGTTGTTGAAGACTAATTTTTAACTTACGGCCACACTTTACTTTTGTAGGGTGTGGCTTAATTTTTAGTGGGGCGGTGTAATTATGCCGAAACTTGAATATAAACTTGATTTTGCAACCGAGAATTTGAATAACACGGGTAAATTCCCCGCAATAATTGTTGCTGCAGGTTCTTCTGTGCGTATGGGCGGTATATCAAAACAGTTTGCTACTTTGTGCGGTGTTCCTGCCATTGTTCATACCTTATCAGCTTTTGAAAACTCTCCTGAAATTTCAAGGATAATTCTTGTAACAAAAGAGGAGTTTGTAAATGAAATTCAGCTTTTAAAAGATAAATATATGATAAATAAATTATCAGATATTGTTACGGGCGGTAAAACAAGGCAAGATTCGGTTAGAAACGGACTTGAGCAGTTAGGTGCCGAAGAATATGTTCTTATTCACGATGGGGCACGCCCGCTTGTTAGCAATGCAGTTATCTCTCGCGTGTGTGCGGCGCTGATTGAGGCGGACGGTGTAATCCCCGCCGTAAAGATTAAAGATACAATTAAAAAGGTTGATGAAAAAGGTTTTGTGATAAAAACTGTGGCTCGAGAAAATTTGTATAGTGTGCAAACACCACAGGGCGTTAACGTAAAGAAATACCGTGCAGCCATGGAAAATACGGATGTATCGCTGTTTACTGACGATGCATCGGTTTTAGAAGCAGCGGGTTTGTCGGTTAAAATGGTCGAAGGGGACTATAAAAACATTAAAATCACAACACCCGATGATATTATCATCGCTGAACAGTATCTTGAAAGAGGGGAATAGTACAATGCGTATAGGTAGCGGTTACGATGTTCATAAGCTTGCAAGGGAAAGAAAACTTATAATCGGTGGAGTCGATATTCCGTATGAACTCGGTTTGCTCGGGCACTCTGATGCGGATGTGCTGTTGCATGCTGTTTGTGATGCTTTGCTCGGTGCTGCAGCCCTTGGAGATATCGGCAAACATTTCCCTGATAATTCTGATGATTTTAAGGGTATTGATAGCCGTATTTTATTAAGAAATGTTGTTAAATTGTTGAGCGAAAACGGTTATAAAATCGGCAATATTGATGCTACCATTATAGCTCAAAAGCCTAAAATGGCGCCATATATCAATGAAATGCGAAAAAACATTGCGGATGACTGCGGAATAGATATCGGTTGCGTGAATGTTAAGGCAACAACCGAAGAAGGACTGGGCTTTACAGGAGAAGGAAAGGGCATTTCGGCGTCAGCGGTTTGTCTTATTATATAGTATTTTTAAATGGCTCCACGCATATATATTAGCGTGGAGTGATTTGTTTGAATTTTTTTTGTGTGAGCGTTAAAAGTAGGGCGGCTTTGGCGGTTTTTTTGATACTTGCGGCGGTGCTGCTCGTTTCGCTGGAATTTGTGAATTTAGGCTCTAAAATTGACAAAAAAATATTAACTAATGAAGATAGGGTTAATGTGATTAATTCTTTGGGATATGATGTAATTCCCGATGCGGTTGAGGTAAAAGAAATAACTATACCGAAAACCTTTAGCGATGTTTACACGGAATATAACAAATTGCAACAAAAAGCAGGGTATAATCTTTTAAATTATTCGGGGTATGATGTTGTAATCTATAAGTACAAACTTTCCGGTACGGCTGATGAAATGTTTGTTAATATTATTATTTGTGATGGACTGCTGATAGGAGGAGATGTATCAGCAGCACGACTTGGTGGCGAAATGTTACCCTTGCGTTAGTTTAAAATTTTGGAGGAAAATATGAAAACGGTACGGCTTGATAAATTTTTGTCAGTTAACACAAAATACAGCCGCAGTGAAATAAAAAAGCTTGTTAAAGCCGGTAAAGTTACTGTAGACGGTGTTGCTGCAAAAGATTATGATATACACATTTCTGCTGCAAATTCAGAAATTACCGTAAATTCTCAAAAGATAGAGTATAAAAAGTATGTGTATTTAATTATGAACAAGCCTGCGGGTATTTTATCGGCTTGCAACGATAAATCTCGTAAAACGGTTGTCGATTTAGTGGGTGAAGAATATAAACATTTTTCACTTTTTCCTGTAGGCCGTTTGGACAAGGATACAACTGGTATTTTGCTGCTCACAAATGATGGCGAGTTTGCACATAAGGTTATTTCGCCAAAATCAAATATTGAAAAATCTTATATTGCAACTGTTGATGATGTGCCACCCAAGGATTTGCCGCAAAGGTTTAAAGAAGGCATTGTGTTGGCGGATGGCACAGTGTGTAAAAGTGCCAAAGCCGAGATACTTAAAGATAATAAAGTACGCATAGTTCTTACCGAGGGCAAGTACCATCAAATTAAGCGTATGCTCGGTGTTGTCGGACTCGGTGTTAACGCATTGCACCGCGAAAGAATAGGAAAAATTACTTTACCTGAGAATTTATTACCGGGTGAATGTGTTGAGCTTTTTGATAAGGAAATATGTACATTTTTCCCATAAAATTAACGATTTTAAAGTATTTTGTTTATTATAGACAAATATTTTTTGGTAACGTTGGGTATTTTAAGAATAGTTTTTTGGGGAAATAGTTGGTATAATATCTATGTTTAAAAATGTAAAATCATTAGGAGGTTTATTTATATGGCAAGTTTATCACTTCGCAACGTTTACAAAAAATATCCCGGTGGCGTTGTAGCGGTATCTGACTTTAATCTCGAAATCAAGGATAAAGAGTTTATTATCCTTGTAGGTCCTTCAGGTTGCGGTAAATCTACAACTCTTCGTATGGTTGCCGGTCTTGAAGAAATTTCTGAAGGTGAAGTTTACATTGGCGACCGCCTTGTAAACGATGTAGCGCCCAAGGATAGAGATATTGCAATGGTTTTCCAGAACTATGCACTTTATCCTCATATGACCGTTTTTGACAATATGGCATTCGGTCTTAAATTACGTAAGGTTTCTAAGGATGAAATTAAGCGTCGTGTTGAAGAAGCTGCTCGCATCCTTGATATTGAACATCTCTTAGAGCGTAAGCCGAAGGCATTATCAGGTGGTCAGCGTCAGCGTGTGGCACTTGGTCGTGCTATCGTTCGTGAGCCTAAGGTTTTCTTACTTGACGAACCGCTTTCCAACTTGGATGCTAAGCTTCGTGCACAGATGCGTACCGAGATTTCTAAACTCCATCAGCGCCTTGGTACAACATTTATTTATGTTACTCATGACCAGACCGAGGCTATGACAATGGGTACTCGTATCGTTGTTATGAAAAATGGTTTCATCCAGCAGGTTGATACTCCTCAGCATCTCTATCTTAAACCCTGCAACCTCTTCGTTGCCGGCTTTATCGGCTCTCCGCAGATGAACTTCATTGAGTGTAAACTCTTAAATGAAGGCGATGATTACTATCTTGAGTATGGTTCTGAAGATACAAAAACACGCGCAGGTGTTAAGTTTAAGATTAAATTGCCCGCATCTAAAAATGCTAACGACTGCTTGAAAGAGTATGTTGGTAAGGATGTTATTATGGGTATTCGTCCTGAGCATGTTCACAATGAACCCGAAATCATTGAAGCTAACCCCGATAGCATTGTAGAGGCAAATGTTGAAGTTACCGAGCTTATGGGTGCTGAAACATATCTCTATATGAATTCTGAAGGTCAGGACATTAACGCTCGTGTTGCTCCTTCCAGCACTGCTCGTCCGGGCGATAGAATTAAAATCGCTATTGAGGCTGAAAATATCCACATCTTTGATAAGGATACAGAGCTTACAATTACCAACTAATTTGGTTACTTTTGCCACCCGTTTTTACGGGTGGCTTTTTTTGTAATTAATTTGTAACTTTTTTGTTAATAACCCTTGAAAAATGTCCAAAAAAAGTGTACAATATATACATAAATTATATTTTGGGTTATTATTGCTCGCAAAACGAGGAGGAGTTTATTTTGGCAAACAGATTATTTCAAAGTGTAATCAATCAAATGCGTGGCGCCGTTGATAAAACTATTGGCGTTTTGGATGGTAATTTCACAATTATTGCATGTAGTGAGTTAGAAAAAATAGGTGAGACATTCGCCGATACCGCTCTCAAGGATGATATTGGTAATGATGCGGTTGTAATCAATGATTGCACAGTTAAAGCGATTGGCTCAAATGAGGTTGGCGATTATTATGTGTTTGTTGCAGGCAACGATGCTATGGCGGACAAGTATTGCTCAATTTTAACTATCTCGCTTACAAATATTAAATTTTATTATGATGAGAAATATGATAGAAAGAATTTTATAAAAAATATCATTCTCGATAATATTTTACCCGGCGATATTTATCTAAAAGCGCGCGAGCTTTGTTTTGATAGCGATGTTTCACGTAGTGTTATATTCATTCGCTTGCTTGATGATAATGACGTTTCGGTTTTTGATGTTGTACAAAACCTTTTCCCCGATAAAAATAAAGATTTCGTAATTAGCATTAACGAAACCGATGTAGCCTTAGTTAAAGAGGTTAAGAATAATATTTCTTCTAAGGATATTGAAAATCTTGCCTCTTCCATTGCCGATACTCTTTCGGGTGAGTTCTATTGTCATGTAGTTATCGGTATTGGATCTACGGTTGAGAATTTGCGTGATTTGGCAAAATCCTTTAAAGAAGCACAGGCAGCGCTTGAGGTTGGTAAGGTTTTTGATAATGATAGAACTATTATCAGCCACGATAATTTAGGTATTGCACGTCTTATTTATCAGTTGCCAACAACCCTTTGCGAGACCTATTTAAGAGAAGTGTTTAAGCGCGGCTCTATTGAAAGTCTTGATAGAGAAACCTTATTTACAATTCAAAAATTCTTTGAGAATAACCTAAATGTTTCCGAAACATCAAGAAAACTTTTTGTTCATAGAAACACTTTGGTTTACCGTTTGGAAAAAATAAAAAAAATCACAGGTCTTGACCTTCGGGAGTTTGACCACGCAATTATCTTCAAAATTGCACTTATGGTAAATAAATACCTAAAAGCTAATCCGATTAAATACTAATTTTTGAAAGTAGGATAACTACCAATGGATTTTGAAATGCAAAATCAAGAAAAGCCGATAATTGAATTTAACGGCGTTTCTAAAAACTACACAAACGACACCCACGCGTTGAGCGATGTTAATATCAAAATTAACCGCGGCGAATTTGTGTTTGTTGTTGGCTCCTCAGGTGCCGGTAAAAGTACCTTTATGAAGCTTATTATGCGCGAAGAAAAAGCAAACACGGGTACTATAATCGTTAATAATTTTAATCTCACAAAAATGCGTAGAAAACAGGTGCCGAAACTGCGCCGCACAATGGGTATTGTGTTTCAAGATTTCCGCTTGATACCGACAATGAATGTTTTCGATAACGTTGCGTTTGCTATGCACGTTGTAGGCGAACCCAAGAAAAAGATTCGAAAAGAAGTTGCCCGTGTTTTAAGTCTCGTAGGACTTGGCCACAAGGCACGCTCTATGCCTAATCAGTTGTCAGGCGGTGAGCAGCAGCGAGTAGGTCTTGCACGCGCACTTGTAAATAACCCCGATTTGATTATTGCCGATGAGCCGACCGGTAACGTAGACCCGAATATGTCTTACGAAATCGTTTCACTGCTCAGTGCAATTAATCGCCAGGGCACAACAATACTTATGGTTACGCACGACCATAACCTTGTGCGCGATTTTAGACACCGTGTAATTATGCTTGATGGTGGTAGAATCGTAGCCGATAACGCAGGAGGTCTCGAATAATGAAATTACATAGTGTTCGTTACCTTACCGGTGAGGGCTGCAAAAATATATGGGTAAACCGATTAATGACCATTGCATCAGTTGGCGTTTTAACCGCTTGTATGGTTTTAATAGGCCTTGCATTGTTAATTTCCATGAATGTGGATAAGATTATCGGTAATCTTGAACAACAAAACGTTGTTATGGTTTACTTTAACGATAAAAATTCGGTGCTTTATGGTGATGCGGATCCGATTTTGGCAGAGGGCGAAACATTCGACCCCGAAAAAATTGCCGATTCACATTATTTAATTCATAATGTTGATGAAGCCAAAGCAGTTTGCGAAGAAATCGCTAAACTTGATAATGTAGCAAGTGTTGAGTTTATCTCTAAAGAAGATGCATTAGAGGCCGTAAAATCAACTATGCTTGAAGGACAGGATGAATATTTTGAGTTCCTTGATGAGGAAAACGGAAATCCGCTTTCAGACGGCGCCCGTGTTCATCTTGAAGATATGGGCGTGTTCAACGCAACGGTTGCAAAAATTAAAACAGTAAGCGGTGTTAATAACATCCAGTCGCAAGGCGATATGGCTGAAAAAATCAATTCCATTAAAAATGGTATTGGTGTTGCAGGTGTTTGGATAATTGCAATATTGCTTGTTATTTCTCTTGTAATCGTTTCCAACACGATACGTGTTACTATGTATAACCGAAAACTGCAAATCAGCATTATGAAGGCAGTTGGTGCGACCGATGCATTTATTCGAATACCATTTATTGTTGAAGGTGTTTTAATCGGTCTTATTTCGGCAGTTATTGCCGAGGGCGTTGTTTACTTCTGTTATAGAGTTGCCACCGAAACTATTATATCTTCACTTGATGCAAATCAGGTTATCCCGTTTGCCGATGCGGCATTTATGCTGCTTGGTGTATTTGCGGCAATAGGTGTATTTGCGGGTATATTCGGCAGTGCAATTATGATTGGCAAATATTTAAAGAAGGAAGGCAGCGAGTTTTCCGCAATCTAATACGGAGGATTTTATGAAAATTAACCTTAGAAGAGTTTTGTCGATTTTTCTTATACTTTTAGTTGTGTTTACCACCTTTTCTACGGTAGCCGTTGTTCCGGCATCGGCAGATGCTGTTAGTGATGCAAAACAACAGCTCGAAGAAAATAAGAAAAAAGAACAGCAATTGAATAGTCAAATTGCTGCTGCAAAAAAAGATAAAAGCAAACAGACAGAGCTTAAAAGACTTTTGGATGCGCAAATAAGAAATTATCAACAAAAAATCGATATATGCAATAATTTAATTGCTTCTTATAAAGCGGAAATTGCCAAGAGTGAGAAAAAAATCAATGAAGCAAATCAAGAAATTTATGACACTAAGGAGCAGTTCAAAAGACGCCTTAGGTCCCTATATAACAGCAACACAAACAATTCCTTGCAGGTTATAATGGGTGCTGAATCTTTTTCGGATTTTCTTATTCGTTTGGAATTAACTAAATGTATCACTTCACAAGATAAATCGCTCATTGAAAAATTGACCGAGTCCATAGCCGTTATTAATAAAGAAATCGAGACCAATAAGCAGCGTCAAAAAGAACAAAATGAGTTGATGAAAGAGTTAAAGTCTGACAAAAAAGAACTCGATAGTTCGGTTGCCGAGGTTAACGGCGTTATCAGTGAAATTAATAAAGATATAAACTCTGCCGAAGCACAGAAAAAAGCCTTGCAGGAGCAAAATGAATACTTAAATTCTTTGCTTCAAGGCGGCGATGTTGATGCCGTGTTTGACGGTAAGTTCATTTGGCCGGTACCTGGACACTATTATGTTTCATCCGAGTTTAACTGTAACTGTTGGATACACAAAGGAAAACATGATGGTATGGACATTGCCGGTGGTAATATTAGCGGCAAACCTATTATTGCGGCGGCATCGGGTTGGGTAACGAAATATACTAATGACTGTACTCACAATTATTACAAAACCTATTCTTGCGGTTGCGGTAACGGCTTTGGTAACCACGTGCGCTTATCTCACGGTAGATATAAAGGCAATTCATATCTTACAATTTACGGACATATGAAGAGCGTTGTTTCGGGTATGAAGCTTAATAAATATTATTCCAGAGGTCAAACAATCGGATATGTAGGTACTACGGGCTTTTCTGCGGGATATCACTTACATTTTGCAGTTAGCGTTAACAGTTCTTATAAAAATCCGCGAAATTATATGAAATGAGAACTAAACTGATTTTTCGTTACGTCTTTATGGCCTTGTCTTTAGCTTTGATGATTTATATTTTTGTAATGTCAGGGCAAACGGCTAATGTTTCCTCACAAAGTAGTGGCAGGATTATAAAAACTATAGCAAAGATTGTTGTTGAAGATTTTGAAAGCAAACCGATAGATTATCAGTTGTATTTTATAAGCTCATTGCAGTTCTTTGTACGCAAGGCGGCACATTTTGTGTTGTATTTTTCGCTTGGTTTTTCGGTGTGCGGTTGTACGCTTACATTTGATAACAAAACAAAGCGATTTAACTGCCTTGTGGCGTTTGCAATTTCTCTGGCTTATGCTATAAGTGATGAGATTCATCAACTGTTTATTGAAGGAAGAAGCGGGCAAATAAGCGATGTTTTACTTGATGCTTCTGGTATACTTTGCGGCATCTTGTTGATTAATTTGGTGTTTTTTATTGCACATAAAATTTCTGTTAGGAGGAAAAGTGATGAACAGTAAGCTTTTAATAAAGCAAAACAGAGAACTGTTTGATAAGCTTCAAATAGCAAATCTTAATTGTCGCCGCTTAACAGAAGAAAATGTGGCTCTAAAAGAAAAAATACAATTTTTAACCGAACAATTAGCCAACAAAAAAGAGGAAGACGTGATAAAAGCTGAAGAAGCTGTTGTAACCGATGAGGTTGTTGCCGAAACGGTTGAGAGAGAGGCAGTTGAACTTTCTCCCGAAATTGAGTATGGCTCAAAAATCATTGGTGAGATAGTGATGTCGGCGACCTATCACAGTAATTTGCTGGGGACTGCCGGTAAAGATAATTTAAAAGAGTTGCTTAATCTCATTTTAGGTAGAACTGAGGTTGCAAAATCTCAAATTTTAAATATCGTTTCAAGTGATGTATCAATCGAAAACAAAATGCAAATGATTGATTCCGAGCGCGATGATGCAATTGAATATTTTAAAAGTATAATGGAGCAATAAAGAGAGTTTTAACTCTCTTTATTTTTTTGGTTTAATTAACAACATTTCAGGCAATAATTTATTTGTACGGAGGTGTTGTTTTTGTATAAAACAAAGGTTGTGATTTGCGGGGTTGACACATCAAAACTGCCCGTTCTAAAGGAGAGTGAAAAAACGCGCCTTTTAAAAGAAACAAAGATGGGCAATAAAAGTGCAAGGGAGCAACTTATAAACGGTAATTTACGGCTAATTTTGAGCGTTATACAGCGTTTTACAAGTAGGGGCGAGAATTTAGACGACCTTTTTCAAGTGGGCTGTATCGGCTTAATTAAGGCAATAGATAACTTTGATGATAGCCATAATGTTAGGTTTTCAACCTATGCTGTGCCGATGATTATCGGAGAAATCAGAAGATATTTGCGCGATAACAACTCAATTCGTGTTAGCCGTTCCATAAAAGATACTGCATACAGAGCAATGCAGGTTAAAGAGCAGCTTACCAATAAACTGAATAGAGAACCGACCGTTAGCGAAATTGCAAAGGAGCTTGATATTCCATCTCGTGATGTTGTTATAGCCCTTGAAAGCGTGGTTGACCCGATATCTCTTTATGAGCCGATATATTCTGACGGCGGCGATACCATTTATGTGTTAGACCAGGTGGGCGACAATAACGATGATAGAAATTGGCTTGAGGAAATATCGTTTCGTGAAGCCATTAAAAACCTAAGTGAGCGCGAAAAAAAGATACTTTCTCTTCGTTTTATCAAAGGTAAAACACAAATGGAGGTATCTGAAGAAATAGGTATCTCGCAAGCACAGGTGTCCCGCCTTGAAAAATTTGCGCTTGAAAAAATTAAAAATTGAAAATTTTTATTGTTATTCTCATATAAATTACTGGGAGTGATTTATATGATTTACAGAATTGATGAACTGAAAGATAAACAGGTGGTTTGTGTAAAAAACGGTGGAATTTTGGGTAACGTTTCTGATATTGAGTTTGATACCGAAACGGGACAACTGACATCTATCGTGATTTTCGGCAAAAATCACTTTTTGGGAATCTTCGGCAAGGAAAATGATATAGTGATACCTTGGAAAGATATAGAAGTTATTGGGAATGAGACTATTTTAGTTAATTGTGAATTTATGAAAATGAATTAAAAAAATCGGAGCATTTTGCTCCGATTTTTTTAACAAAAACTTACCCTCATAAAAAATTTTAATTTGCACAAAGTAAATGTGTAAACGGATTTTTAAGGGGGGATTTTTTTGAAATCTGTTTCAAATATTTTCAAAATTTTGACAGTTTTTTTGATGCTGTTTGCCGTAATAATTTTTTCGGCAATAATCGTTGCCGATGGTGCGGTGGAACAAGAATATAAGGTAATCAGCAATTCGCCGTTGCAGATAAATTGCCGTATTCCGTTAAGTGTCAGCCGATGTGATAATTTATCGGTTGATAGCAAGCTTTATAATACTGTTGGCTCGAAATATGATGTAGAGCTCAAAATTTTAGGTGTAATACCGGTAAAAAAGGCCAGTGTCGAAGTGGTTGATGATATGTACGTATCGGTTTTGGGGCTACCGTTTGGTATGAAAATTTATACCGATGGGGTTTTAATTATTGATATAAGTGATGTCGATTCAAAAGACGGGTATGTTAAACCCGCAAAGCTCGCAGGACTTAATATCGGCGATTTTATTTTAACAATAGATGGTAAAAAGGTGTATACAAATGAAGATGTTGCACAGCTTATCGAAGCATCCGGCGGGCGCGAAATGCATTTTGTAATAAAACGAGATAATGTAATTAAAAATATAACTTTAAAACCATCGCTTTCAAAAAGCACAGGGCTTTATAAGGCGGGTATTTGGGTGCGCGATAGCTCGGCGGGTATTGGCACGCTAACCTTTTATTGCCCCTTTAATAATGTACTTTGCGGACTCGGGCACAGTGTAACCGATAGTGATACAGGCAAGGTGCTGACTATTAGCTCGGGCGAGATAGTGGGTGCCGAAATTGTGTCGTATACAAAAGCACAAAAGGGAACACCGGGCGAGCTGCACGGCCGGTTAACATCGACAAAATACGCAACCTTTTCACTTAACTGCGCGGCGGGTGTCTACGGAAAGTGCAATAACGGTCTAAAGGGCGAATTAATGCAGGTTGCTTTAAAACAAGAGATAAAAAACGGGGAAGCATATATTTTATCAACTGTTGATGGAGTGGCACCTAAACAATATAAATGCAATGTAACAATAATTAAATCAAACACCAAAACACAAAATTTACTTGTTGAGATAACCGATGATGCTTTGCTTTCAGTAACAGGTGGCATAGTGCAGGGTATGTCGGGCAGTCCCATTATTCAAAATGGAAAACTTATCGGTGCGGTAACCCACGTGCTGATAGATGAGCCCACCAAGGGCTACGGCATCTTCGCCGAAAATATGCTTGAAATGGCACAAAGCGTATCGGAGCAAAATTTAAAAGATGCGTCATAATTAAAAATAAAAAAGAACAGGTTGTATAACCTGTTCTTTTTTATAGATACCCTCTAATATCAACCGCTAATTTTTCTTCAAGATTTATAAGACGCTTTGTGATATCTTTTGAAACTTCATCTGCGGCTTCATATTTGTTTAAATACATATTAAGTGATTTAACACCCATATTACAGCCGTCTGTCATTAAATCGGCGATGGTGTTGTCCGATTCTTCCATACCGAGCTTCATATTCGTTTTCATCCACGACATACCTTTGGCAATTGGGTTGGGATTTTTGCCTTCATCGTGGTATTTGTCAAGAAGCTGTTGAATTTCGGTATTTAGTTTTTCGTGTTCTTCCTTGCAGTCGGTTAGTAATTTTTCTAATTTTGCGGAGTTTACGTGCGGTAGTACATCATCGATAGATGCAACACCCATTTTTACCCCCGCATCACATTCTCTGAGTAATCGTATAGTATCTTGTTCTACCATTATTTTGCCACCTTTCTACTGTTAGTATGTTCAGGCGTAAAACAAAAATACCAAATTGATTAATTATATATAATTATACTTGAATATATTACTATATAGTGTTATAATGTTTTCGTTCGTTTTAAAAAAACAACGTTTCTTTTGTTGATTATGCACAATATTTGCAAAAAATCAATAAATATGCATATATGTTGCATAAATATTTATTTAACACTTGACAAATATGCGAAAATTGGCTATAATATGCAGGTATTCGATGATAAATTATGCATAAATATTCAGGAGGCATTAAAAAATGAAAAAAGAAGACATAAAAAAGGTTGTTTTAGCATATTCGGGAGGTCTTGATACATCAATTATCATCCCGTGGCTTAAAGAAAATTACAACAACTGCGAGGTTATCGCTGTGTCTGGTAATGTAGGACAGGCCGATGAACTTGAGGGCTTGGAAGAGAAGGCAATTAAAACGGGCGCATCAAAGCTTTACGTGCTTGATTTAACCGAAGAATATGTTGATGAATACATAATCCCCACAATGAAGGCGGGCGCAGTTTATGAAGATTATCTTTTAGGTACTTCACACGCACGTCCTTGCATTGCTAAGGGGCTTGTTGAAATTGCTATAAAAGAGGGTGCCGATGCTATTTGCCACGGCTGTACCGGTAAGGGTAACGACCAGGTTCGTTTTGAGCTTGCTATTAAGCACTTTGCACCCAATATGCCGATAATTGCTCCTTGGCGTGAGTGGGACATAAAATCACGTGAAGAGGAAATTGAGTATGCTGAGGCGCACAATATACCGCTTAAAATTAATCGTGAAACCAACTATTCAAAGGATAAAAACCTTTGGCATTTATCTCACGAGGGTATGGACCTTGAAGACACCGGCAATGAGCCAATGTACGAAAAGCCCGGTTTTCTTGAGATGGGCGTATCTCCGATAGCAGCCCCCGATAAGCCTACTTATGTTGAAATTGATTTTGAAAAGGGTATTCCTGTAGCACTTGACGGTAAAAAGATGACGGCTAAGGAAATTATCCTTAAACTCAATGAAATCGGTGGCGCAAACGGTATCGGTATTATCGATATCGTTGAAAACCGTCTTGTTGGTATGAAATGCCGCGGTGTTTACGAGACCCCCGGTGGCACCATTCTTTACAAGGCGCACAACGTACTTGAAACTCTTTGCTTGGATAAAATGACAATGCACGAAAAACAGCGTTTATCTATCACATTTGCTGAGCTTGTTTACAACGGTCAGTGGTTCACACCGCTTCGTGAAGCATTATCGGCTTTTGTTGATAAAACTCAAGAGAGAGTTACAGGTAAGGTTAAGCTCAAACTCTACAAAGGCAATATGATTAATGCAGGTGTATGGAGCCCGTATTCACTTTACAGTGAAGAAATTGCAACCTTTGGCGAGAGTGATTACGACCAGAAGGATTCAGCAGGCTTTATTAACCTTTACGGCTTGCCGATTAAAGTTCAAGCCATTGTTGATGGTAAAAAATAAAAACAATCAGTCCTGTGCGGATTTTCCGTACGGGACGATTCTGTAATATAGGTTGGTGAAAATATGGCAAAAATGTGGGCGGGAAGAACCGATGGCACAACAAACAAGTTGGCTGATGATTTTAATTCTTCCATACATTTTGACTATAAATTATATAAGCAAGATATCAAAGGCAGTATGGCACACGCCTTGATGCTTGCAGCAAAGGGTATTATTACCGATAAGGATGCTGAAATTTTGATTTCCGGTCTTGAAAGCATTTTAGCAGACCTTGAATCAGGAAAATTACAGTTTGATATGCAAAGCGAAGATATTCATATGTTTGTTGAGCAGGAGCTCACAAAGCGCGTAGGCGATACAGGTAAAAAACTGCATACTGCCAGAAGCCGTAACGATCAGGTTGCGCTTGACCTTAGAATGTATTTACGTGATGAGGTTGACACAATAACAGTGTTAGTTAAAAATCTTATTGCTGCGCTGACCGACAAGGCGGAGGAGAACAAAACCGTTATTATGCCCGGTTACACACATCTTCAACGTGCACAACCGATTTCTTTCGGACATCACTTAATGGCGTATGTAATGATGCTGATGCGCGACCTTGAGCGCCTTGCTGACTGTAAAAAAAGAATAAACGTGTCGCCCATTGGCAGTTGCGCCTTGGCAGGCACTACATACGACACCGACCGCAAGTTTGAAGCCGATAAGCTCGGTTTTGACTCGATTTGTCTTAATAGTCTTGATGGCGTTTCGGACCGCGATTTTGCGGTAGAGCTTATGAGTGCCATTTCTTTAACCATGATGCACTTATCTCGTTTGTCGGAAGAGTTAATTTTGTGGACAAGCTGGGAATTCAAGTTCGTTGAATTGTCGGATGATTTTACAACCGGCTCATCAATTATGCCACAAAAGAAAAATTCTGATATGGCTGAGCTGATTCGTGGTAAAACGGGTAGAGTATATGGCGATTTAATTTCTTTACTAACCGTTTTAAAGGGTTTGCCGCTCGCTTATAACAAAGATATGCAAGAGGACAAGGAAAGCGTTTTTGATGCGGCCGAGACCGTTAAAATGTGTATCGAGGTTATGACGGGTATGATTTCTACAATGTCCGTAAAGGCTGAAAATATGCTAAAAGCCGCCCAATCAGGCTTTATAAATGCTACCGACCTTGCTGATTATCTTGTTAAAAAGGGTATGCCATTTAGGTCGGCATATAAAATTGCAGGGCAGTTGGTTGCGCTTTGCATACAAAAAAATACAGTTTTGGAAGACTTACCGCTTGATACCTACAAGGAATTCAGCGAATTATTTGATAATGACTTGTATGGAGAAATTAATTTAACAACCTGTGTTGAAAAAAGAATCAGCGAGGGCGGTACCTCTTTTGCTTCGGTTCAAAAACAAATTGATTATGTTAGAGAGAATTTAGATATATGACAAAGGTATTTATTGATGGCTCGGCAGGTACCACGGGGCTTAGAATTTATGACCGCTTATCTGCAAGAGCCGACATTGAACTTATAATTTTATCGGATGACAAAAGAAAAGATATTGAGGCACGCCGTGAAGCTCTTAATAACTGCGATATTGCTTTCTTATGTTTGCCTGATGCCGCCGCTATAGAGGCGGTAGGCTTAATTGAAAACGATAAAACAGTTGTTATTGATACTTCAACCGCCCATAGAACGAGCGAGGGTTGGACCTATGGTTTCCCCGAACTTAATGGAAAAAGCACTGATTATTCTTTGGTTAAGAGAATTGCCAACCCGGGTTGCCACGCAAGTGGTTTTGTGGCCCTTGTAAAGCCGCTGGTTGATGCGGGTGTTATAAGCAAAAATGCGTTGCTTAACTGTTTCTCGCTTACAGGGTATTCGGGCGGCGGAAAGAAAATGATAGCCGATTATGAAAATAGCGATAACGCCTTGCTTAAAGCACCGCGCCAATACGGCATTGCACAACAGCATAAGCATCTCAAAGAGATGAAGCAAATTTGTGGACTTGATAATTTACCCACATTTTGTCCGATAGTAGCGCCGTTTTACAGCGGTATGGAGGTTACTGTGCCTTTATTTGTTTCGCAAATTAACGGCAATATTGAAGATATTAAAGCTGTTTATAAGCAAGCCTATAAATCGGGGCTTGTACATTTTAACGATAATGCGGATGAGCAGGGCTTTTTATCGGCTGCGGCGTATGCTGGTCGTGATGATATGGAAATTAGTGTACACGGAAATGATGAGAGGATTATTTTGGTGGCGCGTTTCGATAATCTCGGCAAAGGCGCTTCGGGAGCTGCTATACAAAATATGAATTTGGTACTCGGTGTTGCAGAGGACACCGGTTTGGAGGTTTAAAATGAATTTTATTTCGGGCGGCGTATGCGCCGCTAAGGGATTTAGTGCTAACGGTATACATTGCGGTATAAGAAAGAATCGCACAAAGCGTGATTTGTCTCTTATTATGAGTGATGTGCCTGCAACTGCGGCGGCCGTTTATACTACGAATCTTGTAAAAGGTGCACCGCTTGTTGTAACAAAAAAGCATCTTGAAAATAACACGGCACAAGCAATAATTTGCAATAGCGGTAACGCCAACACCTGCAATGCAAACGGCATTGAAATTGCCGAGAAAATGTGTGATGCGCTGTCTAAAAAAATTGGCATAAATCCAAATGATATTGTTGTGGCATCAACCGGAGTTATCGGTCAACCGCTTGATATTGCTCCCATTGCAAACGGTATCCCGTCCTTAGTTGATGGTTTATCAAAGGATGGCGGAGAGTTTGCGGCGGAAGGTATTATGACCACCGATACCATCAAAAAGGAAGTGGCTGTTGAGTTCCAAATCGGCGGAAAAATATGCCGTATGGGCGGTATCGCAAAGGGTAGCGGTATGATTCATCCCAATATGGCAACAATGCTTGTGTTCATCACAACCGATGTTAATATTAGCGGCGAAATGCTTCAAAAAGCACTTTCAACCGATATTACCAACACCTTTAATATGCTTAGCATTGATGGCGATACATCCACCAACGATATGGTTGTTGTTTTGGCTAATGGCTTAGCGGAAAACGAAAAAATTGTTGCCGATAACGATGATTTTAAGTTGTTTATGACAGCCCTCAACACCTTAACCGTTCAGCTTTGCCGTATGATAGCAGGGGATGGCGAGGGCGCAACAAAGCTTCTTGAATGTAAGGTTTCGGGGGCTGACAGTTTAGATACTGCCAAAACCGTTGCTAAAAGTGTTGTATGTTCCAGTCTTTTAAAGGCGGCAATGTTCGGCGCTGATGCCAACTGGGGCCGTGTTCTTTGTGCAATAGGCTATAGCGGTGCCAAGGTTGATGTTAATAAAGTTGGCGTTTGCTTTAAATCGGCTAAAGGCACAATTGAGGTTTGTAGAAACGGAGCAGGTGTTGACTTTTCCGAGGAAACAGCAAAAGAAATTTTGCTCGAAAAGGAAATCGAAATATTAGTAACACTTGATAGCGGTGAATATAGTTCGGCCGCGTGGGGCTGCGATTTAACCTACGATTATGTTAAAATTAACGGAGATTACAGAACATAAAGGTGAAAATTATGAACAATCATTTTTCAAATTTAGAAAGGGCAGAGGTGCTAACACAAGCTCTGCCTTATATTAAAAGATATAATGGGAAAGTTGTTGTAATTAAATATGGCGGTAACGCAATGATTAATGAGGAACTTAAACAACAGGTTATGGAAGACATTGTTCTTTTATGGCTTATTGGTGTTAAGGTTGTTCTCGTTCACGGCGGCGGCCCCGAAATTAGTGAGCTTATGCAAAAGCTCGGTAAAAAAGCCGAGTTTGTTGATGGCTTGCGCGTAACCGATAAGGAAACCGTTGATATTGTACAAATGGTTCTTGCGGGCAAAGTAAACAAAACTCTTGTAAACCTGCTTGAGAAAAAAGGCGGTAAAGCAATGGGCATATCAGGTATGGATGGTATGCTTATTGAGGCTAAAATTCGTGATGAGCGTTTGGGCTATGTGGGCGACATCACAAAAATTCATATAAAACCGGTTGAAGATTTACTCGAAAAGGGTTATATTCCCGTAATTTCAACACTCGGTTGCGACCGCGATGGTAACGCATATAACATAAACGGAGATACAGCCGCGGCATATATTGCTGGGGCTATAAAGGCAGAGCGACTTATTATGATGACCGATATTGCAGGTATCTTGCGCGATAAGGATGACCCGTCCACGCTTATTGCCGATGTTACGGTAAGTGAAGCCGAACAGCTAAAAAAAGACGGCATTGTTTCGGGTGGTATGATACCAAAGGTGGACTGCTGCATTGAAGCCATCAATAAGGGCGTTAAAAATGTTGTAATAATGGACGGTAGAGTGCCGCACTCAATTCTTATGGAGATATTAACCGATGAGGGTGCAGGTACTATGGTTATGGGAGATAAATAATGAATAGTTTTGCTGCTATAGATAAAAACTTTGTTGCCAATACCTACAACCGTTTTCCGCTTGAGCTTGTTCGCGGTGAAAATTCAACATTATTTGATATAAACGGTAAAGAGTATATTGATATGGGATCGGGTATCGGTGTAACTGCGTTTGGCTTTAATGATGAAGTGTGGAAAAATGCCGTAACCGAACAATTATCACTTTTGCAACATACATCAAATCTTTATTTCACCGAACCTTGTGCCAAATTAGCAAGCGTGTTGTGTGAAAAAACAGGTATGAAAAAGGTGTTTTTTGGTAATTCGGGTGCAGAAGCAAACGAGTGTGCTATTAAAACCGCTCGTAAATATGCCGCTGATAAAAAGGGAAGTGATTATTACACAATAATCACGCTTGAAAACAGTTTTCACGGTAGAACAGTAACAACACTTGCCGCAACCGGACAGGCGCATTATCACGAGCTTTTTAATCCGCTTACGGATGGTTTTGTACATACACCCGCAAATGACCTTGATAAGCTTATAAAAACGGCTAATAGCCACAAAACCGCCGCAATTATGATAGAATGTATTCAAGGTGAAGGCGGAGTTAACGTATTGGATGAAGCCTTTGTTAAGGGCGTTTACGACTTTGCTAAAGAAAACGATATTCTCTTAATCGTTGATGAGGTTCAAACAGGTAACGGCAGAACCGGTAAAATGTATGCTTATATACATTATGGTATAAAACCCGATATTGTAACAACCGCTAAGGGACTTGGCGGAGGCCTACCAATTGGTGCTGTTCTCTTTGGCGAAAAAACCGAAAACGTATTAGGCTTTGGAGAGCATGGCTCGACCTTTGGCGGCAACCCCGTATGCTGTGCGGGTGCGCTAAGCATTGTTGAGCGTTTGGATGAAAAACTATTTGCTGATATAGTAACTAAAAGTAAATACATTTTTGATGAATTATCATCGGCTTCCGGTGTCATCAGCGTTTGCGGAAAAGGCTTGATGATAGGTATTAAACCTGTGAAAAATGCATCGGATGTTCTTAAAATTTGTATGGAAAATGGTGTGCTTTGTCTTACTGCGAAAGATAAATTGAGATTATTGCCGGCACTTAATATACCGATGGAATCTTTGATAAAAGCCGTTGGTGTTATCAAAGATGCTTGCAAACTATAAGGAGAAGTTTTATGAACTTAAAGGGAAGAAGCTTTTTAAAACTGCTTGATTTTACGGCGGAGGAAATTGAATATTTGTTGGAGCTTTCCGCTGATTTAAAGAAGAAAAAGAAAAACGGTATTCCACATAAAATGTGCGAGGGGAAAAATATAGCGCTTGTTTTTGAAAAAACAAGCACGCGTACCCGTTGCGCGTTTGAGGTGGCGGCAGCTGACCTTGGTATGCATCCTGTGTATCTTGACCCGTCGGGCTCGCAAATCGGCAAGAAAGAAAGTATTGCCGATACGGCACGTGTTTTGGGACGTATGTTTGATGGCATTGAATATCGCGGCTTTGGACAAGAAATTGTTGAGGATTTAGCAAAATATGCGGGTGTACCCGTATGGAATGGTCTTACAAATGAGTTTCATCCAACGCAAATCCTTGCTGATTTTTTAACAATTAAAGAGCATTTTGGCAAATTAAAGGGAACAAAATTAGTTTATATGGGCGATGCCCGTTATAATATGGGCAACTCACTTATGGTGGGCTCTGCCATAATGGGCTTGCATTTTGTTGCTTGTGCTCCCAAAAAATATTTCCCTGATAAGCAGCTTATTGATAAGTGCCTCGAAATCGCACAAAAATCGGGCGCGGTTTTAGAATTTATTGAGCAGCCCGAAGTGGCAGTCAAAAATGCCGATGTGATTTATACTGATGTTTGGGTTTCTATGGGTGAGCCGACAGAGGTTTGGGCGGAAAGAATAGATGATTTAAAACCTTATCAAGTAAATATGAAGCTTATGAACATTGCGGGAGAGCAATGTCGCTTTATGCATTGCCTACCTGCTTTTCATGATTTAAACACAACTGTTGGTAAAGAAATATACGAAAAATTCGGTATCGACTGTATGGAGGTTACCGATGAGGTTATCGAGAGTGAGCGTTCAATAGTTTTTGATGAAGCCGAGAACAGAATGCACACAATAAAAGCCGTTATGGCTGCAACTTTGTAAAAAATTAAGCACCGCATATGTGCGGTGCTTTTTTGCGCATAAATTGACAAAAATTTGACAAAATTATTAAAAAAGAGTTGATTTTATTTATTATATATATTAAAATAAGTTTGATTACGGCAAAAATCAAAAAATACCAATTTGTAACAATAAGGGGGTGCCCAAATGCCTGAATTCATTAAAAATTATTTGTCAACCTTACAACCTGAAAAGATACCGAATGAATTAGTTGTATTGCTCGGTATCGGTATAGTTTTTATCGGTCTTATTTGTATTGTTATTTTGGTTAAAGTAATTGGATTATTCTTTAAAAATAAAATCAATACAAAAGAAAATGTTGCCGATGCTGTTGTTCCGGTTGTAGCGGAACCTATACAAAATCGTCAAGAAATTATTGCCGCGGTTTCAGCTGTAATTGCTGAGGAACTTGGTACTGATATTTCTGCAATTCGTATTCATTCGTTTAAAAAAATATAAGAAAAAGAGGTAAATATTATGAAAAAGTATAATGTAACTGTAAATGGTACTGCTTATGAAATCACTTTAGAGGTTGTAGATGCGGCTGATGTTAAGGCAGCACCCGTTGCTACTGCCGCTACCGTAGCTCCTGTTGTAGAGGCAAAGGCTGCTCCTGCAGCTCCTGTTGCAAATGGTGCTACCGTAAATGCTCCAATGCCAGGTACTATTTTATCTGTAAATGTACAGAATGGCGCTACCGTTAAAAAGGGCGATGTTCTTATGGTGCTTGAAGCTATGAAAATGGAAAACGAAATTATGTCTCCTGTTGACGGTACTGTAGCTTCCATTAATGTTCAAAATGGTGCATCTGTTGATACAGGCGCGGTTCTTTGCGTAATCGCTTAATTTACGCCCAAGGAGAATCGCAATGGAAAAATATATTGATCTTATCATGAATTTCGTTCGTGATATGGGCTTTTATAAGCTCTTTCATAATTTCTTAAACGATACTGTTGTTTATAGCGAGCTTATTGGTGCTGATATAACAGTAGCTGCCGGTTGGAAAACCTTAGTAATGATTTTGGTTGCTTTGCTTCTTTTATATCTTGCTATAAAGAAACAGTTTGAACCGCTTTTACTTATTGGTATCGCTTTCGGTATGCTATTGACAAACCTTCCCGGCGCCGGCATGTACCATAGCGAGCTTTGGACAGAATTTATGCGTCCAGGTTCCACTCTTGGTTACGGCGATATTTTAAAGCACGGTGGCTTGCTCGATATACTCTATATTGGTGTTAAAACCTGTGTGTATCCGTGTCTAATTTTCCTTGGCATAGGTGCGATGACCGACTTTGGTCCGTTGATTTCTAATCCGAAATCATTGTTGCTCGGTGCCGCTGCGCAAATTGGTATTTTTGTTACATTTATTGGTTGCTTCTTCCTTGCGTTCCCGCAGGAAGCAGCCGCTTCTATCGGTATTATCGGTGGTGCTGATGGCCCGACCGCTATTTACACCACATCAAAACTCTATCCCGGCTTGTTAGGTCCTATTGCGGTTGCCGCATATTCTTATATGGCTTTGGTGCCCGTAATTCAGCCGCCGATTATGCGTTTACTTACTACTAAAAAGGAACGCGAAATTGTTATGAAGCCGCTTCGTCAAGTAACACGTACCGAGAAAATTATTTTCCCGATTGCCGTTACAATTTTCGTAGCACTTCTTGTGCCGTCCGCTACACCGCTTGTTGGTTGCCTTATGCTTGGTAACCTTTGGAAAGAATCGGGTGTTGCTGAGCGTCTTTGCAAAACTGCACAAAATGAGCTTATGAATATTGTTACAATATTCCTTGGCATTTCTGTTGGTGCTACCGCAACTGCCGCAAACTTCTTAAACCTTGAAACACTCAAGATTCTTGCTATGGGCGTTGTGGCTTTCGGTCTTGGTACCGGTTCTGGCGTTTTACTTGCAAAGTTTATGAACTTATTTACAAAAGACAAGGTAAATCCGCTTATCGGTTCGGCCGGTGTTTCGGCAGTTCCTATGGCAGCGCGTGTATCACAAGCTGAAGGACAAAAGGCGAATCCCTCTAACTTCTTGCTTATGCACGCTATGGGTCCGAACGTTGCTGGTGTTATCGGCTCGGCTATTGCCGCAGGCGTTCTTATTGCATTATTCGCATAATGGGAGGTATTCATATGGAAAAGAAAAAACTTTATATTACAGATACCATCCTTCGTGATGCTCATCAGTCGCAAGCCGCAACCCGTATGCGCATTGAAGATATGATTCCGGCCCTCGAAAAACTCGATAAAATGGGTTATTGGTCTCTTGAATGTTGGGGCGGCGCAACTTTTGATGCTTGTATGCGCTTTTTAAACGAAGACCCTTGGGAGAGACTTCGTACCTTGAAAAAGCATATGCCCAACACAAAGCTTCAAATGCTTCTTCGTGGACAAAACTTGCTTGGCTATAAACATTATGCAGATGATGTTGTTGATGCATTTGTTAAAAAGTCAATTGAAAATGGTATTGATGTTATCCGTATTTTTGATGCTCTTAATGACACAAGAAATATGGAGCAGGCAATGAAATCTTGTAAAAAATACGGTGGTATTTGTGAAGCTGCTATCAGCTACACCGTAAGCCCTGTTCATAACGAAGAGTATTTTGTAAAGCTCGCTATGAAGCTTGAAAAAATGGGTGCTGACGTAATTTGTATTAAGGATATGGCAAACCTATTGCTTCCTTATGCTGCATACTCTTTGGTTAAAAAGCTCAAAGAAAACGTTAAGGTGCCGATCCATCTTCATACTCACAATACAACAGGTACCGGCGATATGACCTATCTTATGGCAGTTGAGGCGGGCGTTGATATTGTTGATACTGCATTATCACCGTTCGCTAACGGTACTGCACAGCCGTCAACCGAGGCACTTGTTGCAACACTTGATGGAACTGATCGTGATACAGGACTTGATTTGAATAAATTAAGCGAGGTCGCTGCTCATTTCCGTGAGGTAGCAAATAAAATGAAGGCCGAGGGAACACTTGACCCGAAGGTGCTTAATGTTGATACAAAAACACTTATTTATCAAGTTCCCGGTGGTATGCTTTCCAACCTTATTTCTCAGCTCAAACAAGCAAATGCGGAAGATAAATACTATGATGTTTTAGCCGAAATTCCGAATGTACGTAAGGACTTTGGCTATCCTCCGCTTGTAACACCTACAAGTCAGATTGTTGGAACACAGGCTGTTTTCAACATTCTTGCTGGCGAGCGTTATAAAATGATTACTAAGGAATCAAAGGGTGTTCTCCGTGGAGAATACGGTCAGGTTCCGGGTACAGTTAATGAAGAAGTTCGCAAAAAGGCAATTGGCAATGACACGGTAATTACCTGCCGTCCGGCTGATTTACTTGAACCCGAGCTTGAAAAGTACAAATTAGAAGCAGGAGACCTTGCAAAGAGTGAAGAGGATGTATTAAGCTTTGCACTTTTCCCGCAGGTTGCAGCTAAATTCTTAGCTCTCCGTAACGCTCCTAAAAACGAGGATACTGTTCGCACGCTTATTGTTGAAGATTTATCTATCTAATAAAAAATGACCGTTATTTTTAATAACGGTCATTTTTTGTTTGTTTTTTTATGTATTTTGTTTGTTTTTAGTCGTTGTAATGGTTGGTTTTGTTAGTTATTATAAAAATGAGTTATATAGAATTTTTAAAAGTTTCGCGGAACTTTGTTGGTGTCATTCCATTTTTCTTTTTAAAGTTTACGGTAAATGCCGCAACCGATGTAAATCCAACCCTTTGCGATATTGCAACAACGCTTTCGGGTGTTGTTGTGAGCAACTGTTCAGCAATAGATATTCTATAATTTATTAAATATTGATGCAAGGTTATGTCATTGCTTTTTAAAAAAATACGGTTTAAATAGTACGGATGATAGTTAACAAGCTTGGCCAACTGCTCGTTAGAAATTTGCTCTGCGTAGTTTTCCTTTATATATTGCTTAATTTTATTGAGCTTTTGTTTGGTTGATGTCTTATCGGAATGCTCACGCAAAACATCAACAATACATTCCTTAAGCAGTGCCGAGCACTTTTCGCGGTAATATGCCGATTTTGCAATATTTTCATTTACTATATCTAACAATTTTCCTGCAATGGTATATGCATCATCAATAACAAGTGGGGAATTTAAGGCTTCACAGTCATCAAAAATAACAGCATCGTGGAAAATAATGTTTTTGCTGAATGATTTTTTTACACTGGTTGGTTTAAAAAACATTGTTTGATTAACATAATCGGCGGTGTAATCAAAATTAATTGATATTATTTCCAGCTTTTCTTTGGTTGAAAATTTGTATTTTGTTCCGGGTTGAAAAATAATGACCGAGCCCTCGCGAAAACGGTGGCTTGTATTGTTCAGTATTATATTACCGCTACCTGTTGTAATATAAAACAAACGGCAATCAACCGAAACAGTCTCATTGGTTTTTGGTTGAAATTTAAAGCGTAGTGCGTATCTGACAAAGGGAACAATTTCGATTAGTTTCATATAAATCACCAAAGTCATTATAAATGCTTTTATTAAAAAATTCAATGGTTGGGAGGGGTGTTTATGAAATTTTCGGTAGGTTATCAGTTAAGAAACGATGCTGTTTTAACTGATGCGATTATTGAATCATCAAAAAGTATTGACGAAATTTATTTTTCCTGGGAAAATTTTGCCAATGGTCGCAGTCGCGGTTTTTCTTTAAGCCAAATGTCCGAACAAGAGTCAAGAGAAAAACGTGATGCAGATTTTGAATTGCTATTTAAGAATGGTTTAAAATTTAATCTTTTACTTAATGGTAACTGTTACGGTAAAGATGCGCTCTCTCGCGAATTTTTCTATAAAGTCGGCGATGCATTTAAAGATTTCGAAAACAGGATTGATATTATTGCTGGCGAGGCAAAAGTTAACCCCGAAACTGCTAAAAAGATTTTGGACAACATCTTTTTCTATCCACCCGCACAACACGCATATCAATGTTCGATTTGCGGCAGAGCGTGTGATACCGAGTGTTATGCGCATCTTGAGGAAAAGGGTGTGCTCAATAAAAAATTTAACCGCCCGTTCCGCACAAGAGAGCCCTGGGAATTTAGTATTGAAGATTTTAAATAAAAAAAGAACCCATCATAGGCGTTGTACCCGTAAGGATACAACGCCAGTTTTATTCGCCTTGCGGCGAGTTATATTGCTTCGCAGTTATATTTGAACTTCGTTCAAGTTATATTGCCTTCGGCAGTTTATTGGCGAATAAAATATCACTAAAACCGTAAGGTTTTAATATAACTTTTGATTTATCAAAAATATCACTGTGAGACCTGTCTCACAATATCACTAGCAAAACTCTATTTGACATAGAAAAAACGGATGTGCAGAAATTCTACACATCCGTTTAATATTTATCTCATACTGTAACAAGCAGGGAAAATGTATATTACATTTTCGCACTTTAGGAGTACCTAAAACCTTTAATCTTGCTCATAACTAATTGCAGCCTGTGCTGCTATTTGCAAAAAAGGGGGAAATTATCACTATCGAAAAATTGCTAATAAAATTATTGCAATTATTGTGGCTCCCAATGCGACCCCCATAACCGAAAGTATAATTTTCATAGTATGTATTTGTTTGCGAAGAGCCGCTAATTCTTCATTGGTTTTTTGTTCCACTTCTAATACAGCCGCACTTAACACATTGAATTTTTCTTCTTTTGTCGGAATTAATTTTTTGGCTTGATCGGCAAAATTTAAAACAACACCAGGATGTTCCGCTAACCAACTGCCAACCAACTTCAAAGCTCCTAACACATCTACTGCCATAACTTATTCTCCTCTAATTATTTTGAACTTTGTATGCATTATAATATAACAAACGACAAAAATCAACAAAAATCCACCCGAATCGTAAGTTTTAAAACAATCCTTTAGAGTGAGACTCATACGATGGGTTCTTTTTTTAATAATTCCTCTAAAAGTTCCATTAGCTCGAGTTGAAATTCTTCCTCTTGCTCAATCATAACGCGTAATTCCTCGAGTCGATTGTAATCGGCGCTGTTTTTGGGAGAGTTGATTTCTTCATACAATTTCGCTAATTTTTCTTCACTTATTCTTATTTGCTCTTCGGTCTTTTTAATTTGTCGTTCAAGTTTTGCCTTTTCTTTACCCGGTGTAGAATATTGCTTTCTTTCTTTTTTTGTTTGTGAGGTGGTGTTATCGGTTGTAGTTTTATTTCGGCTTTTATTCTCAATATATTGGTCATAGCCGTATGGGAAGTAGGTCGAATCAGCCCCTTCAAACGCTAAAAGAGATGTGGCGATTTTTTGCACAAAATATCGGTCATGCGAAACAAAAAGAACTGTTCCGTCAAAATTTAATAAAATTTCTTCAAGAGCCTCTTTTCCCACAATGTCCATATGATTTGTCGGCTCATCTAAAACTAAAAAATTCGGCTTATTTTGGAATATTTTACAAAGTGATAACCTTACCTTTTCGCCGCCCGAAAGCATATTAATCGTTTTATAAACATCCTCTCCGCAAAAACGAAAGGCCGCCAAGGCGTTTCGTGCTTCGGTTTCGGTAAGTGTTGGGAATTCGCCCCAAAAATCATCAAGCACAGAGTAGGAGGAGTTGATAGCGGCTATTTGTTGGTCAAAATACCCAATAGTTACATTTTTACCGAGAGATAAATCACCTGAAACGGCAGGCAGTGTTCCAACAACTGTTTTTAAAAAGGTAGACTTACCCGTGCCATTGTTACCAACAATTCCTATGCGTTCACAGCGTTTTATATCAACATTTATTTTTATTAGCGGTTTATCATATCCAACAATTAAATCTCTTGCTTTTAAAACATCCTTATAGCTTTTCACCGTTGGAGTAAAATCGGCATAAAATGTGCGGGAATCTTCTCTTGACGGCTCTTCGATTATATCCATACGCTCAAGTACCTTTAATTTTGATTGTACCATAGCCGCTTTTGTAGCTTTATATCTGAAACGCTCGGCAAGACCCTCTAAATGCTCTATTTCTTTTTGTTGTGCTTCATACTGTTTTTGCTGTAGCTCGCGGTTAATTTTCTTTTGTTTTGCAAAACAAGTGTAATTGCCCGCATATCTTGTAGTTTTTCCGTATTCAATTTCATAAACCGTGTCCACAGTTTTATCTAAAAACATGCGGTCGTGAGATACAACAACAACCGATTTCGGATAGTTTTTAATGTATTCTTCAAGCCATTCAACCGACTCTATATCAAGATGGTTGGTTGGCTCATCAAGTAAAAGAATGTCGGGTTTGCTGAGTAATAGTTTAATAAAAGCAATTTTTGTGCGCTGACCGCCCGAAAATTCCGAGAGCTTTTTTAGTTTATCGTCTTCAGAAAAGCCGAACTTTTTAATGACGGTTTCATATTCTTTTTCAAAGTAATAACCACCGAGATTATTAAATAGCTCTTGTTTATTTGTAAATTCTTTAATTGTTTCATCATTATGTTCGGTCTCAAGTTTAATCGCCAATTCATCAATTTCACATTTTAAGTTAATTATATCAGAATATACCGAACGGATTTCTTCAATAAGAGTAATATCGTTATTAGTAAACGCAATTTGCGATAATGTGCCGATTTGTTTGATACCTGCTTTGATAATTTGTGAATTGAATGAATTATCGCGGTCGAGCTCCAGTTCGCCTGAAACAAGTTTAAGTAGTGTGGTTTTGCCACATCCGTTTTTGCCGACTACCGCAATTTTTTCTTTATCATTAATTTCAAAATTAATATCTTTAAGAATTTCGTTGCCACCATACGAAAAGGCGCCGTTTGTAATCTTAAATTGCACATTATCACCTCGAATCCTTGTAATTTTAACATAAATTAACTTTTTGTTCAACATATTGCTTTTAAATTATGCTTCAATAATGTATAATAGATAAAAGGAGGCGAGCCACAGATGAAAAATAGTATTACTATGTTTAAAAATTTGTTTGATGCTGATTCTGTTATGGTTCCGCTGATTAGCTTAAAAGACCATAAACCGCAGTTTAAAGAGGGCAGAGTAACCGCGCCGCTTGAACGGTCAACACCCGAGGCACAAGGCGTTGGCTCCGATGTTATTCTAAATTATCTAAAAGAGTTAAAAGAAGAAAAAAGTATCAATATGCATAACATTTTGATACTTAAAAACGGCAAAATCATTTCTGAAACAGCGTTTGGTAATTCCGATTTATCGGTTTGGAAAATGACTTTTTCGGCTTGTAAAAGTGTTGTATCGCTCGCTATCGGTATGCTTGTTGATGAAGGTAAGCTCGATATCAATGCGCCTATTTGCGACTTTTTTCCCGAATATGCAAACCCTGTATATAAAATCAAACTGCACGATATAACAGTTAAAACCTTGCTAACTATGACTACCGGCAGTTCATTTAACGAGTTTTTATGTATGTCAACTAATGCTTGGGAACAGGCATTTTTTAAGAGTGCTTTTTCGCTGAAACCGGGTTGCACCTTTAACTATAACAGCTTGAACACATATATGCTATCGGCAATTATAAAAAAAGTGAGTGGGCAAACCCTCACCGAGTATTTAAAGCCTCGTTTGTTCGAGCCGCTTGAAATTACAAATTACTATTTTGAAAAAAGCAATTCAGATACCGAAAAGGGTGGCTGGGGACTTTATATTATTCCCGAAGATTTTGCCAAAATAGGACAGTTGGTATTAAATAAAGGCTTATGGAATGCAAAACGCATAATCAGTGAAGAATGGATAAATGAAGCTACATCTATTCAAATTGCAACTCCAAAACAGTTTGGTAAATATGATTACGGATACCATTTTTGGTCGGGCAGGCAAACCAACAGCTTTTTATTCAATGGTATGTTTGGCCAAAACATATTAGGGTATAAAGATTCAGGAATTTTGATTGTTACTAATGCAGGAAATGATGAGCTCTTTCAGCAAAGCAAATTTTTTGAAATTACAGATAAGTATTTTTCGGGTAAATTTCAAAAAGCCTTACCTAAAAATAATGTGGCAAATCGTTCACTTTTAAAATATAGCGCGCATTTAAGTAATGGTAATGTAAAAAAGACATTTTTTTATTATCTTTTTCCTTATAGAAAATATAATTTATATATCAAAAATTTTGAATTACTAAACAAGGAATTGATTGCAAGCAGTAAAAATGCTGCGTCAGTTGGGCTTTTGCCAAAACTTTTACAAATAATTCAAAACAACTATTCAAAAGGTCTTTTATCAGTTTCTTTTTATTCAAAAGGCAAGCGGTTGTTTTTAAAATATTGCGAAACCGATGCACAGTTTGCTATACCGCTTGGTATAGGCGAATTTATAAGAGGCGAAATTGATTATCACGGCGAAAAATACCTTATCAGCTCAAAGATTGAAGGTAATTCAGATATAATAACAATTTATATTGATTTTATAGAAACCTTTAGTTCGCGCCAAATAATTATTTGTAAGCAGGATGGCGCTTATAAGCTTTTGCAAAAAGAGAGCCCCGGTATGCTATTAATACGAGAAAGTGTTGCGCTTTTTAAAAATTCAATCAGTAAAAATAGAATTATTGAAGCAGCTGTAAATAAAATTAACGATGATTTTTTAATTTATAAATGCGAGCAAATTTTTGAACCGCTGATTGAACTTTCCGATAAAAAGTAAAGTTTGAGATAGTTTATTTATTTTACTTGATTTATGAGCGTTTGTGGTATATAATTTATTCGTTTATAAAGGGATAAAGGAGAAAATTATGGAACCGTTGACCGAGTATTTTGGAAGTCTTGTATTTGATGATAGAGAAATGAAGGCGAGACTTTCCGAAGAAGTTTATAATTCGTTAAAAAAGACCATTGATGAGGGCGCGCGCCTTGATATATCTGTGGCAAACGACATTGCAACCGCTATGAAGGATTGGGCGGTAGAAAAAGGTGCCACACACTATACTCATTGGTTCCAACCTATGACAGGAATCACCGCCGAAAAAAATGATAGTTTCATAACACCTATGCCGGACGGCAGAGTGATTATGGATTTTTCGGGTAAAGAGCTTATAAAGGGCGAGCCTGATGCTTCATCGTTCCCATCGGGCGGACTTAGAGCGACTTTTGAAGCGCGTGGATATACCGCTTGGGACCCGACATCATACGCCTTTATAAAGGGTAAATCGCTTTGTATTCCCACCGCATTTTGCTCGTTTACGGGCGATGCGCTTGATAAAAAGACACCACTTTTGCGCTCTATGGAGGCAATAAACAAGCAGGCGCTTCGCATTTTGAAACTGTTTGGTAATGATTCAGTTAAGTGCGTTAAGACGTCAGTTGGTGCCGAGCAAGAGTATTTTCTAATTTCCAGAGAGGTATATAATAAGCGTAAGGACTTAATTTTTACTGGCCGCACGCTGTTTGGTGCACATCCACCCAAAGCACAGGAAATGGATGACCATTATTTTGGAACAATAAAGCCTAAGGTAGCTGAGTTTATGGCGGAGCTTAATGTTGAGCTTTGGAAGCTTGGTATTTTAGCCAAAACCGAGCACAATGAAGCCGCCCCTGCGCAGCATGAGTTGGCACCTATATTTACTACTACAAATATTGCAACCGACCATAATCAGTTAACTATGGAAATTATGCAAAAGGTTGCATCCAAGCACGGTCTTGTGTGCCTTTTACACGAAAAGCCGTTTGATGGTGTTAATGGTAGCGGTAAGCATAACAACTGGTCGCTTGCAACCGATACGGGGGTTAACCTTTTAAAGCCTGGTGCAACACCGTATGAAAATGCGCAATTTTTGTTATTGCTTTGCTCGGTTATTGAGGCGGTTGATGAATATCAAGATTTGCTTCGTATATCGGTTGCAACTGCAGGTAATGACCATCGTTTAGGTGCTAACGAAGCGCCACCTGCTGTAATTTCTATTTTCCTTGGCGATGAAATTACTGCAGTTCTTGAAGCAATCGAGAATGATGTACCCTATAATGCGACCGAAAAAACACAAATGAAACTGGGCGTTCACGTATTGCCTAAATTTATACGAGATAATACCGACCGCAATCGTACTTCACCCTTTGCCTTTACGGGTAATAAATTTGAGTTTAGAATGTTGGGCTCATCAAACAGCATTGCTTGCGCAAACATTATGCTTAACTCAGCAGTAGCCGCCACACTCAAAAAATATGCCGATGCTTTAGAGAATTCATCAAACTTTGAAGATGATTTACATACTCTCATTAAAAATACCATTAAAGCGCATAAGAGAATTATATTTAACGGTAACGGCTATGATGAAGCGTGGATAAAAGAGGCAACCGAGGTTAGAGGACTGCTCAACTATAAAACCACACCTGACTGTTTGCCGCATTTGCTTGATAAGAAAAACGTTGATATGTTAACCTCACTTAAGGTTTTCTCCGAGCAGGAGCTTAAATCTCGTTGCGAAATTTTAATTGAGAATTACACAAAAACGGTTATTATTGAAGCGACTACTATGTCCTATATGGCTCGCAAGCAAATTTTACCTGCTATTGAAACATTTATCGGGGAGATAGCAAAGGTTGCGGCCGATAAAAAATCACTCGGTGTTAAAATAAGTATGACTTATGAAAATGAAATGCTTGAACGATTGTCAAATCTTACCGAGAATATACTTTTGCAAGAAAAGATATTAGCTTCAGATACCCTTGAAATTAAATCACTTGCCAATGTTACTTTACAGGCAAATGCAATTCGCGATAGGTTGCTTCCCGATATGGACAAGCTTCGTGCATTGTGTGATGAGGCTGAGACAATTACCGCTGATAAATATTGGCCTTTCCCGACATATAGCGACTTGCTGTTTAGCGTAAGGTAATTAAAATATCTCTTTCCGTATAGGGAAGAGATATTTTGTTTTATAAAACCTTTTGTCATATTTTGGGAATAAATAGGGCAAAATTTAGTGAAATTCCAACAAATTCCCAAAAATTCCAAAAAACTTTCCAAAATCTATTGAATTTCTTGGGAATATATGGTAAAATGTGTCCATAATATCAGAGAGGACGATTATTATGGAAAAGAAATTGAAAATACTATTAGCCGATGATACTACTGAGCTTGGAAATACCTGCCGCAAAATACTTGGTCAATATGGTATGGAAACCAGCATTTGCGAAAAGGATGGTTTGAAGCTTTTAGATAACGTTAAACGTATTAAACCCGATGTTGTAATAGCGGATGTTTTTATGCCGAATTTAGATATTTTAGGTGTTTTAGATAATCTAAAAAATTCTGAGATGAAGGATAAGCCCATAGTTATGGCGATGTCAAGCTATGATAATCCGCGACTTGAAAAAGAAACACTGTCGGCGGGAGCGAGCTATTACTTCATTAAACCGTTTGATATAAAGAATATGGCCGAGAGAATTAAAATTTTAACCAAGTATTCAGCTGACAATTTATCGGCACAAAGTGATGCTCCTGATGAGGCAGATATTGAGCTAATGGTTACCGAGATTATACATCAAATAGGAGTGCCAGCTCATATAAAAGGTTATCATTATTTACGAGAGGCAATTATTATGTCGGTAAATAATAATGATGCTATGAATTCCGTTACAAAAGTTCTTTATCCAACGGTTGCCAAAAAATACAGCACAACTTCCTCGCGCGTTGAAAGGGCAATTAGACACGCCATTGAGGTTGCGTGGGACAGAGGCAATGTTGATGTACTTAATTCATATTTTGGTTACACCATTCAAAATGATAGGGGCAAACCGACCAATAGCGAGTTTATTGCAATGATTGCCGATAAATTACGTTTAAGATTAAAATCAAGTAGAAATTGAACCGAAGCTTCTTCGGTTCTTTTTTGTATATATGCCATCATTTGTAAAATAATATACAAAAGAAATGGTGATAAAATGAAAAGAGAATTAAGTGCTTTTAACGGTAAAAAATTATCAAATAATATAGATGAAAATATAGATTTATTTTCTACCATATTTGAAAAAGATGCGGCAATGCGAAAAAGAGAAATTATTATAGGAAATGCATCGAAAAATAGGGCAGTGCTATATTTTGTTGACAGTATGATAAATGCCGACACTTTAACCGATGCAGTTATTAGGCCGCTTGTAACTGCCAACTTAGATAATGATTTTGATAACCTTGTAGATTATGCTGAAAAAAAGGTGCTATTTGCCGATGAAATATCAAAAAGCGAAGATTTACAAAAAATTATATCATCACTTTTGTACGGCGATACGGTAATAATTTTTGACGGTTATAGGGACGCCTTGATTATCAATACAAAGGGATGGAGAAGCCGCGGTGTTGATGAGCCAAAGGACGAACGGGTGCTTGAAGGTCCGCGTGAGGGCTTTGATGAAGCACTGATGCGAAATCACACACAGCTCCGCCGCAAATTGCCAACCCCCGATTTATGCATTGAGTTTATAAAATTAGGTAGAAAAACCGATACGAAAATTTTTGTTTGCTATATTGAATCATTGGTAAACCGCCGAATTCTAAATATTATTAAAGAGCGACTTAAAAAAATCGATATAGATGGCGTACTTGATAGTAATTATATAAGTGAGTTAATATCAAAAGATAAATTTTCGCTTTTCAAAACAATGGGTAAAACTCAAAAGCCCGATGTTGTTGCCGCAAAATTGTTAGAGGGCAGGGTGGCGATAATGGTTGATGGCACCCCAACCGTTCTAACGGCACCTTATTTCTTTTTAGAAAACTTTCAATCGGATGATGACTATTATCAGAACTATTTATCGGCGGCAATAGGCAGAGCGCTTAGATATATTTGTTTTTATACTGCTATTTGTTTACCGGCTATATTTTTGGCATTTGCGGTGTATAATCCGCATTTATTACCGGTTGATTTTTTGCTGTCAATAATAAGCTCGCGTGCAAATGTACCTTTTTCTACTTTTGGCGAATGCGTAATTTTAATAATTCTTTTTGAGATTTTAAAAGAAACCGGCATTAGAATGCAACAAAGTGTGGGGCACGCAATGAGCATTGTCGGAGGACTTGTTGTGGGGCAGGCGGCGGTTGAGGCGGGTATAATCAGTGCACCAATACTTATTGTAACGGCGCTTAGCGGTATTTGTGGGCTTATTGTACCTAAGCTTAAAGCTTCGGTTTTTTATTTTAAATTTTTGTTTGTAATTCTATCAGGCTTTTTAGGTCTGTTTGGCTTTTTTATTGGGCTTATATTTTTGCACATACATTTATACTCTTTAGATAGTTTTGAAATACCTTATGTTTCGGCAGGATTAGAGTTTAGCAAAGCTTCACTAAAAGATACATTGTTTAGGGTAAATTGGAAGAGCATGATAAAAAGGCCCACTTATATTTCAAAAAATGTAGTACGTCAAAAAACGGAGAAATAAATTGAAAAAAGTTTTAATAATTGCTTTAGTGTTGTGTTTTTTATGTGGATGCAACTATTCATCAAATTATATCGACCCCGAGGACCGTATGATAGTATCATCCATCGGTGTTGCCGTATATCACGATAGTGTAAGCTGCATAATTGAGGTTAACTCAAAAGAAAAAGAGGGAGCATCTATCTATGTTGGCGAAGGCTTATCGTTAGATACTGCCATAAAGGATGCGACTGATAAGATTTCGGGAGAGATTATATTCAGTCAATGTCCCATTATTCTAATAGATGACAGTGTTAATAAAGCCACCTTAGAGCAACTGTTTGATTTGTGTCTTTCCCGTTATGATTTTTCTCTTTCAATACAGTTTATAAACGCAGATGTAAAGGATGCGTATAATAAAAATACTTTAAAAAGTGGCATTGGTTACGAAATTTTAAAAAATGTCCGTTTTACCGATAATGACTTAAAAATCGCGGAATACGGTAGATTTTCAAATATTTTAAATGATTATATAAATGAACAACATTTTAAAATTCCACATCTTGATATTTCTAATGATGCTTTTGCTTTTGATGGCCTTTCGGAATATGTTAACGGAGTAAAAACAAATATAATTGATTTAAGGAAATTGAAGAATGACAACAGTTGATAAAGGAATAAATAAACGAGTTTTTAGTTTAGTTGCGGTTTTTCTGATAGGAAATCTTATAATACGTTTTCCGAAGGGTGAGGGACAAGAACACAGCTTTTGGGGTTACATTTTATGTTTTGTTTTTAGTTTGGGGGTAGTGGCTTATTTTTGCAGGCTACAGTATGCTTCCCGAGATTTTGGAATAGGTTTATTTGATAATACTAAAATTCAAGTGCTCTTATATTTGTTCATTTTAATTTGTTTTTTGATTTGTTGCAAAGATTATATCATAATGCTAAATGATATAAGATTACGCGAGATTCCTAAATGGTTGTTAGCCGCTGTGTATTTGATTGTTGTATTTATATTAGCACTCACAAAAAAACAAGTTATATATTTTTTCTCTTTTACAAACGCAATATTAATAGCGCTCGGATTTGTTGCAATGTTTCTATTTTCTCTTGGTACTTTTAATATTGAATTTTTAAAACAAAGTATAAATTTTAATGCTAAAAACGTTATAAACCAAACGCTAACTTTTTATATTCATAGCTTCGGTCAAGTTTTGCTTTGTATGTTGTTTATAGGGCATATAAAAAAGCAAGACACCAAAAATAGCGTAATTCTCGGCGTCCTGCTTGGTGGCACTTTGTTATTAATTTGTTTTTTGAATGTGATTTTAATGGTGGGTAGTGATATTGTTGATGAGTTAAACTATCCATACGCATCGGTTACAGCAATGCTTGTGTCGGCAGATGGATACAATAGAATGGATGTTATAACTTATTACATTTATTTTATTTGTAATTTATTAAAATCTACCGTGCTTTTAAAGCTAATTTTAAACCTTGCAAATAATCGTATAACAAAAATAATTATTGCTTCAATAGCATTAATTTTGTCGCTCGTTTTTTCTTCAATTACCGATATTGGTGCTTTGTTACAGTCCCGTGCAGTAAACTTTGTTTTGTTATGCCTTGAGGTCTTTTTTGCTGGGTATATTATTTTTAAAGTAAAAATCAGTCAAAAGTCGCATTAATTATATCATCATATCTTTGAGCAATTGCATTCCAAGTTACAGGTCCTACAGAGCCTGTAATCGGCAATTTGTTTATCCTTTGGAATGTATAAACCGCATCGCGTGTTTCATTGCCGTAAACGCCATCTATGGTTACATTTGGTATATTACCGTCAGTCTCGGCAATACGTGATAAATAAGTTTGCAAATTAGTAACATCGGGACCTGCAGCACCGGGGGTTAAAATATACCCCGGGTATAGCTTGGCATAGTTTTCCTCGTAATTTGGCGGGAGCGATGCATATATATCGGCATAAACAGATTTAATTTTGTTCCAGGTTTCTTCGTTAACACTGCCCGTAACAGTCAAACCATACTGTGTTTGGAAATTATTTACTGCATTTACTGTGTTTGCGTCAAACACATTGCTTATAGGAAAGATGTTAAGATTTGGGTTGAAATAAGCAATGACATTAAGATAATACTGAATGGTTGTTACGGGGTATCCGCTCATGCCTTCGCTTAATTCTTCGGGGTATTGCAAGGCTACCTCATCAAAAGTAAGTCCTTCGCTAACCAACTCGCCAAGTCTTTTTACACCATTATAAATGCTTTTAATTCGGTACCAGGTGGTTTTATCTACAACACCCGTAACGGGAATATTAAATATTTCTTGAAATTTCTTTACTGCGTTTTGCGTATCAACATCGAATATACCCGTAGTTATATTAATTTTTGGAATAGCGGGGTAGTTGCGAGAAATGCGGTTTAACTGTTGCTGAAAAATTTTTACATCGTTTCCCGCATCTCCGACAGCGAGTGGCGTGCCCGGATATGATTCTTCTATTGCCTGCACAGGTGCGTTTTCCACTAAATCAATATTATCGCCATAGTAATATTGCAGTATTTCAAAGGGTGTATAACCGCGTTCTGCCAAATCTACAGTGCCCCATTGAGATAAACCATCGCAGGTTGAGGTTGTTCCGTTGCAAAACTGTGTGAAAAGCGGTTGTATTTCGTTTTGGCGTACCACATAATCGTTGAATATCTCATCAACAATGTTGCCAATAACCTCAAAAACCTCACGGTTTTTTACAAAAGATTGGTCAAATGCGGTTGTGGAGGTTATATCAAAATCATATCCGCGGGACGGATACCATTCGGTATAAATTCGATTAAGCGCATAGGTTGTTATTGCGTAAATATTTGCCCTGAGCGAACTTTCAGGCCAGGTAGGGTAAATTTCGCCCGATGCTACGTTCTTTATATAGTCAATAAACGGGACAGTTATATTTTCAGCCGCTTGATTTGGTGCGCCCAAATGTACCGTGATATTTTCAGGAATAAAGGGTATTACAGCCATTTCTACCACCTAAACCGTTCTATTATCTGGCAGGGTTACTACCTGCGTGTCGGTGTTTTCAGCTGCTGATTTAAAAAGCATATCATATCGTTGAAGCGTTGTTATGTTTTCGTATATCGGTATATTTTCAATTCTTACAGTTACAAATTCATCCGATTCAATTTGTGCATCATAGTATTTTGTTATGTTATTAATATTATTACCGGGTCTTTCGCTAAACTTTTTATCAAAGGCGTCAAGTGTAATTGTCGGCGATTTGCCGCTTTCATCGGTGGTTACCGCCTTTATAATCTCGCCGTTATCGTATACGGTAATTAGCGCATTAGCAACAGGGTATGTACCGCGCGAGTGAGTTATATCGAAAACAAGTCTCCCGCGATAGGGCGAGTATGAATTATTGCTATTCACAGTGCCCGCCGTTGGAACACTGTTTGTGCTTCGCGCCTTATATTCCCGCAGCTGTGCAATATAATCTTCAACAGTTTTTGCCATATAAAAACTCCTTTATTGTTTTGTTTATTATATGGCAAAATTTTTTCTATGTGAAAAGCGCCTCGCAAAAGCGAGGCGCTTTAAATGTTATATTAAGCAATAGTCCGTATAAGCTTCGTTAGTGCTGTAAAACTCTATACCATTTTGTGTAAATTCTTTCATTTTTACAAGGCAGGTAGCTATTGCTATATCTTCATCAGAAAAGCGTGCATTTTGAAATGGATTAGTATATAAAACCTTGCCGTTACCCGTGATATTTACAAGAGAAAATCCATCAAGATTTTCGGCAACGCCCGAGCAGTTTCGTTTAATTTCAAAAGAGTGGGGAACCCCGTCTTTTAAATATGTGCAGGTGTTATCAATTATTTCGCCCTTTGTTCCGCGTATAACGATACGGGAAGCGCGTATTTCGGAAAAATACTGTTCGTAGTTAAAGTCATATATAGCAGTTTTTTCTCCGAAATCGAGAATTGTAATAGTCTGTTCTGATTTGACTTTAACCGGCTTTATAAAACCGCTACGAGAGTTGTACCTTAAAAGCTTATCGGGTAAAGTAACAGTTGTTTTGCACGGCACTTCATCTGTTAAATTAAGGAAAAATCTAACTAAGCTTGCAGCGTGGTAATTATGGCAACAAGATAACTGTACTTGGCTAATTTCGCCTAAAATTCCGCTGTCAATTATGTTTTTATAGGCTTGAAAACGCGGCATAAAATGAAATTGTTCGGCAACCTGAATTTTACCAGTTAAATTTTCTTTGGATACTGGGGTTTCAGTTAATACAAAAATACCTTTATCGGCTAACATTTGTGCAGTATCGCAAATTGAATCACGGTTAACACAAGAAACGATAAAATCAAAGTCGGTCTTTAATAAATCATCTAAATTGTCAAAAATCGGCACATCGTATTTTTTTGAAAATTCTACTCTTTTTTCTTGATTTCTGATATAAATACCTGATACTGAAAAGGTGTTTGGAAGTAATTTTGCTATTCTTAAATAAAACTCGCTGCGCCAGCCGGCTCCGATAATTGCGTATTTAATCATTTTTAACCCTCCAAATAATTTTGTTGAATTTCTTTTCGATATTTACCGGGTGTTGTACCGGTTTCTTTTTTGAATATTTTATTAAAATACTGTTGGCATCCAAAACCGCAGTTTTCCGCAATCATTTCGAGTGGTATTTGTGAATTCCACAAAAGCTTTTTCGCTTCACAAATCCTGCAATTTATTAAGTAATCGTGTGGGGAAATACCTGTAACGCCGGTAAATATATTATGAAAATAAATTGGGCTCAAATTAACTGCGGTAGAAATATCTTTTAGAGTAATTTCGTTCATAAAATTAGATTTAATATATTTTTTTGCCTTTGATATGGTTTCAAGGGCTTGTGGGTTGTTCAGGTTAGAATTTTTTGAATTATTGAGTATCAAATTTAAAAGGTATAACAATCGGCTTTGTAAAAGGATTTTATTGTTGCCGTTCTCATTTAAAAGAATGATTTCATCTAAAGTTTCAATAACCTTTTCAAAGTTTCGGCAATAAAAATATTCGGGTGCCGCTGATAACATTTCGGCAATTTCTCCGTCGGCAGTAAACTTTAAATAAATGGTTTTAAAAGGGAGTCGGCTATATCTTATTTGGTTTGGTTTTGCGATTTGTATAAAATGGCTTTTAATGATATATTCCTTATCATCGGCAAATGTTGAAAGACCGTCTTCCAAATAAAACTCGATTTCATATTTTGTTGCTTTTCGTTTTGGCGAAAGCGCCAAATCACCAAATTCACGGCAGTCATAATATCCGCAAACAATGTTTTGGGGTAGGGTAAGCATAGACACCTCACAGTAAGAAAAGTTAAAAACATAGTAATAATATTACTTTATTTTCAAAGTGATTAACTTTATAATACAATAAAAAATATGAATTGTAAAGGAAAGAATTGTATGAATAAAGTAAAAATTTATGAAAGCAAGATTATAATTCCTACATACCCTGAACCTGCGGCCGAAGAAATGCCTATGTTTGCGGAAAACCGCGTGCATCAGCGTTCAAGCGGAAGACCATATCCTAACAAGGTGGTTATGGAGGTTGACCGTACCCATAAAGAAGACAAAGAATACAAATTAGTTACACTTGAAAATGAGTATGTTAAAATTGAAATTCTTCCCGAAATCGGCGGTAGAATTTATTCGGCATACGATAAAACAACCGGTTACGACTATTTTTATAAACAACACGTAATCAAGCCTGCGCTTATCGGTGTGCTGGCTCCTGGATTTCAGGCGGTGTTGAGTTTAACTGGCCTTTTCATCATAGGGCATCCGGCTTTATGCCGTGCGATTTTATTATTGAAGAATTACCTGATGGCTCGGCCGCTTGCCATTTGTCTGAACATGACCCAATTGACAGAATGAAGGGTATGGTCAGCATTATATTAAGACCCGATGAAACATCTCTTGAAACAAGAATGAGCTTGTATAACAGAACTGCTACCGAAAAGTCATTTCTTTGGTGGGAAAATGCGGCGGTACCTGTAAATACAAATTACCAAATTTTCTTCCCGCAAGATGTTTCGTATGTTAATTTCCACTATTTAAAGTCAAGAACAACATATCCAATTGCGGGTAATGGTGTATATAACGGTATTCCGATGGAAACCGACCGCGATATTTCTTGGCATAAGAACACAAAAGAAGCAACTTCTTATTTTGCGTGTGCTTCGGATTACGATTTCTTTGGTGGTTATGACCACGGGAAAGAGTGCGGTGTTGTGCATATTGGCGACCATCATATATCACCCGGTAAGAAGATGTTTACGTGGGCTTACTGCCAGCTTTCAAAATCTTGGGAAAATGCTCTTACGGATACAGATGGTGAGTATGCCGAGCTTATGGCAGGTTCATATTCCGACAATCAGCCGAACTTTTCTTGGTTGGCGCCTTACGAAACAAAGATTTTCTCACAACATTGGTATCCAATTTCAAAAATCGGCACACCGACATTTGCAAATATCAATTGTGCGTTTAGGATGGATAAGGACAATAACTTATTTAGTGTGCAATCAACCAAGGTGTATAAAAACGCAAATATCAAAATCTTTGATGCGGATAATGTATATCTGGAGGAAAATTGTGCTTTATTGCCTAATAAAGCAATGAATTTTACCGTTACTGATTTGCCAGAGTTTGCAACCGTCAAAATTACTTGCGATGGAAAAACAATTGCCGAATATGCTGAGAAAAAATTCAATAAGTTTACTATGCCTGAAGTAATAACCGATATGCCATCAGCCGCAGGTATGAACGATGTAGATGAGCTCTATCTTGCAGGTGTGCACGTTGACCAATACCGTGATCCACACACAAATCCCGACAGCTACTGGAAAGAGGCATTAAAGCGTAAAATTAACCATATTCCGTCCCTTATTGCTATGGCTAAATATGAGCTTAACCGTTATTGTCTTGAATCGGCGGAAGAATATATTTTAAAGGCAATTGATGCAATAACAATTTATAATGAGCGCGTACAAAGCGGAGAAGTTTATTATACTTATGCTAAAATTTTAGAAGCCAAAGGTGAAATTGATAAAGCTTACAATTACTATTATAAAGCATATTGGGCGGCAGATAGCGTTGCAAAAGCTATGACCCGAATTGCTGTAATCGATATATACCGTAAGGACTATAACGAAGCAACCCGCCACGCCGAAAATGCATTAGATTATGGCAGAAATAATAATCTTGCCGTATCTTGCTTGGCTATCGCATTAAGAGAATTGGGCAACACTCAAAAGGCGGATGAAATTTTAGCAAAACAGTTACAAAGAGACCCGCTTGACCATTTAGCAAGATTTTTAAGTGGTTGTGATAATTTTTACAATATTTTAGATTCGGATGCAGCACAAACATGCCTTGACATTGCCTTTGACCTGTCTGCAATGGGAAGATATAACGATATAGTTGACTTGCTTAGCGGATTAATTGAAAGTGATATTGCAAATGATAAAATAATGGTTAATTACGCGTTAGGCTATTATAAATATCTGCTTGGTGATGATGGTGCAAAAGAGTATGAAAAAGCAGGAAAAACACCTTTGGGCGCTGCATACCCGGTTAGAATCGAGGAACAAAAAATCCTTAAAGATGTAATTGCAAAAACAAACAGCAATACAGCAAAAATGTTGTTAGGATGTTTACTTTACAATAAATTACAGTATACCGATGCTGTAAAACTTTGGGAAATGTGCGATGATTATATTTCTCGCCGTAACCTTGCGGTAGCATATTTTAGCCACTTAAATCGTGGGGAAGATGCGCTTAGAGTTATGCTTGGTCTTACAAATGAGCGTCCCGAGGATGAAGAGCTTCTTTACGAAACCGTTTGTCTAATGGATAAATTTGGTGTAAATCCGATAGACAAGATTAATCTTATTACATCACACCGAGTTACGCGTGATGACGTTTTAACCGAGCTTAGCAAAGCGTACAATCAAGCATTTATGCCCGATAAAGCTATTGAAACACTTATGTCGCATAATTTTGTTCCTTGTGAGGGCGGAGAACACGCCATTGCCGACCAATATATGTTCGCGTATCTCGTTAAGGGTAAATGCGAATTTGATAACGGCAATATAGAAAAAGCGATTGAATATTTCAAGTTTGGTCAAATTTTGCCGCAAAGCTTGGGTGCAGGTATATGGAACCATTGTAAACTTATCCCGCTTAAATTCCACGAAGCTCTTTGCCTTGAAAAATTGGGCGAAAAGAAGAAGGCAGACGAAATATTCCGTTATATTGCAAATACTCAAATTGAATATTTCAGTAATATGCATCTTAAAGAATTGCCGTACTTCCAAGCATTATCATATAATCATTTGGGCGAGGAGTTAAAAGGTCAACACTTGATAACCAAATATTTGCGCGAGTGGTCTAAAATCAAGGATATCAAAGATAACGGTTACTTTGGTACGACGCCATTCTTTATCCCGTTTGTTGATGAACCTCAAAAATTAAGAAAAGCGCAGTTCTTATATTTAACCGCGCTTTGTAAAGATTATATGGGAGAAAATGATGCTGCTCGTCAACAATTAAATCAAAGCGTTACACTTAATAATGATTATATGTTGGCAATGTTTTTTAACAGATTTATTTAATGTATTTACTAAGTAATGCTTTCATGTGCTTTTTGTCAAAAGCGCCGCTATCATTTATAAGATTTTTGATGCGGTATTTAATGGCGTTGATGCTCAAAAAGCACTCGGTTGCCATATCTTCGTATGATGTGTTGTTTAACAAAGAATTGATAATTTTCTTGTCGGTATCATCCGATAATGTCAACAACTTATCAACGATAAGCATTTCACGAAGCTCAGGGTCATCATAAAAACTATCGGTATTATGGGTCTCCGATATTATGATGCTACCGCTTGGCAATTGTGGTAGTTCGTTATTAAAATTCCAAGCAATTTTCACAACAAGACCCGATAAATATC
>SVOM01000066.1 GCA_015066405.1 Oscillospiraceae bacterium
CTGGTCCTTATCGGGCAGTTCTGGAATATCTGAAGTACCAATGGACTCATTGGGCACATTAATGGCATTCGGAATATGCCCTGCCGCATACTCATCGGGACGGCGCACGTCGAGGATGATATATCCGGTCTCCTGTTCCATCATAGCCACCGCCTCATCCATGGTGATCTGGCGGTAGGTATTGGTTTGATTATTGGTTGACGCACAACCGGTAAACAGAAGGTAGGATAATAATAATGGTATCAGTTTTTTCATGTTCTATCTCCTTACGTACTGTCGCACAGTATTATTCACATAAATATTATACCACAAAATGCTGGTCCTGTCAACAGGATTCTGTAAAAAACAAGATGGCAGATTGCTCTACCTTCTTATTCTTTACCTACATGGACTAAAAACCCAATTGTTGTGCATCGGATCTTCGCTCGGAATTTTTCCAACACATTGTCAATAAAAGCAGATAAGTAAATTCTCAAAGTAAATGCAACAGTAAAAATGAAAGTATCTTTTGTTTTGAGAATTTACGGTAAGGTTTTGTAAGAGTTTTTAATTTTACCGCAAACCCCTTGACATTTCATAGAAAATAGTGTATAATATAAAATACGGTATGGGATAATACCTTTATATGGGGGCGTACCGGATTTCGACGGGGATTTTGAAGTCGAATAAGCGAGTAGTGCAGCATAATCACTTAAAAGATGCAAACTTTAAATTTAAACGCTAATAGAAATACTTTAGCTGCTGCCTAATTAAAGGCGGCCGTTCCCTGCGGGACTACTGCGACCTGCAACGGAGCGTCGATTAGCAGTGAACGTCAGCGAATGGTGCCGGGAATCCGTTGATGAATAATTCCGACTGCCGCCCGAAGAGATCTGTCTCTCGTTCTCTTCCTGCGTAAGCTAAACGACCGACTACACTCGTAGAAAGTTCGATGAATAGGTTTTCGGACACGGGTTCAACTCCCGTCGCCTCCACCACAAGGGTATTAAACAAACCTTATTTCTTCAAAGGTGGCTTTGCCATCGTGGCTTGGCTTTAATACCGCATAGAAAAAGGGGGGAGTATTCTACTCCCTTTTCTGCTATATTTTTATTAAAGGGGGTGAATGTATGGCTAAGTGTTCAATATGCGGAAAGCGTGGTATCTTCCTAAAAATTGATATATACGGTCGTTGCTCAGCCTGCGCAAATAAGGCTAATAGGACATTAACAGCAGAAGAATTAGTTGAGCGGGTTAATCCCGGATTTAAGAAAACTAAATCCGATTTAGAGCATCAAGATAAGCTGCTTGCGTCTGTTTGGGAAGCCCGTGAACAGTATAAAGTTGACAACAATATTGATAAATTGATTGCTGCCTATGAATACGCAATGATTGAGGCTAAACCACCATTAAAGAACGCTCAATCTCACACTATGTATTTAGCCGAACTCTACATAAAGAATAACCAAAACGATAAGGCGTGGGACTACCTCAACAGCATTTTGCTTTCACATATCGACTTAACACACAAAATTCGTTTTTTGCAGTGCAAAATCTTGAAAAAAGAAAAAAGATTTGTGGATGCTATGATAATGCTTATGATGGGTCATCTATTCAAAGCTCAAATAAATGCAACATTTGCAAAAGATGCATTTATTAAAGAAGCTACCCCTATTGCAAATAAATTAGGGTTGAATAATGATAATGTTGAGTATCTTGCATATCTTATTGAAAATCAGGTGAAGCATCGCAATTATGATGATCAAACATTGAGAACCAGCTACAAGAAAGCACTCTCCGATTTTGGCGTACAATAAACTCAAAAGACGGTTTTCCAATCACGGAAAGCCGCCTTTTTTCTTTATTTTGGCATGAGAAAACCGCCCAGCGATTGCCAGACGGCTTCCCTTTACGAAAGGAGAAATTCTATGTCTGCCCTACAGGGGGACAAGTAAATTTATTCGGCTTGTTTCCTTTTCTGAAAAGACCATTACTGAGGTTAAATTCTTCTTGACACAGTTACGCAAAGGCAGAGCGGACGATATTTCCTGCAGAAAGACGCTGATCAATGTCTTTGTAAATGCTATCTATTTGTATGATGATAAGTTAGTTATTTTCTTCAATTCCGGGGATAAGCCCGTAACTATTGACGATGAATTGTTAGATAAGATAGAGAATAGTGCCGGGTTTGTTTTTGGCGCCTTTGCCTCCACCAGCCCGGAAGGTCGGGCAGCCAAACATCGGGGTAGTTCCGATAAAATCGTTTCTTCGTCACTCGATGGTGAGTTCGGTTTCGGCGCCTTTGCCTCCACAAGTCAATAACAAATAAATGATAGAAAAACGGATATTCTTAACCGAAGAGGTCTTGAATATCCGTTTACTATTTACGTGATTAAGTTACTGAAACAACTGGTAAAACAGTGGTTTATAAATATTGGGGTTGTCTAAAATCCAATTTTGAACAATCTTAAATTTGGAATTTTTTGGTCGTCAAAAATCCCATAAATTCTCTAAGTAAATTATACTTTCATTTTTACTGTTGCATTTACTTTGAAATTTACTAAAATATATAAGTTAAAGGTTGATTTTTCATATTAATCTCCATTCCGCCGTCATTACGGCGGCACAAATACTTTATTAAATTCAAGTGGGTTTGCAGGCAAACAAAAATGGGAACGGGACCCATTTTTAGCTTGAATTTGAGCGTGAAACAAAAATACAAA
>SVOM01000036.1 GCA_015066405.1 Oscillospiraceae bacterium
CTTATGATATGGAAACCGATATATATACGGAATATCCCATGCAAGAGATAACGTATGATACCATCGGAAATCCGTTAAGCTATCGTGACGGTTATACATTCACCTGGACAAACGGAAGATACCTTGCAACAGCAACAAAGGGTACAAACAGTTATTCGTATGCTTATGATGCTGACGGAAAGCGTATCAGCAAAACGGTAAACGGTGTAACCACCAAGTTCCATTATGACGGCGATACACTTATCGGTCAGAATACCGCCAACGGCACACAGTATACCGATATTACGTTCCTGCGCGATGCCACAGGTACTGTTTACGGCTTACAGCAGGGCAGTAATTTGTATTACTTTGCATTTAACGTGCAGGGAGACGTAATAGGTATCTACGCGGCTGACGGTACGGTTATAGCCACTTATGACTATGACGACTGGGGCGTTTGCACGGTTAATATATTAGCCGCTGACAGTGCGGGTAATGCCATTACAAGTGCTAATCATATTGCTAATATTAACCCCATCAGATACCGCGGATATTATTACGATGCGGAGACTAATTTCTACTTCTTACAAACCAGATATTATGACCCCGTTGTTCGTAGGTTTATTAATGCGGATGATCCGGAAATTTTGTTAGAAGATAACGAAAGTGTATTACAATATAATTTGTATGCGTATTGTTGGAATAATCCTATTAATATGTCAGATCACGCTGGTGAATCTCCTGCTAATATTATCGGTGGAATTATCGGGGGTGTATCTGGTGCTGCATTAGGGTATTTGTTAGCCGATACTCTTGGATTAAAAGGTTGGAAAAAATGGGCTTTAATTTCTGCTGCTACAGTTGGTGGTGTAGCACTTGGCGCTTTTCTTGGGCCTTATGTGGCAAAATTAGGAACAAGTGTTGCTGCGAAACTTGGAATAAAATCTATTCCAAAATTGGGAAGTCAAATAGGAAGATTAGGAAAATTAGTTAAAAATACAAGGCCAGCAATCAGGGGACTTACAAGGCATGGATTACAGAGAATGGCCCAAAGAGGCATATCACAAAGTATGGCTAAAAGTATTGTTAGAACAGGACACGCAATAGCCCAAAGCGGGGGAAAAACTCTTTTCTTCACACAAGCAGGAGTGGTGGTTCTTAACAAAGCGGGTGAGATTGTGACCGCCTATTCATCAAGGTTTTTCGATGCTGCAATGAAAGAAATTGTTAGACAATTCTATGGGTGATGAAATGGATTTTGAAATTATAAAAAAAGAAATTGACAAGTGGGATCCGATAGACTTGTTGAAACACACCCCATCGGATGAATACGATATTGAGAGCAGAGAGATATTATCGAGATTTCAATGCAACGCAAACCAAAACGGGATGGTGATCTATGAGGTTTTCTCTAATGCTTTCGGAACTACTTTCAATAAAAGCATTGATGAATGTGTTTATATAGCAAAAAAAATGATGGGTCAATCAGGAGACGGTTAGCGTGAAACCAAAATAGAAGACACAAGGGGACGGTTCTCTTGAAGACACAAGGGGAAGACACAAGGGGACGGTTCTCTTGAAAAGACACAGGGGGACGGTTCTCTTGTGTTGACAAAAAGAGCTTAAAAATCAAATAATCGGAAAGCAGTCGGAAAAATTCGACTGCTTTTTGTCTATTGGCTGGGTTTATACCCGTATTATATAAATAATTAAATTAACACTTGAAAGTAATGCGACAAAATATTATAATAAACTTGTATATTTGTAAAATAGAGGCGATATTGTGTTAAAAAAGGGTTTTGACAACGAAAAGTATATAACCTTGCAATCGCAAAAAATTAGGGAGCGCATTGAGTTCTTCGGCGGTAAGCTGTATCTCGAATTCGGCGGTAAGCTGTTTGACGATTATCACGCGTCTCGCGTGCTCCCCGGTTTTGCGCCCGACAGTAAGGTTAAAATGCTGCTTAAACTAAAAGAACAGGCGGAAATTGTAATTGTTATCAATGCCGATGCTATCGAGAAAAACAAAAAGCGCGGCGACCTTGGTATCAGCTACGATAAGGATGTTTTGCGCCTTATTGACGTGTTCCGCGAAATCGGTCTTTACGTTGGTAGCGTTGTTATAACCTGCTTTAATAATCAACACGCCGCTATAGCGTTTGAAAATCGCCTTAAAACGCTCGGCATAAATGTGTATAGACATTATCCTATTGAAAATTACCCTGCCGATGTACCGCTAATTGTTAGCGAGGATGGCTTTGGCAAAAATGATTACGTTGAAACCTCCAGGTCTTTGGTTGTAGTTACAGCCCCAGGCCCCGGTAGCGGCAAAATGGCGGTTTGTTTATCGCAACTTTATCACGACCACAAGCGTGGAGTAAAAGCGGGCTATGCGAAATTTGAGACCTTCCCCGTATGGAATATGCCGCTTAAACACCCCGTAAATTTGGCGTATGAAGCGGCAACGGCCGATCTTAATGACGTTAATATGATAGACCCGTTCCATTTAGAAGCCTACGGTAAAACAACGGTTAACTACAACCGCGATGTTGAAATTTTCCCCGTGCTTAACTCTATGATGGAGGAAATTCTCGGCGAGTCCCCCTATAAAAGCCCCACCGATATGGGTGTAAATATGGTTGGAAATGCCATAGTAGATGATGAGGCAATAAAATATGCCGCCCATCAAGAGATTATTCGCCGCTATTATAAAGCGAGCGTTGAGGTGCGTCGCGGCACTGCAGAAATAGAGCAGGTTAGAAAAATTGAACTGCTTATGAAGCAGGCGGGCATTGAGGTTGAAGATAGGACAACCGTTAAACCCGCACTCGATAAAGCGGCTGAGACCGAAAAACCCGCAGTGGCAATTGAACTGCCCGATGGTAGAGTAATTACGGGCAAAACCTCATCCTTGCTTGGCGCTTGTTCGGCGGCTATGCTCGATACCTTGAAAGAATTAGCGGGTATACCAGATGAAGTAAAATTAATCTCTCGCGAGGTAATTGAGCCCGTACAGAGATTGAAAACGGGTTATATGGGCAACCACAACCCACGCCTTCATACCGATGAAATACTTATCGCACTCTCGATTTGCGCCGCCACCGATAAAACTGCGGCGTTAGCGCTCGAGCAGTTGCCGAAGCTTAGGGGACTCGAATTACACTCAACCGTTATTCTTGCCGACTCGGACGAGCATACCCTTAGAAAACTCGGCATAAACGTAACGTGCGAACCAACCCACGAAACCAAAAAACTATATCACAAATAAAATTAAAGAAGATGCTCACAAAATGGGGCATCTTCTTTTAATTTAATGAAGCTATTTAATTTCTTGCTCTAAGTTTCTGAAATATTCTGTATCAAAAAACTCCGTTATTGTAATATCCAGTCCATCGCACAATTTTTTAATGGTAGAAATACCCGGATTTTTACTTTGGTTATAGAATATCGATTTTACCGTAGTGTAGGGAACACCGGATAAACTTGCCAATTTGCAAAAATTGATATCTCTTATAAAACATAATTCTTCAAATCTTTTCTTTACTGCTTCCGTTATGTTCATACTATTCACTCCTAACAAAAACATTTTATAGTCTTTGATAGGTAGCGATAGACTATATATTATACGATTATACTATATATAGTCTTGTTTGATTAGAGCGGCAGCAAATTTAACGAATTCTTCTGCCGAACAATCTAAACCTGCAAAACTTAAGGCAACGTCCATTTCGCTTTCTATTTCTTCAGTAGAAACGTTTTCTTTTGCAGCTATTTGTTTTAAAATCTCTTTAAACGTCATATTATCACCACCTTTTTAAACATTATACTATATATAGTCTATCGAAATTTGTCGAAAAAAGCTGTTTTTCAAAAATTTTATAAAAAAAGAGTTGCCTATGCGGTAGACAACTCTTTTTTTTGGACCGTCGGGGATGTTGGTCCTTGTATTTATTTGTTTTATTTTCCGCTTAAAAGATTTTCGGCTATTGAGCGGAGCTCTTCTTCACTTTTACCGATACCGCTTGACTGCATAAGTGTCTCTTGCACAAATTTGGGTAAAGATTCAAAATATTCGCGAAAGTCGGGGTTATCCCTTAAAAGTTCTTTCAAAAAAATCACCTCTCAAGGTTATTTTGCACCTTGAGAGGTTAAATATGTAATTATTTTTTAAGCGCTTTTTGTTGTCTTATATCGGTGCCGAAAAATTTAATCATTTGATAATTACCTAAAAATCGGGAAGAAATGCGTGGTGTGTAGCGTTGCTCAAGCTCGGCAAAGCTCAAATTTGTGTTTATAATGGTGGGATGATTATTCAAAATTCTTGTGTTTACAATATTGTAAAATACCGACTGTGTAAAGCTTGACATAAACTCGGTGCCGAGGTCATCAATTACAAGCAGGTCCACATTAAGCAAAGCGTCCATTTTTTCGGTGTCGCCCGTGTATGCAAAATGTTCCTTTTCAACCTCGCTGAATAAATTTTGCGCAGAGCCGTAAATTACGCCGTAGCCCTTTTCGATTATTTCGGATGCTATTGATAAAGAAATGTGTGTTTTTCCAAGCCCCGTGTTGCCCATAAACAAAAGATTTTTTGAGCCGTTACCGAAATTGATGCAATATTCTTTTGCGATTTTTAAAACCTCGGTCATTTTTTTGCGCGGCACTAAGCCATCGGCATTTGGCTTGTCGGAATAGTATTTTAAATCGAAATTCTCAAATTTTTCGGTAGTAATCGGCATTTGCTTTGACATATTTTCGAATGTCATTTGCTTTGCAAGGCGTTTTACACACTCACAATAACTGCCGTTTACATATCCCGTATCAGAGCACATATTGCAAGAGAATGCGGGCTTTTCGATACCTGCATCGCGCAAAATTTCGGCTTTGCGTGCCGTTAATACCGAGGACTCTTTTTTTAAATTTTCAAGCCCCTCAAAGTTGCCCGATAATGCGGCAATGGCCGCGTTTGAGCCAATACGAGATAGGGTTAAATCTATTTTTTCAAGCTCGGGTATTTGCGCATATACTGCCGCTAATTCGGCATTATAACGGCTTTCTTTTTGCTTTGCATTATCTCTTATAATTTTGAGAGCCGCCTTGTAGGTGTCATGAGAGTATCCCATAGTTAGTTTTCTCCGTATCCTTTGTTTATCATTTTTTCAATCAAATCAAGCTCTTCCGCTGTATGCCCAAAATCAGTATCACTGCCCTCAGCCTTTCGGGCGTTTATTTTTTGCTTGGCTTCGGCCTCGGTTTTTACACCTGCCGCATTCCACGATTCAAGTATTTTAGCAACATACGCCATACTGAATTTAGATTTTGCATCAACACATATTTCATAGGCCAATCGCAAAATGTTGCGGTCAAAGCCCCACTCGTTAATCCATTTGCCCGAGTATTCAAGCTCTTTACTGCTGGGCAGTCTATCCTCAATACCAAAAGCGGCTTCAACAATTTTCCAGGCAGTTTTCTTTTTATAAAGTGCGGTTATGTATTCTTCGGCATCACTGATAGATGCAACACCGTTATTAAGCCACTCAGCCGCGGTGCGCTGTATAAAGGAGAGGGTGCATTTGTTTTCGCTTATGGCATATTCAAGCAGCATGAGTATAAGCGATACCTCCATGCCCTCATCCTCATAAAGCCACAAAAGAACGCGCGACTCGTTATCTTTAAGCAGTCTGCCAAATTTTGCCTGGGACTCCTGCAAAAGAAAGGCAAAACGACTGTCATCAACCGCACGGCGCGCAACATCCTGCCGTGTAGGCATTTCGGCTTGGGCTTTTTTGATTGTTTTAGGCTTTTTATTGTCCTCTTTTTTATCAAGTGTTTCGGTGTTTTTAGATATAAGAATACCTGCCGTCTGCCAATAGAGCAGGGCGTCATCCACTTCATTTTGTTTTAAATTAAGCGCCGCCGCAATTTGCTCTGAGCTTTTTGCATCGGCTAAGTGCCTAAAAACAAAAATGATAACCTTTAATTGTGTGGGGGAGGCGAGCTTTAAGTGCTTGTCCGCAATGTCGCCGGGCAATGTAAAGGCACTTGTAAAGCTTGCAGGATTTACAATATAGTCCATATCAAAACACCTTTAAAAACAGTTGAAAACATTATACCATTATTTTTTTAAGTTGTAAACCGACCGAAAATTTGCGAAAAGACCAAAAAACACAACAATTTGACGCAAAATTTAAAATTTTCAAAAAAACTACAAAATATTGAGAAAAAAATTTTTTAAAAATTGTTGCGGTTATCGTAAAAGCATTGTATAATGAATATAAAGAAAAATTTGGAGGAGAGAATATGTCAGTATTAGTAACGGGCGGCGCAGGTTATATAGGCAGCCATACCTGTATTGAGATGATAAATGCAGGTTATGATGTAGTGGTTGTTGATAACCTTGATAACAGTAGCGCTGAATCACTAAACCGCGTAGAAAAAATCGTGGGTAAAAAAATCAAGTTTTATGAAAACGATGTAAGGGATAAGGACGCTTTGAGAAAAATTTTCAAAGAAAATAAAATCGAAGCGGTAATCCATTTCGCAGGCCTTAAAGCCGTTGGCGAATCGGTTGCAAAACCTATCGAATACTATGATAACAACCTTATAAGCACACTTTATTTGCTTGAGGTTATGCGGGAATTTGATGTAAAACGTATAGTTTTCTCTTCTTCGGCTACAGTTTACGGTGTTGCAAAGGAAATGCCGCTTAAAGAGGGTATGCCGATAGGCGCAATTAACCCCTATGGCAGAACAAAGCTGTTTATTGAAGAGATGCTTCGCGACCTTTATGTGTCAGATAACACCTGGAGTATTGCCTTGCTTCGTTACTTTAATCCCATCGGTGCGCACGAAAGCGGCACTATCGGTGAGGACCCCAAGGGTATTCCGAACAACTTGATGCCTTATATTTCACAGGTGGCAGTTGGTCGCCGTGATAAGCTTCACGTTTTCGGCAACGATTATAATACAGTTGATGGCACAGGTGTGCGCGACTATATACACGTTTGCGATTTAGCACTCGGCCACGTTAAAGCGGTTGATTGGGCACTTGAAAACACCGCGTGTGAAGAGTTTAACTTAGGTACGGGCAACGGCACAAGCGTACTTGAGCTTAAATGTGCATTTGAAAAGGCGAGTGGGGTAGAGGTACCGTTTGTTATTGACCCGCGCCGCCCGGGCGACCCTGATGAAGTTTATGCTGATGCTTCAAAGGCAAACGAGATTCTCGGTTGGACCGCAAAGCGCAATATAGAAGATATGTGCCGCGATACTTGGAATTGGCAGAAAAACAATCCCAATGGTTATAGCAAGTAGTTACTTGACAAATCACGGGAATTTGGTATAATAAAAGTACAAAATAAATCTTTACATGACTGACGGATTTTGCGGATTACCGCAGGGGAATGTAAAGGTATTTAGGCCGACCGTCTGGGCAATTCAGTATCACACTGAATTGCCCTTTTGTTTTTTCAAAAGGGCAAAGAAAAAACTAAGGAGGGGTATTATGGAACACAAAAATTGGAATGGATTTAAAAGCGGCGTATGGCAAAGTGAAATCAACGTACGCGATTTTATTCAGTGTAACTATAAAGAGTATACGGGGGATGATTCGTTTTTAGCATCCGCCACACCACGCACGCAAAAAATGATGGAAAAGGTGCAGTCCCTTTTTAAACTTGAGCGTGAAAAGGGCGGCGTGCTGGATGTTGATACCAATACTGTATCTTCACTTAAAAGCTATGCCCCGGGATATATAGATAAAGAAAATGAAATAATCTTCGGTATGCAAACCGATTCTCCCCTAAAGCGCGGTGTTAACCCCTTTGGCGGTATACGTATGGCGCGTCAGGCGTGTGAAGCATACGGCTATAAACTCGGCGAGAAAATTGAAACCGAATTCCAGTACCGCACAACACATAATGACGGTGTTTTCCGTGCATACACCGATGAAATGCGCGCCGCTCGTAAATGCCACGTAATAACGGGACTCCCCGATGCTTATGGCCGTGGTAGAATTATAGGCGACTACCGCCGTGTAGCGCTTTACGGCATAGATAAGCTTATCGAAGAAAAGCAAAAGGACAAGCGTCGGTTAGCACTTGGCAACTTTAATACCGAAACCGTACGCTTGGATGAAGAGCTTTATCAGCAAATCGCATTTTTGGGTTATTTAAAAGATATGGCGGCTATGTACGGCTTTGATATCAGTGAGCCCGCCAGGGACACTAAAGAAGCGGTGCAATGGACCTATTTTGCCTATCTTGCCGCAATAAAGGAGCAAAACGGCGCGGCAATGTCCTTAGGCCGTGTTGCCACATTCTTCGATATTTATATCGAGCGCGATTTTGCGCGCGGCACTTTAACCGAGCAACAAGCACAGGAAATTATTGATGATTTTGTAATCAAGCTTCGTATAGCGCGTCATCTTCGTACTCCCGAGTATAACGAGCTTTTCGGTGGCGACCCAATGTGGATAACCGAAGCGGTAGGCGGTATGGGAGAGGACGGCAGAACGCTCGTTACCAAGGGTAGCTTCCGTATTCTCAATACTCTTTATACTCTCGGTTCTTCGCCCGAGCCGAATTTAACGGTGCTTTGGTCGAATGCTTTGCCTGAGGGCTTTAAAAAGTTCTGTGCTAAGGTGTCTATCGAAACCGATTCCATACAGTATGAAAATGATGACTTAATGCGCGAACTTTACGGCGATGATTACGCTATTGCGTGCTGTGTGTCTGCCATGAAAATCGGCAAACAAATGCAGTTTTTCGGCGCGCGTTGTAACCTGGCAAAACTCTTGCTTATTGCCATTAACGGCGGCTATGATACCACAAGCGGTATGCATATAGGACCGCAGTTACCCGTTATGGACAAGCTCGATTATGATGAGGTCCAAAAGCGTTTCGATATTTATATCGAGTGGCTAAGCAAACTCTATGTAAATACAATGAACGTTATACACTATATGCACGACAAGTATGCATACGAGAAAACTCAGATGGCACTCCACGATACCGATGTTCATCGCTTTATGGCTTTCGGTATTGCGGGACTGTCGGTTGTTGCCGATTCCTTGAGCGCAATTAAATATGCCGATGTTACCCCCGTTAAAAATCAGGATGGCTTTGTAATTGAGTTTGAAACAGTGGGCGATTTCCCCAAATACGGCAATGATGATGATAGGGTAGACCTAATAGCAAAAGATATGACCCATAAGGTTATAACCGAGCTTCGCAAAACCCCCACTTACCGAAATGCCGAGCATACCTTATCGGTTTTAACCATTACATCTAACGTTATGTATGGCAAAAACACGGGCGCTACACCCGATGGCCGCCACGCTTTCGCACCCTTTGCACCCGGTGCTAACCCAATGCATAATAGGGAAGAAAACGGCGCATTAGCATCACTTAATTCAGTTGCGAAACTCAGCTATGACGACTGCCGCGATGGTATTTCAAATACATTTTCAATAACCCCCGAAACACTCGGAAAAACCGATAGTGAGCGCACAAATAATTTGGTCGCTATTCTTGACGGATATTTCAAAAAACGTGCGCACCATATCAACGTAAACGTGCTTAATCGCGAAACACTTATGAAGGCTTACGAAAACCCCGAAGATTACCCGAATTTAACCATTCGTGTTTCGGGTTATGCCGTAAACTTTAATAAGCTATCGCGCGAGCAACAGCGTGAGGTTATAAGCCGTACCTTCCACGAGGTAATGTAAATGAGTGCCGTAGGAAAAATACACTCTTTGCAGTCGCTGGGTACACTTGACGGCCCAGGAGTTCGCTATGTTGTATTTATGCAGGGCTGTAATTTGCGGTGCAAATGCTGCCATAACCCTGATACTTGGGAAATGTCGGGCAGCACCGAATATACCGCTGCCGAGATATTCGATAAGGCAGTGCGCTTTCGCGAGTATTTCGGAAATGACGGCGGTATTACAATTTCGGGCGGCGAGCCGCTTTTACAAGCTGAATTTTGCACCGAGCTGTTTGCTTTGTGCAAACAAAACGGCATAAACACCTGCCTTGATACATCGGGCAGTATACTAAACGAAAACGTTAAAAAATTACTTGCCGTAACCGACCGCGTTTTGCTCGATATAAAGTATATGTCAAATGAACTGTATGAGCAAAATGTAGGTTGCACTTTAGATAAGGTAATGGAATTTTTGCAGTATCTAAATGAGCAAAACAAACCTACAACCATCCGCCAAGTAATAATACCAACAAAAAATGACAATACAGAAAATATAGAATTTTTAAACCAAACGGCAAAAAAGTATAATTGTATTGATAAAATAGAATTGTTGCCGTTTAGAAAAGTGTGCCAAACTAAATATGATGCTTTAAAAATAGATTTTCCGTTTGGAAACTTGCCCGAGGGGGCAAACGAAAAAATTACCGAGTTAAAAAGCAAACTCGGCAAAATAGCAAAATAGCACGTACGGGCGATTCACGAATCGCCCGTTAATTGCACAAAAACAACCGCCGAACTATTAGTTCGGCGGTTTTCTTATAAGAGGTTATTAATATACGCTTTTTCATATTAAACCTCCTTGATTTTGATTGTGAATGTATGCTAATTCTTCAAAAAATCATATAATCATTGGAATTACATCATATCCTTACTTATTTAATTACTCCATATCTGATGTCGAGATTAATTCAATATCACCAACAAAGTACAAAACTTTAATTTCTTCATCATTTACAAGAGATAGAATTTCTGCTTTCGTAAGTGTTGCGTTAAAACCAGCGTTAATTCCGCTTGGGAACATTATGGCGTGTTCGTATATTACTTTGCCATAACCCATTTCAGGTAATTTATCACTAATAATTCGTTTTTGAGAAAGTCCGTTACGCTCTACGATTTCATTGATATAATTTTCAACTAAATTGTTAAATTTATCATAGGAGCCGGCTTCGTGTGGAGTCTTTCCGTTCCATTTTTCATAAATGTCGTAGTTGTAGCTGCGATTTCTTGTAAGGTTTTGGTCTGTTGCATAACCGTTATTTGAGTCGACAACACTAACTGCTGCAATTTCTATTGTATCATCTTCATCCATTTGCTCTAAATAATAGGTGAGAGTATCACTAATTTTTTTGCTGTATTCACCCGTGCGTTCAGGTAAAGCCATATATATATCCGTAGTGCCGCGTTCTGATAGCAGGTTTATCATATCTGCCGTGAGTTTCATAACATATGCATCATCAAGTGAGTTTTGATGAATTTCGGAGTGTCCCGAAAACTTCTTATTAAAATTATCACTACCTACTATTTGTTTTACGCTTTCTATTTCTTTTTGCCAGTTCTTATTAAAATGTTCGTTCTCCTCTATATACTCTTCGTGGAAATAGTCAAAGCGTTCTTCTATTAGTGGGTCTAACTCATCCCATAAATCATCAATTTGTTTTTTTATGCTTTTTATTTCCTCTTCGGTTAAATCATCAAGATGGGGATATAGTCTTTGTTTTTCTTCCTCGGTCATTTCTTTTAATATGGGTATTATGCTTGTGTTGAAACTGCGATAAGGATAGATTTTTTGCAGTTGCAAGATTTTGTTTTTAATTGGTTCTATTTTGGCATTGATCTCATCGAATTTTTTTGATAACTCATCGCTTCTTACAAAGCCATCGTTATATTCATAAATTTTTGGGAAACGCACGTATACCGAGAATAATACGTTCTGACCTTCATATTCCTCCATTTTTTGCTTTAAAAGTTCGGAAATACCGTTTGCTTCTTCGTATAATGAGTTATTAATCCATTCATTTGGAAGGTTATCGGTACCTGTAGCATAAACCACAGGTCGGGTGTCTATTACAGGCGGTTGCGGGGTGGGTGTTACACCATTAAAATTGATATTATTAACCCCTAAAATTACCGATACAATAACCACTACTGCCGCGGCGGCGGTGGCTATTCTTTTATAATAAATACGTGATATATTCTTCTTTTTGGGATATTCTTTTGTAAATGCGGCGGCGGGAAGTAGTTTCTTGCTTGTCGGTATATTTATTGCGTTTATACCGCTATTCAGTTGCTTTTTAATAAAAGCTACTCGCATGAACTTATACCTGCCTTTCGTTGTGTTTTAGTTTGTCTACGGCGCGTTTGAATTTTTGCCGTACGTTTTGCGGCGATAGATTTAAAATTTTTGCGATTTCGGCGTGCTTAAGTCCCCACGAAAACCTGAGTATTATAATTTCCTTTTCATCGGTGCCCAAAGGGGAAAGCAGGTCAAAAAATGCCAAATCGCTGTCAATGTTAATGGCGGTGTCGCCTATATGTAGATTATCGTTTAGTTCTACTAAAGGCACGGTTTTTCGCAAGGAATCAAGAGATAAATTGCGGCATATTGTCGCCAGCCACGCCTTAACACTTCCGTTTTCGCGGTGCTTATAGGAAGCGGCATTTTCCGCTACCTTTAAAAATGTGTCCTGCAGGACGTCCTCGGCTGTTTCGCGCTGTCCGGTCAGCGTGTAAGCCACCGAGAATAAAAGTCGGGCGAAGTTTTCGTAAAGAATTTGAAGCCCCGACATATCGCCGCCAGCTATATCTTTTAGGGCTTTCTCACTTATTTCGTTTTGAAACAGTTTATTCATTACGTCTCCTCCTCCCTTAGAAATAGCAAATTTTACTATTTCTATTAATGTAACGATAAGCAATGTAAAAATGTGACAAAAAACCGCCGAACTTTTTGTTCGGCGGCCTTTTTAATCTTCATCTTTTTCTTCGGTTTCTTCTTCGGGTAATCTTTCGGCAGTGATTCTGGTAATTCGGCGTTCCTCAACCTCTTCAACCGTAAATCTGAAGCCCAATAATTCAACTGTTGGGTTTTCATCTTCGCCCGGTATTCTGCCGAGCTCTGCCATTATAAGACCGCCTATGGTGTCATATTCGCCCTCGGGGAATTTGGTGTCGAGTATTTCCTCAACCTCTTCAATATCGGTTGTACCGTCCAAGCTAAAGGTTGTTTCGTTAACCTGCTCGATTTCATCTTCCTCGTTATCGTATTCATCCTGCATATTACCAACGATAGATTCAAGCAAATCTTCCATTGTAACGATACCGGCGATGCCGCCGTATTCATCGCAAACAAACACCATTTGCAGATGCTTCTCGGTCATTTCATTAAATAAATCGCGGCATTTTTTAGACTCGGGGAAAAAGAACGCTTCACGCATAATGTGCGAGATTTTAAAGTTCTTCGGCACGTTTTTACCAACGTATTTAAGTAAGTCCTTAACATATACGATACCTTTGATGTTATCAAGGTCCTCTTCGTATACGGGGATACGTGAATATCCCGCTTCGAGTGTTTTTTCTATAATATCGGAAATATCATCGGTTATTTCAACCGCCTCAATATCGGTGCGGTGGGTCATAACATCGGCGGCAACAATATCATCAAACTCAAAGATATTGTTAATCATTTCTTTTTGGCTTTCTTCAATAACGCCTTTTTCCTCGCCCGCATCAACCATCATACGAATCTCTTCTTCGGTAACCTCTTCTTCACTGGCGTTGGGGTCAAAACCGAGTAAACGTACAACCAAGTTGGTAGAGAAGGAGAGTATCTTTACAAAGGGCTTGAACATACCGCTGAAAAATACAAGCACACCAACTATTTTAAATGATATGGCTTCATACTTTTGCATTGCTATGCGCTTGGGTGCTAATTCGCCAAGCACCAATGAAAAGAAAGAAATAATGAGTGTTATAAGTACAAGAGAAGCGGTGGAAAGCCAAACGGGAGTGGATGCTAAATTCATAAGCCCTGCAAAAAAGTCAGCAACGGGGTCGGCAAAGCTTTCGGCCGCCGCGGCAGAGGTTAAGAAGCCTGCAAGGGTTATGCAAATTTGTATGGTTGATAAAAAGTTAGAGGGGTTTTTGGTAAGATTTAAAATCTTTATTGCCTTTTTGTCGCCCTCCTCAGCCATACGCTGAAGCTTAACATCGTTAAGTGTGATAATTGCGATTTCGCTCATTGCGAAAAACGCGTTTACAAGAATAAGGAATAATAAAAGTAAAAGCTTTAAAATTAAATTCCCGGGGTCGCCGTCCATTTTGAACAAATCTCCATTTCAATATATATTTACAACCATAATACCTTCTTTTGCATAAAAAGTCAATAATTTTAGTGTTATTGTCATTTTTTTAACAAAAAACTTAAAAAAGTTGAAATTTACCTATTTACTTATTCCCTTGGAAGTAGTATTATATATTATGTATGGAAACTAAAATTTTTGGAATGATTTTGTTTTCAAAATAAAGTTTTTAATATTTTTCAAGGAGGAATTTCCAAATGGCAAGAAAGTTCAAAACCATGGACGGTAATAATGCCGCGGCTCACGTATCCTATGCGTTTACTGAAGTTGCAGGTATTTATCCTATCACTCCGTCCAGTCCTATGGCTGACTATGTTGACCAGTGGTCTGCTCAGGGACTCAAAAACATTTTTGGCACAACCGTTAACGTTGTAGAGATGCAGTCTGAAGCCGGTGCTTCGGGTACTGTTCACGGCTCACTTGCTGCCGGTGCTCTTACAACAACCTACACCGCTTCACAGGGTCTCTTACTTATGATACCCAATATGTATAAAATAGCCGGTGAGTTGCTCCCGTGCGTATTCCACGTATCTGCACGTTGCGTAGCTTCTCACGCACTTAACATTTTTGGCGACCATTCCGACGTTTATGCCTGCCGTCAGACAGGTTTCGCAATGCTCGCTGAAACAAACACACAGGAAGTTATGGACCTTGGCGCAGTTGCTCACTTGGCAACCATTAAGAGCCGTGTTCCTTTCCTTAACTTCTTTGATGGTTTCCGTACATCTCACGAAATCCAGAAAATTCAGGTTTGGGATTTTGAGGACCTTAAGGAAATGTGCGATATGGATGCAGTTGATGCATTCCGCA